>DATDAH010000227.1:0-2460 GCA_036525535.1 Acidimicrobiales bacterium
GCCTCGGTCCCGGAACCCGAAGACCTCGGCCTGGCGCCCGGTCATATCTTGGACGGCCCGTTCCACGGTCAGGTCGCCCCGCTCCCGCACGTGCCGGGTCAGGACCAGTGTCGTGTCCCCCGACGCACAGATCATCTGCAGATGGGCGCCGGCGTCCGACGAGCTGATGAGCACGTCGGGGTCGGCGAGGGTCCGGCCCACGCCGTCGACGTCGGCGTTGGCGATGCCCTGGGCGACGAGGCCGAGCTCGACGTCGTTCTCCATCACGAAGTCGGCGAGCACGTCGGACGGATGCCCGTCCCGCTCCGCGAGCAGGTCGGCGAACGTGCGGCCCAGCCATTGCGGGTCGACGGCCGGGCCCAGCCCGACGAAGCGCACCCGCACCGGTCGGTGATGGGGGAAGATCGTCCGCTCGACTCGGTCCCACTCCTCGCGGGCCGTCGTCCGCCACGCCGGGTCACCCAACAGCTCGGCCTTCGCCTCGTCCCGGGCGGCGATGACCCGGTGCCAGCTCTCCGGCAGGCCCATGAACATCATGGAGGAGTCCCAGTTGAGGCGGAGGTCGACCGGCCGAGGTGACAGCTGCGGGAGGAGCGCGATGCCTTCACCGCGAAGCCCTCGGACCAGATCGAGCCACTTATCGCAGGCCCGGGGGTTGGCCTCGTTGTAGGTGAAGCCGGTCCAGGTGAGCGGGACCCCGCGGGCGCCGCATCGACGAGCCAGGTCCTCCAGCAGAGCAAACGGGTCGGCGACGTCCAGGAGACGAGGGACGATCTCGACCACGCCGTGGCCGGCCGCACCCAGCACGTCCAGGAGGGCATCGACCTCGGCGTCGTCGGCCGCCCGGGACGGCACCGGCCGGCCGTGGGCATCGACGTCGAACTGGGACGTCGACAGCCCCCAGGCGCCGGCGTCCATCGCTTCGCGGAGGACGGTGGCCATCGCGGCGCGCTCCTCGGGCGTGGCGACCCGGGTCCAGGCATCGTCGCCCATCACGGCCAGCCGGAGCGGGCTGTGCCCCACCAGCGCGGCCAGGTTCGCGCCTGCGCCCCGGTCGTTCACCGCGTCGCGGTACCCGGCGTAGTCCGTCCACGTCCACGGCACGTGCTCGTCGAACAGGTGGCGGGGGACGTCCTCGACGTAGGCGAAGAGGTCGGCGATGTCGTCCCGGGTCGACTCGTTCACGGGATGCAGCGACAGGCTGCAGTTCCCGATCAGCATCGTCGTCACGCCGTGGAGGGGCTCAGGATCGAGGGTGGGATCCCAGAACACCTGCGGGTCGGTGTGGGCGTGGCTGTCGATGAAACCGGGCGCCACGAACGCCCCCGAGGCGTCGAACACCGGCTCGCCGTCGGGCCGCAGGTCCAGGGCGACCTCGACGATGCGGCCGCCGCGCACCCGGACATCGGCCCGCACGGACGAGGCGCCGGTGCCGTCCAGGACCTCGCCGCCCCGAACGAGGACGTCGCGCCCGGTCACTGGCTCAGGGCGCCGTCGAGAAGAAGCCGCGGACGTCATCGACGAACAGGTCGGGCTGCTCCAGGGCGGCGAAGTGGCCGCCCCGGGGCATCTCGGCCCAGTGGGTCACGTTGTAGGCCCGCTCGACCCAGGGCCGGGGGAAGCGGATGGGCTCCTTCGGGTAGCGGGCCACGCCGGTGGGGACGGTGACGTAGGGCGAGCGTCCGTCGCCGTGCTGGAGCTCCCAGTAGAGGCGGGTCGACGAGGTGATGGTCCCCGTCACCCAGTAGAGCATCACGTTGGTCAGCAGCTGGTCCCGGGTGAAGGCGTTCTCGGGGTCGCCGTCGCAGTCGCTCCAGGCCCGGAACTTCTCGACGATCCAGGAGAGCAGGCCGGCGGGGGAGTCGTTCAGGCCCGCCCCCAGCGTCTGGGGCCGGGTCCCCTGGATCTGGGAGTAGGCCGATTCGTCCTTGCTGAACGCCCCCATGGCGGCGAGGTCGGCCTGGTCCTCGGCGCTGAGCTCGACGTCCTCCTTGGGACGGCGGGCGATGGCCATGTTGAGGTGGAGGGCGACGCAGTGGTCGGGGTCGAGGACGGCGATCCGGGTCCCGACCTGGCTGCCCCAGTCCCCGCCCTGCACGCCGTAGCGGTCGTAGCCGAGACGGGCCATCAGCTCGATGAACGCTCGGGCCATGCGGGTCGGGTCCCAGCCCGGGGTGCGGGTCGGCTCGGAGAAGCCGTAGCCGGGCAGTGACGGGGCGACCACGTGGAAGCCCTCGGCCAGGCGGGGGATCACGTCCTGGAACTCCACGATCGACCCCGGCCACCCGTGGAGCACCAGGATGGGCAGGGCGTCGTCGTCAGCGGCGCGGGCGTGGACGAAGTGGATGGCCTGGCCGTCGGTCTCGGTCGTGAAGTGGTCGAGTTGGTTGAGCCTCGCTTCCTCGGCCCGCCAGTCGTACTCGTCCAGCCAGTACCGGACGAGCTCCCGCAGGTAGGGGA
>DATDAH010000228.1:0-5604 GCA_036525535.1 Acidimicrobiales bacterium
CGCTCGGTCGTCCCCCCACTGGGGAACAGGTCCACGAGCAAGGGACACGTCGGTCACGCCCGACACTCTCGGGAGCCACTCGATGCACGTCAATGGAACGTACGGAAGGTTCACCTCGACACCCACGGGCGTTCACCCAGCCGGAATGCGCGCGGGTGGGTTCGACTGGGGAGGCGACATTGACAATGAAGGCACCGGGGCGTATCCCTGACGACGGCCGCCGCAGCGGTGCCGCCTGACCCGAGGAAGTGAGTCATGATCATGATCACAACCAACCGAACTCGAATCGCGGCCGCCCTCACCCTCGCCGCGGTGGCGGCTTTCACCTTTGCCGGAGGCGGCGCCGCCCTGGCGTCACCTGCGATCCCGCTGACCACCGGACAGGAGACGCCGGCCCCCACCAACGGCGGCGCACACGGCTTCTTCTCCTACGAGATCGGCGAGGGCGAGCTCTGCTACACGCTCGAGGTGAACGGATTGACGACCCCGGCGGTCGCCGCGCATGTCCACCTCGCGCCCCGGAACGTCCCGGGACCCGTCGTCGTGCCGCTCGTCGTCGAGAACGACACGAGCTTCGAGGTCGACACCTGCGTGCCGGCAGACCAGGCGGTGCTCGACGCGATCGCGTCGAACCCTCGCGCCTATTACATCAACGTGCACACGAGCATGAACACGCCGGGCGAGGTGCGCGGGCAACTGAAGTAACGGACACCGGCACCGCGCCCGTGGCCGTTCGGTATGACATCGCGGATGGCTTGACGGCCATCGACAGTGACGTGGCACCGCTCGTGGCCGGACTGCCGTCGAGGCCCGTGGAGATCTGTGCCGTCGCCCAGGGCTTGGTCGTGCTTCCGAACCTCGCGGCAGGGTTCGGCATCCCCGAGGAGCGTGAGGACGAGCGATCGATCCATGCGGTGAGCGACATCCTGCGGGTCCTGCGCCAGCACGATGACCGCGGGGTCGAGCAACCCCGCTCTGAGTCGAGCCGCATCGTCGGGACGTGCCGGCACTTCGCTCTGCTGGCCTGTGCGTTCCTGCGACACCGAGCGATCCCGGCTCGGTGCCGGGCCGGGTTCGCGTCGTACTTCGTACCCGACACCTTTCTGGACCACTGGGTGGTGGAGTACCGGCATCCTGTCGAGCCCCGCTGGGTGCGGGTCGACCCGGAGATCCTCGGCTTCGAGTTCGTCACCGCACCCGATGACCTTGCCGAAGGCCAGTTCCTCAGCGGCGGCGAAGCCTGGATCCGATGCAGGGATGGCCGGGCCGATCCGTCGACCTTCGGCGTTGACGGGTACCCGGAGAACTTCGGCATCGGCGAGGTACGAGGGAACCTGGTCCGGGACCTCGCCGCCCTCAACAAGGTGGAGACGCTGCCGTGGGACGAGTGGGGTCGCATGGAGGCGTCGTACGCCGGGACGACCGGGCCCGACTACGACCGGTTGATGGACACGATCGCGGCGGCCTGCGGATCTGGGGACGAGGCTGCGATCACCGCGCTCTACGCCAATCACGATCTCGCCGTCCCGTCAGGCCATTTCTGACACACGGGTAGGCACTATGCCGACATCACGCTGAGTGGTGGTCTAACCTCGGGGGGCAGTCGGTTGGTGCTGTCCGGTTGGCCAACACCGAGCGACGAACTGATGAACACCCGGGAAGCCCGCCACCCGAGGAAGCCGTGATCGCCGACACGATGGATGTCCGATGGAACGACGTGTTCCGTCGGTCGAAGCTCAGCCCCGTGGTCTTCGACGTCGCCCCCGAGTACAGCGGGCGGGTCGATCACATCCTGGAGGACCTTGGCCTGCCCAACCCGACCGCCGGGTCGATGTACATCGCGGTCACCAGTTCTGCGCCGCTGCTGGACGGCTTCGTGATCAGCCTGACGAACTACCTGAAAGGGACGCTGCCATCGCGCACCCGCGTTGTGGGCACTCGGCCGATGCGGCTTCTGTGCGACCTGCTCGGCGTCGAACCTCCATCGCGCCGGCTGAAGCGGGAGCAGTTGGCGCCGACCCTGGATGAGCTCCACCGCGAGCTCGACATCCAGGTGAAGCAGCTGCCGAACGCGCTCCTGGCCCGGGCGCGACTGGGCCTCGGCGTCGATGACCCGGCCTGGTTACAACGTCTGGTCGTCGACCTGTTCGGCGAGGACGCGGTCGAGTACCCGCAGGCTGAAGGCGCCCGAGTGCTGCCCGGCGACGACCGCTGGGGTGAGGAGGACGACGCGCACCACGACCTGGAGGTCCTCGACCTGCGAGAGGCTGCGGTCGGGTCAGTCGATCGCCCGCCGCAGTCGGTCACCGAGGTCACCGGCCCTCGACGCCGCGAAGGCGGAGGTCACGTGGTAGGCGTCCCGGAAGACGAGCACGTTCTCGACGATCACCGGGCAGCGATCCGGTAGGCAGAGAAGCGGGACCAGCTCGACAACGCTCGCTCCGAGCTCGCCGGCCACCGAGCGCAACCGCTCGTTGATCTCGACGGTGCGCGCGCTGGTCGAGGGCCATTTCGGCTCGCACGGCGACACGTCGTACAGGTGCTCCGACAAGCACGACGGCACGTTCAAGGAGGCGGGGGGAAACGCCGACAGCACCGCCACGGGTATGCCGCTCGGAACGACGTCTTCGAGCGTGTGCCGAGCCTTCGCTTCCCAGACCTCCGGTCCGGCTCGGAATCCCGCGCCGTCGGGGCCGCCGAGCACGAGCAGGTCAGGATCGATCTGCTCGATGTCCTGCCAGCGGTCAGCGGCCCATCCGCCGCACCTCCCGTCTGCGGCCGCAACGGTCAGCGAGGAACACCCACTCCGGGTGACCCGGTCGACGTGCCAGTCATTCGCCGTCGCCAGCGCGGCAAAGGCGGCCGTCCACTGACCGGCCTGAGAGTCACCGAAGAGCACGATCTGGACATCGGCCGCGGGGTCGCCGTACGAGCATTCGCCGAGCTGGTCGCAATCGACGTTGCGTTCGGCGTAGGCGTCGAAGCTGCTCGTGCCTTCCGCGAGGGTGGGCGTCAAGTTGGACGGCACGAAGTCGGTGGGAAGGGGCGGCGCTCCCGCGACATGGGTCGGGCCGGTGAACGGCCGGCCGGCGTCGAGCGGTACGTCCGTCAGCCCAGGCAGGTGGGAAGCAGCTACTGAGACAACAAGAAGAGCGAACCCGAGACCGAGCGTGGCGCTGGGACGGGCGCGCAACCACGTCGACCGCAGGGCGGGGCGTTCGACGACGTAGAAGGACGTGACGGCGAGCACGAGCGTGGCCGAGACGATGACGATGACCGCGGCCAGGTCGGGCTTCTCCCCGCCGGCGACGAGGATGACGAGCGGCCAGTGCCACAGGTAGATCGAGTAGGAGTAGCGACCCACGGCCTGCATCGGTCGGGTCGACAGGATTCGGCTCGGTAGCGAGGGCTGCGAGTCCATGCCCGCGACGATCACGAGCGCGGTGCCGAGCACGGGTACGGCCGCCGCCCGGCCCGGCCAGATCGTGGACACGTCGTAACCGACCACCGCGACGACGATTGCGGCCATACCTCCGAAGGCGGCCACGGTGCCAAGGGGGTGGCGGAGGCGCCGAGCGCGGAGGCCCGCCACCGCCAGCAGGGCCCCGATCCCGATCTCCCAGGCGCGACTCTGGAGCAGGAAGAACGCCGTGACGGGGTCGGTGGTCGAGTAGCGCTGAGAGAGCCAGAACGACAGTCCCACGATCAGGCCGAGAGCGACGGTGACGGACGTGCGGATCGAGCCGGCGCGTCGGGCCGCGATAGCGACCAGTGCGAGGAGGAGCGCAGGCCAGAGCAGGTAGAACTGCTCCTCCACGGAGAGCGACCAGAACTGCAGGAACAGCGATGGGGCGTCCGCTTCGGCCATGTAGTCGGTGCCTTGGGACGCGAACCGCAGATTCGAGAAGAAGAGCGCGGCGGAGCGGGCGTCGGCACCCGTTGACTGCAGGAGCTGCAGTCGGTCCTGCCAGATCATTGCCGCGCCGATCGTGGCCACGATGACCACCGTGGCCATCGGCAGGATCCGGCGTGCTCGGGCGGCGTAGAAGTCGCGGATGGGCACCGTGCGATCCTCGACCGCGCCCCGCAACAGCCTGCGGGTGATCAAGAAGCCCGAGATGACGAAGAAGACATCGACGCCGACGAAGCCCCCCGAGAAACCCCGCAGTTCGAGGTGGTAGGCCACGACCGAAATGACCGCGATCGCCCGCAGACCCTCGATGTCGGTGCGGAACCCCGCCTCCGGCCCGGTCGGGTCCGCTCCGCCGACCGGGGGTCGACGCACCGGCACCGGTCGGCGAACCCCGTCGAGGCCAGAGCGCCGGGGACGTCGAGGTTCGGAGTGGGTAGCTCGATCAGCCTCGAGGCCGAGCTTCACCGGTCAAGGCTCGCACAGCGCGCTCCGCCATTCGCGGACTCCCCGGTGATCGCTCGGTCATCAACGCGATTCTCACCGGGCCCACCGCGCGCTCCATCATGGGCGCCGTCAACGCGACCACGGGATGGGATCGAGTGCCATGAGCGACGGCAACCTGCCTCCACCGCCCCCCGATCCGTTCGGGTCGGGGGTGGTCCTCCCTGGTGATCGCGTCCTGGCCAGCCCGTGGGCCCGCATCGGCGCCCGCCTCCTGGACGGGCTGATCCTGGGCGTCCTGTCGTCGGTGATCGTCATCGGCCTCAGCGGCGGCATCGATCGGGACGAATCCAGCTGGGGGCTGGCCCTCGTGTCCCTGCTCCTGGCGGTCGCGTACGAGGTGGGCTTCGTGGGGGCGATGGGTGCGACGCCGGGCAAGCTGATGCTCGGCCTGCGCATCGTCGCCCAGGAGGACGGCCGCACGCCGCCGGGTTGGGACAAGGCTGCCCTCCGCTATACGCCCGACCTGGTCATCATCGTCCCCGTCATCGGCGGCCTGGCCTCGTTGGTGATCGTGGTGCTGTCGCTGGTCTGGCTCGGGACCGACGACCGCCGTCGCACCGTCTACGACCGCGTCGCCACCACCTACGTGGTCAAGCTCTAGACCCAGTCAGGCCTGTGCGGCGCCGGGCTCGTTAGCGTCGGTCGTCGTGGGCGTGCTGGTGGACATCACCCCCCTGCGGGTGTCGCCGGACTTCCGGCGCCTCTGGAGCGGTCAGGCGATCTCGCTGGTCGGGACCACGATGACCTCGGCGGCGCTGCCGTTCCAGTTGTTCCACCTCACCGGCTCCTCCCTGGCCGTCGGCCTCCTCGGGCTGGTCGAGCTCGGGCCCCTGCTGGTGTTCTCGATCATCGGTGGCGCCCTGGCCGACGGGCGGGACAAGCGGCGCCTGCTGCTCGGCGTCAGCGCCGCCGCCCTGGTCTGTGCGCTCGCCCTGGCCGTCAACGCCTCCCTCGACCAACCGCAGGTGTGGGTGCTCTACGTGGTGGGTGCTGTCTCCAGCGCGATCCTCGCCGTGGGCCATCCGGTGAGTCGCTCGCTTCTGCCGCTCCTGCTGCCCGACGACCTTCGCCCGGCGGCCTTCGCCCTGCAGTCCACCAACGTCTGGTTGGGCGTGATGGTGGGCCCCGCCATCGGCGGCGTGATCATCGCGACCGCCGGGCTGTCGACGGCGTACCTCGTCGACGTC
>DATDAH010000229.1:0-16853 GCA_036525535.1 Acidimicrobiales bacterium
CACCCCTAAGCTCCGCGGCGGTCTCAACCAGGAGGAACGCAATGGGTGTGTTGGCGACGATCGTGGAGCTGGGCAGCGACGACACGGTCTACGGGATCATGCTCCTGCTCCACATCCTCTCGGCCATCGTGGGCTTCGGTGGCGTGCAGCTCAACGGCCTCTACGCCCAGCAGGCCCAGCAGCGGCCGGGCCGGGAGGGGGTGGCCATCAACCAGGCTGTCTGGGCGGTCTCGAAGGTCGCCGAGATCTTCATCTACCTCGTCTTCGTGTCCGGCGTCCTGCTCGTGCTGATGTCCGAGAACGACCTCATCAGCTTCGGTGACCTCTGGATCTCGCTGTCGATCCTGCTCTACCTCATCGGCATCGGCCTGTCCCACGCGATCCTGTTCCCGTCCGTGCGGAAGGCCAACGCCCTGGCCGAGGAGCTGTCCCGGACCGAGGGCCCGCCCCCCGGCGCCCAGGGCCCGCCGCCCCAGGTGGTCCAGCTCGAGGCGCTGGGCCAGAAGATCGGGATGACCGACATGGTCCTCAAGGTCCTCCTGGTCGTCATCCTCTTCCTCATGATCTTCAAGCCCGGCTTCCCGTGACGGGGTACCGGCGACGGATCGAGCTGGTCACGGTGTCGCCGGAGAAGGTCTGGGGGGAGTTGGAGGACGACTTCCACCACTTCCGGGTGACGGTCGGCCACCGGGACGGAGAGGTGGTGGGCATCGACGGCGACGCCCCACGTCATCCCTGGTCCACCTGCCCGGACGCCCTCGGACCACTGCAGGCCCTCGTCGGCGCACCGGTGACGGCCGACGCCACGGCCCACGGCACCCACGCCGACGCCCGCACGACGTGCACCCATTGGTTCGACCTCGCGGGTCTGGCCATCGCCCAGGTCGGCGCAGGGCGGGACCACCGCCGCTACGACATGACCGTGCCCGACCGGGGTGAAGGTGGGCGGACGACGGCCCACCTGGCCCGCGACGGGGTCGACCTCCTCGACTGGGACGTCGACGCGCGGACGGTCCTCGGTCCCGAGCCGTACGCCGGCCAGCCGATGGGGCGGGGCTTCCTGGCCTGGGCCAACGCCACACTGGACCCGGACACGGCCGAGGCCGCCATCGCCTTGCGCCGGGCCTGCCGGATCTCCCTCGGTCGCCTGATGGACCTGGACGACTACGAGCGGGCCTCCGAAGTCGGCCACGCCATGGCCGACACCTGCCACACCTTCTCGACCGACGTCATGGAGACCGCCCTCCGCATCAAGGGCTCGACCGTCACCCTCGACTGGCCTCGCTGACGCTCGGCAAGTCCGGCGCCGCCGAAGCTGCGGGTCCTCGGAGCTGCTCCGCTCCGCTGCGCAGCGCGACCTACTGGTTGGGCTTGTCGCCGGAGGCGGCGGCGGCCCGCATGGCGTCGAGACGGTCGATGAGGCCCATGCGCTCCTGACCCACTCCCTCGTCGATCTGCGCCGCGATCTCCGCCGGCGTCCAGCGCCCGCCCCCCTCGTGGTCCATCGAGCGGACCTCGTGGGGCTGGTCCCACACGGCGATCGTCGGGCCGTTCACGGTGTACACCTGACCGGTGATGTGGCGGGCCTCGTCCGACAGCAGGTAGACGACCATCGGGGCGACGTCCTCGGCATCACCCATCTGCAGCTCCATCGGCACCTGGGCCGACAGGCGGGTCTGGGCGACGGGGGCGATGCAGTTGGACGTGACGCCGTAGCGGTACATCCCGGCGGCGGCCGAGCGGACCAGGGAGACGATGCCGCCCTTGGCCGCGGCGTAGTTGGCCTGGGCCACGCTGCCGGCGAACGCCCCGGACGTGAAGCCGATGAGGGAGCCCGACTTCTGCTCCTTCATGCGGGCGGCGGCGGCCCGGAAGACGGTGAACGTGCCCTTGAGGTGGGTGGCGATGACCGGGTCCCACTCGTCCTCGGACATGTTGAACAGCATCCGCTCCCGCAGGATCCCGGCCGGGCACACGACGCCGTCGATCTTGCCGAACTGCTCCACGGCCGTGGCCACGATCCGCTCCCCGCCTGCCATTTCGGCCACCGAGTCGGCCACGGCGACGGCGGTGCCACCGGCGTCGGTGATCTCCTCGACGACGGCGTCGGCCACCTCGCTGGTCGGCTCGGAGCCGTCGGGAGCCACCCCGTAGTCGTTGACCACGACGCTGGCACCCTCGGCCGCGCAGGCCAGGGCCACGGCCCGCCCGATGCCTCGACCTGCCCCGGTGACGGCGATCGACTTGCCCTCCAGGTACCCGCTCATCTCTGTGCCTCTCGTCGGTGGGCCAGCCAAGCTGACGCCTGCGTCATGTGCGGCTGGTTACCTTACGCACGTGACCGACGGGGCTCCGAACTCGGGGCGGCTCTCCGGAGAGGTGGCCCTGGTGACCGGCTCCACGGCCGGGCTGGGTCGGGTCATCGCCCTCCGGCTGGCCGCCGAGGGGGCCGGCGTCGTCGTGACCGGGCGGGACCAGGAGCGGGGCGAAGCGGTCGCCCACGAGGTGGGCGGGACCTTCGTCGCCGCCGACCTGAACGACGAGACGGAGGCGACAGCGCTCGTCGATGCCGCCGCTCGGCGCTCCGGCTCGCTGACGATCCTGGTCAACAACGCGGTGGCATCCGTGACGTCGATGCCGGTCGACGAGATCGCCACCGACGACTGGGACGCCGCCCTCCGCGTGAACGTGACCGCGCCGATGTGGTTGTGCCGGGCCGCCATCCCGCACTTCCGGGCCGCCGGGCACGGATCGATCGTGAACGTCTCGTCCCGAGCCGTCGACCGGGCGTCCCCCGGCCTGGCCGCCTACGTCGCCAGCAAGGGTGCGCTCAACGCCCTGACCCGGGCTCTGGCGGTCGAGGGCGCGCCCGACGGGATCCGGGCCAACACGGTGGCCCCCGGCTACATCCTCCACGAGCGCCGTGACGCCGACCTCGACGACGCCGGCCGGGCTCGACGGGAGGCCATGCACCTGACCCGCCTCAGCACCGCGGAGGACGTGGCCGCGGCCGTCGCCTTCCTGGCCGGGCCCGACGCCGAGACGGTCACCGGGATCCTGCTCCCCGTCGACGGTGGCTCCACCGCGGCCCGGGCCACGTCGTTCGGCTGATCGCGGGTCCCCTACAGTCCGGGCGGATGCCTGACGAGAACGATCTGCTGCACGAGGTCCGCGACGGCGTGGCCTGGCTCACCTTCAACCGCCCCGACGCCGGCAACTCGGTCACCCCGGATCAGCGGAACCGCCTCATCGACCTCCTCGACGCGGCCAGCGCCGACCCCAACGTGCGCTGCGTCGTGCTGACCGCCAACGGCCGCCATTTCTGCACCGGCGCCGACCTCCGCGCCGACCGCGGCGGCGGCCCCGCGAAGCCTGAAGGGGCGCCCGACCGCATGGTCGGCGATGCCATGCGCATGATCGCCACGGGGGCCCAGCGCCTCATCTCGGCCATGCTGGACTGCGAGAAGCCCGTGATCGTCGGTTTGAACGGCACCGCGGCGGGCCTGGGTGCCCACCTCACGCTGGCGGCCGACCTGGTGATCGCGGCCGAAGGCGTGAAGATCATCGAGGTCTTCGTCCGTCGGGGGATCATCCCCGACGCGGGCGGCCCCTACCTGCTGACCCGGGCCGTCGGCCCGCACAAGGCCAAGGAGCTGGCCTTCTTCGGCGACGACCTCTTGGCCGAAGACGCCGCCGCCCTCGGCATCGTCAACAAGGTCGTGCCCGCCGACGAGCTCGAGGCCACCCTGACCGAGTGGTCGGGGCGCCTGGCCCAAGGGCCGACCCGGGCCATCGCCACGACCAAGTGGCTCATCAACCGGGCCGTCGACCAGGACCGCCACACCGCCTTCGGCGAGGAGGCCATGGGCCAGGAGCACGTCATGCACACCCACGACATGGGTGAGGGCGTGGCCGCCTTCGTGGAGCGCCGGGACGCCGACTTCAAGGGCTGGTAGCCCGTGCCATGACGCTCCTGCCGATCCTCCACGACCCCGTCGCCGCCCCCTTCTGGGAGGGCGCAGCCGTCGGTGAGCTGCGCTACCAGACGTGTGCGGACTGCGGTCGCGTCCGCCACCCGCCCCGGCCCATGTGCCCGTACTGCAACAGCTTGACCAGCGGCTGGGTGGCGGCGAGCGGACGCGGCACCGTCTGGTCCTTCGTCATCGCCCATCCCCCGCTGCTCCCCGCCTACGCCGAGCAGGCGCCGTACAACGTCGCCGTCATCACCCTCGACGAGGACCCCGGCCTCCGCATGATCGGCAACGTCGTGCGCACCGCCGACGGCCCGATCGGTGAGCTCGGCCCCGACGACATCGCCATCGGCACCCCCGTACAGGTCGTCTTCCCCGAGCCCGTGGAGGGCGTCGTGCTCCCGAGGTGGACGCCGGCCTGACCTGTTCAGGTCGGGTTCACCCTCGGGAGGCTGACCTGTTCAGGTCGGGTTCATGATCGGCGGTCCACCATTCGACGGTGTCCCGTCGCCTCCATCCCGCCCCGGCGAGGGCATGCCCGGGGGGTGAGCGGGTAGGTCCCTGGCCCGTGACGGCGCTGCAACAGGACCTGGCCCGCCCCACGCGCTGGCCCGCGCTGGACGGTTTCCGCGGCCTCGCCGTGCTCATCGTGGTCGGATACCACGCCATTCGCCTCGTGCTCGAGTCCCACGACCTCGTCCACGCCGACCCCGCCCCTCTTGCCCTGTGGCCAATGGGCCTCGGCAAGTTCACCGTCGACGCCTTCTTCGTGCTGTCCGGCTTCCTGATCGTGACGGCATGGGACCGCCGGCCCGAGTGGAGCTCCTTCTACCGACGCCGGGCCCGCCGGCTCCTGCCCGCCTACCTCGTGTCGGTCGCCGTCCTCGTGCCACTCGTCGCCCCACAGATCCTCGGCTCGTTGAAGGACCTCGTCCTGCTGGTGGTGCTCCAGGGCTACATGACCGACCACTTGACCTCGTCGGTCAACGTCCCCTGGTGGAGCCTCACCACCGAGGTCCACTTCTACCTGCTCGTCCCGCTGCTGGCCCCGCTGCTCCACCGGCGCTTCGGGCGTTGGGCCCTGCTGGCATCGGCCTGCGCCCTGTCCGTCTGGTGGTGGGACCGCGGGGCGGAGTCCCTGGGCCTGTCGGCCTCGCTGCTGCCGGGCCGGCTGCCCCAGTTCCTGGTCGGCGCCTTGGTCGGCATCGCCGTCCGCGAACGCGGGGTGGACTCCTGGGCCTGGATCCTGGCTCGCTCCCGCCTCGTGGCCCGAGCCGCCGTCGTCGGACTGGTCCTGCTCGGCCTCTACCTCGGCGCCAACGGCACCTACCACCGCCGCGGCGTGGCCTTCGACCTGTGGATCGAGCCCTTGTCGGGCCTCCTGCTCGCCATCCTGCTCTTCCACCTCGTGGCCCGCCCGCCGGCCTCGACGGTGCTCGACGGCCCCACGCTGCGGGGGGCGGGGCTCGTCAGCTACAGCCTCTACCTCTGGCACTACCCGATCCTGACCACCGCGGTGCTGTGGCTCGACGTCGGCACCGAGCCGCTCATGGCCGTGCCCGCTGTCCTCCTCGGCTTGGCCGTCACCGCCGCAGTGACCGCCGTGTCGTACCGCTGGATCGAACGGCCCCTGCTGTACGGCCGCTCCAAGGCGAAGGAACCAACGCCCCAGGCCGGGACGCGAAGGAGCCCGGCCACGGTCGGGTCGCGGAAAGCCGGGGCCCTGGCGTGACGTTGCGTTGCCGGCTTCCTGCGGCACAGCCGTAAGTCAGTCCGGTTCGGTGCCCCAACGCTTCTCGCTGACGGCGTCGGTGGCCACCTAGGTCATGAATCGTCCCGGTGTTCCCGGGTAGCCGGGCCGTCCGTTGTTGCGCGGCGCGGAGGGGCCCGCATCGCCGTTCGGGCTCGGTCCGAAGGGGCCAGCGCCACCCGTCCCGCCGGCCCCGCCTGCCCCGCCTGCACCACCCGTCCCGGGAATTCCCCCTCTTCCCCCGGCCAGCGCTGCCGGATCACGGATCACGACGGGTGCCGCCCATTCGTTGTAGATCCAGACAAGCCCGCCGTTTCCGCCCTTTCCGCCGTCTCCGCCGCGCGCTCCCCTGCCTCCCGCGCCACCGCGCCCGCCGTTACCACCACGACCCGCGCCCCATCCCGATCCGCCGTTGCCGCCCACTCCACCGTCCCCCCCGGGCGTGGACGCATCTCCCCCCGGGCCGCCGTTCCCGCCTCTCGCGCTCAGCCAGTCACGGCTGCCGAAGTCGGGGCCGTCGGGCTCGTTCACGTGGAAGGTCGCGTTGGCGGAATCCTCGCCCGGAATTCCGGGGACACCGTTCTGCGCCGCAGTGGTCGACTGGACACCGGTGATCCCCTCGTCTCCCTCGGTCCCGTTGTACGACCCGGTGAGGGCCCCACCAGCGGGGCCCGTCGGTGCCTGTGGTGGGGTGGGAGGCTTTGGGCCGGTTGGAGCGGGCGCTGGCTTGTACTTCGGGTCGTCGAAGCTCTTCCCGTCGAGAATGATCCTGCCCATCGCAGCCTCCCTATTCCAGCGTGAGCGTGTTGCACCTCACGACCAGCTCGCCATGCGCAACGAGGTCTCCCGCGATCGTCACCTCATCGCACTCGATGTGATTGAGCGGGTTGTTCAGCGTCAGGACCGCACCTTTGGGAATGCGCAGGCTGGTGGCGGCCACGCGAAGGACGCTGATCTTGTCCCGCTTCAGCTGAGCCACCAGGTCGGCCGGAGCCGGCGGCGGCTGGTCTCTTGCCTCCGCGACTGTCGCCCACAGCCCGAGGAAGTCGCCGATGTCCTCGGCCGATCGCACCGGCGTCAGCGTCTGATGTATCGAATGAGGATGTTCCGCCGGCACGGGAAACTCGATCTTGTCTCCCCGCTTGCAATGCAGCTTGCGCTCGTTCTCTTGTTGTGCGGGCGCTGCGGCGGCCTGCTTGGGCACGGTCACCCACCCCCTTCGGGCCGGCGTCGAGACGACTGAGCGGCGATGACGACGCGCCCTCCGGCCGTTGGGGCGCCTCGTTCGACGATCGTGACATAACGCGCCGCCTCAGGCAACGGTGGCCTGGGTCGGAAGCGTCGCCTGTCCCCCTCGACGACCGCATCAACGCAGTCCCTGCCGCGCCCGGGCCCCTGTCTCCATCGAGGAGAGCGGGATCGACGTCGGCCGTGGTCGGGCTGGATCAGGCGTCGGGGCGGAGGACGATGCCGCTGGTGGGGACGCCGGTGCCGGCGGTGACCAGGACGTTCTCGATGCCGTCGACCTGGTTCACCGAGGTGCCCCGGACCTGACGGACGCCCTCGGCGATGCCGTTGACGCCGTGGATGTAGGCCTCGCCCAGCTGGCCGCCGTGGGTGTTGGTGGGCAGGCGCCCGGTCATCTCCAGGTGCCCGTCCCGCAGGAAGTCCTTGGCCTCGCCCTTGCCGCAGAAGCCGAACTCCTCCAGCTGGCAGAGCACGAAGGGCGTGAAGTGGTCGTAGAGGACCGCGGTCTGGATGTCATCGGGGCCGATGCCGGCCTGGTCGTAGAGCTGACGGGCGACGAGACCCATCTCCGGGATGCCCGTGATGGAGTCCCGGTAGTAGGAGGTCATCATCTGCTGGTCCTCGCCCGAGCCCTGCGCCGCCCCGACGATGACCGCCGGCGGGGCTTTCAGGTCCCGAGCCCGCTCCAGTGACGTGACGACGAGGGCCTGGCCACCGTCGCTCTCCTGGCAGCAGTCGAGCAGGTGCAGGGGCTCGACGATCCACCGGCTGCTCTGGTGGTCCTCGAGGGTGATCGGCTGCTCGTAGAAGAAGGCCTTCGGGTTGGTGGCGGCGTGGTGCCGGTCGGCGACGGAGACCCGGCCGAAGTCCTCGCTGGTGGCCCCGGTCTCGTGCATGTACCGCCGGCCGAACATGGCCACCCACTGCGCGGGGGTGAGCAGGCCGAAGGGGGCGTACCAGGCGAAGTGGGCCGCTTCCGCGTTCGCTGCGGTCGGTCGGTCCTGGACCCCCGTGCCGAAGCGATGGCCGGAGCGCTCGTTGAAGGCCCGGTAGACGACGACCACGTCGGCGATGCCTTCGGCCACCGCCATGGCCGCCTGCTGGACGGTGCCGCACGCCGCTCCGCCACCGTGGTGGATCCGGGAGAAGAACGTGAGCTCGCCGATGCCCGTGAGGCGGGCGATCTCGATCTCGGGGTTGGTGTCGGCGGTGAAGGTGACCATGCCGTCGACCTCGGACGGCTCGATGCCGGCGTCCTCGAGGGCCAGGATCGTGGCCTCGCAGGCCAGCTGCATCTCCGAGCGCCCCGAGGCCTTGGAGAACTCGGTGGCGCCGATGCCGGCGACCGCGGTCGTCCCGACGAACCCCACGGCGCCGCTCATGGCAGCACCAGCTCGACCTTGCCGGTGACGTGGGCGCCGATCGAGTTGGCCCCGACCAGGCCGACCGTGACCGTGTTGGTGGCGTCGTCCTTCGCCTCGACCGAGCCGGTGAAGCTCATGGTGTCCCCTGGATAGTTGGGCGCTCCGAGCCGGATCGACAGCTTGGTCACCCGGCTGGCCGGGCCCGCCCACTCGGTGACGAAGCGGTTCACGAAGCCGTTGGTGGAGAGGATGTTCATGAAGATGTCGGGCGAGCCCCGCTCGACCGCGAGCGAGGGATCGTGGTGCACGTCCTGGTAGTCCCGGGTGGCGATCGCCGTCGCCACGATGACCGTGCGGGTCAGCGGGATGGCCAACGGGGTCAGTTCGTCGCCGACGGCCACGTCGGCAAAGGCCCGGGAGGGAGGGAGGTCAGT
The DNA here is from genome assembly GCA_036525535.1 of Acidimicrobiales bacterium. GTDB lineage: Bacteria > Actinomycetota > Acidimicrobiia > Acidimicrobiales > DATDAH01 > DATDAH01. The sequence continues at coordinate 8,768 of DATDAH010000229.1, forward strand.
CACGGTCGGTCTCCGCGGCGATGAGGTCGCCCAGTCGGGCGAGGTGGGCGCTGGGGCCCCCGAGGGTGTCGGTGATCTCCTTGGCCCAGAGGAAGTAGCGATGGACGGGGTAGTCGATGTCCGCGCCCATGCCGCCGTGGAGGTGCTGGGTGATGTGCACGACGCGGTGACCTCCGTCGGAAGCCCACCAGTGGGCCACTTCGACGGCATCGGCCGCGTCCAGGCCCTCGTCGATGCGCCAGGCCGCCTGCCAGAGCGTGGCCCGCATCGCCGCCATGGCGATGTAGGCGTCAGCGGCCTTGAGCACGACGCCCTGGTTGGTCGACAGCGGCTTGCCGAACTGCTCCCGGCCCGACGTGTACTCGGCCGCCAGACGCGTGGCCTCCTCGCACGCGCCGAGGGAGACGGCGGCGAGGGCGACCAGCGCGCGTTCGTGGGCGAAGGTCACGGCGTCGGCGCCGCCTTCGAGGCGCTCGGCCGGCGTCGCGTCGAAGGTGTAGTGACCGACCTTGCTGCGATTGGTCGTCGTCGCCTCCTCGACCGAGGTGCCCGCGGCCGACGCCTCCACCAGGAACAGGGCCACGGACCCGTCGACGACGGCGGGCACGACGACGGCGTCAGCCAGGTGGCCGGCGGGCACGCTGGGCCAGGACCCGGTCAGGCGCCAGTCCCCGTCGACCTCGTCTGCCTCACCGCGACCTCCCGGCTCGACCTCGAGCGCCACCGTGAGCACGGCGTCGCCGGAAATGACCGCGGGAAGCCAGCGGGCCTGGTGCCCGTCGGTGCCGAACGCGGCCAGCGTCTGGGCGGCCACAACGGTCGGCCACAGTGGCACGGGGGCGACCCGCCGACCCTGGGCCAGGAGCGTCAGGCACACCTCGACCAGGCCGAGGCCCGCACCGCCGTGGGCCTCCGGCAGGCCGATGCCCAGGAGTCCGGTGGTGGCCAGCTCCTTCCAGAGGGCGCGGTCCATGCGCTCGTCGGAGGCCTCGACCTCCTTGACCCGCTCGAGCGTGGCCGTCCCCGTGAACACCTGCTCGGCCAGCTCCCGGACGGCCTCCTGTTCCTCGGTGAAGGCGAAATCCATGTCAGCGCCCCACCGGCTGGAACTGGGGGAGGGTCAGCTCGTCGTCGAAGGCGGTGAACACGACCGCCACGGGCATGCCGATCTCGACGGCGTCGGCGTCGATGCCGACCACGTTGCTGATGAGGCGCACGCCCTCGTCCAGTTCGATCAGGGCCACGTTGAGCGGGTAGTCGAAGGCGGGGACCTGCGGGTAGTGGTTGGTCACGAAGCTGTAGACGGTGCCCTGGCCCGAGGCCTCGATGGCCTCCCAGTCCAGGGACTGGCACTGCGGGCACAGGGGCCCGGGCGGGTGGCGCAGCGCTCCACAGGACGAGCACTTCTGGATCAGCAGCTTCCCGTCCTTGGCCCCCTCGAAGAAGAAGGCGTTGTCGAGGTTCACGGCCGGCCGGGGCCGGTTCGGCTTCGGCTCGGCCTTCGGCCGGGGCCGGAACTTGAGGATCCGGAACGTCATCGCCCCGACCAGCTCGCCGTCCTGGTCCCGGTACTCGGTCCGGGTGGTGACGAAGTGGCCGACCCCGAGACCGGTCGCCTTCTCCTCCGACACGCTCTCGATGACCGACGTGGTGGCGAGGAGGTCGCCCGGCACCAGCTCCCGGAGGTACTCCTGCTCCGTGTTGGTGGCCACGACCGACGTGAACCCATGCTCCTCGAGCAGGCCGAGCAGCTCGCTCTGCACGCCGTCGGCCCGGGGGCCCTGGGACTTGAGGCCCCGCATGGACCAGACCTGCAACATGACCGCCGGGGCCACGATCCCGGGCCGTCCGGTGGCCTCGGCGGCCCCGTCGTCGAGGTACACGGGGTTGGTGTCCCCCATCGCCTCGACCCAGTGCCGGATCATGGGCACGTTGACCGGGTCGTCGGCGGTCACCGCCGGCCCGTAGCTGCGGCCCTCGAACGCCCGCAGCCGATCCAGGAGCTCGTCGGCCGTCATCAGCGGGCCCCCCGGGTCATGCCGAGGCCCATCCAGGCCACGATCTCCCGCTGGATCTCGTTCACGCCACCCCCGAAGGTGTTGATCTGGGCCGAGCGCCCGGCTTGCTCCACCCGCCCCGACAGGACAGCCCCCGGCGAGCCCTCCCGCAGGTAACCAGCGGCACCGAGGATGCCGAGCAGCAGGTGGTACACGTCGACGACGGCCTCGGTGCCGTACACCTTGACCGCCGACGCGTCGGCCGGGTTCAGCTCGTCGTTGGCCACCGCGGTGGTGAGCTTCCAGTTGAGCAGGTGCATGGCGTCGAGCAGCGCGTGACACCGGGCCAGGTCGGCGCGCACCCACGGCAGGGCCAAAACGCCGTTCTCGGCGGCCCAGTCCCGGACGTCGGCGTACAGCTCGTGGGCCTCGCCGGAGTGGGCGGCCAGGCCGATGCGCTCGTGGTTGAGCTGGGTGGTGATCATCTGCCACCCCCCGTTCTCCTCGCCGACCAGGTTGGTGACGGGCACCCGCACGTCGTCGTAGTACGTCGCGGTGGTCCGGTTCTCCCCCACCGTCACGATCGGCGTCCACGAGAACCCAGGGGCGTCGGTCGGCACCAGGATCATGGAGATGCCTCGGTGCTTCTTGGCGTCGGGATCCGTCCGGCAGGCCAGCCACACCCAATCGGCGTCGTTGGCCCCGCTGGTGAAGATCTTGTTCCCGTTGATGACGTACTCGTCGCCATCGCGCACCGCTCGGGTCTGCAGGGACGCGAGGTCCGTGCCCGAGCCGGGTTCGGTGTAGCCGATGGCGAAGTTCACCTCACCGGCCACGATCTGGGGCAGGAACATGGCCTTCTGCTCGTCGCTCCCGTAGCGCATCAGGGTCGGGCCGACGGTGTTCAGGGTGACGAAGGGGACCGGGGCCTTCGCCCGCTGCACCTCGTCGTAGAAGATGAACTGGTCGGTGGCGGGGCGGCCCTGGCCGCCGAACTCCTTCGGCCAGCCGATGCCGAGCCAGCCGTCGGTGCCCATCTGCTTGACGATGCGCCGCCAGCCCTCACCCCCCTCGCCCCGGTACCCGATGTCGGCCCGGACCTCGGGGCTGAGCAGCTCGGCGAAGTAGGCCCGCAGCTCGGTGCGCAGGGCCTGCTGCTCGTCGGTCTCCTGGAGGTACATCTACGCCCCTTGCAACTCTCGGAACGGGACATCCTTGTCGGCTCGGGCTTCACGGGGTAGTCCGAGGACGCGCTCACCGATGACGTTGCGCTGCACCTGGTCGGTGCCGCCGCCCAGCCGGACCGACCACTGGCCGAGGAACTGGTACTGGGCCAGTTGGCCCCGCGGGGCATCGTCGCCGCCCAGGGTGGCATGGGGGCCCTCGATGCCCATGAGCAGGTCCCCGGTGCGCTCGACGTGGTCGGAGATGGCCAGCTTCATGACCGAGACCTCGGGGCCCGGCAGCTTGCCCTGGCTCAGCGCGGTCTGGGCCCGGAAGCCGAGGAACTCGAGGAGGCGCATGCGGGTGTAGGCCCGGGCCAGGTCCTGGCGGACGCCGGGCTCGTGCGTGCGGCCGTACTCCCGGGCCAGGTCGACGAGCTGCTCGATGCCGGTCGCCGCGCCCCCGCCACCGATCATCGACCGCTCGTTGGCCAGCGTCGTCTGAGCCACGCCCCAGCCGCCGTGCACCGGTCCCACCACGTTCGCCGCGGGGACGGCCACATCGGTGAGGAAGACCTCGTTGAAGTGGGCGTGGCCGGTGATCTGGCGGAGGGGCCGGACCTCGACGCCCGGCGTGGTCATGTCCACCAGGAAGTAGGTGATGCCGGCGTGCTTGGTGGCCTCCGGGTCGGTGCGGGCCAGGAGGATGCCGAAGTCGGCCTGGTGGGCGCCCGAGCTCCACACCTTCTGTCCGTTCACGACCCACGTCTCGCCGTCGAGCGCGGCCCGGGTGCGCAGCCCGGCCAGATCCGAGCCCGCCCCCGGCTCGCTGAACAGCTGGCACCACATCTCGTCACCGCGCAGTACGGCGTCGAGATGGCGCTCCTGCTGCTCCGGGGTGCCGTGGGCGATGAGGGTGGGACCGATCATGTTCACCGCGACGGAGAACATGCCGGTGGTGACGTCGAACTGGCGCTCCTCCTGGGCGAACACGCGGGCTTGGTTGGCGGTGCCCCCCCGACCGCCGTAGGCCTTGGGCCAGGTGATGCCGGCCCAGCCGCCGTCGTAGAGGGTGCGCTGCCAGGTCCGGCAGGCCTCGAGGTGGCCGGGGTCGTTCGCCGCGGCCAACGAGGGGCGGGCGTCAGGTCGGCGCCGCTCGGCGTGGGCTTCCAGCCAGGTCCGGGCTTCGGCGCGGAAGGCAGCCTCTTCCGGCGTGTCGTCGAAGTCCACGACGGCCAATACTAGAACGTGTTCTAGTCCGACGACGAACCCGTCCCCCACCCGGGTGGCGGGCGGATCAGTCCAGCAGCAGACGGGCCGCGTCCTCGAGATCGTTGCCGATCTGGCCGACGGCGCCGGAGCCGTTGGCCCACCGCAGGACGCTGGAGTTCCACACGTGGGCCAGGACCCGGGCGCAGCGGGCCCGCCGTTCCGGGTCGGTGCCGTCCATGGCCGCGGTCAGCATGCGCTCGACGATGTCGGTGGTCTGCTGCTGGCAGGCCGTCACCGACGGCTCGTTGGCGGCCGCGGCCTGCACCATCGCCGCGGCGAGGCGGGGGTCCCGCTCCATGGGTCGGGTGGCCCGGCGGATGACCTCGACGACGGCGTCGGCCGTCGAGCCGTTCCGGTGCGGGTGTTGGGCCGTCCGGCGCTCGAGGTCGGTGGTCCAGTCGACCATGGCTTCAGCCAGCAGGTGGTCCTTCGAGGTGAAGTACCGGTAGATCGTGCCCAGGGCGACCCCGGCGGTGCGGGCCACGTCCCGCATCTGCACGGCCTCGTACCCACCGGCCGAGCCGAGGCTGAGGGCGGCGTCGATCACCCGCTGGCGCCGTGCCGTCTGGCTCACGGTGAGGTCGGCCACGGACAGGTCAGCCACTGGAACCGATTCTATTTTGGTCGGCGAGCGCAGCGAGGCGACCATCAGCAAGCACAGCCGGTTTGATCGCCGAGCGCACCGAGGCGAACCTGGCCCGACCCGGGAGCAGGCCGCAGTGTTGGTTCGACTCCTTCGGTAGGTTCAGGAAATGAGCGATGACGTCGTGATCTTCCACAATCCGAGCTGCTCGAAGTCCCGCCAGACCTTGGGCATCCTCGGGGACCACGGTGTCGAGCCGGAGGTCGTCCTCTACAAGGAGGCCCCGCCCGACCGGGCGACGCTGGAGATGATCCTGGCCAAGATCGATGTCGAGCCGTCGAAGCTGGTGCGCCGCGACCCCGAGTTCAAGGAAGCCGGTCTCACCCCGGCCGACATCGAGACCGCCGACCAGGTGGTCGACGTCCTCCTGGCCCATCCCGCGTTGATGGAGCGTCCCGTCGTCGTCAAGGGTGACCGTGTCGTCCTCGGCCGCCCTCCGGAGAACGTCGAAGCCCTGCTGGACTGACCTGGTCACTCAGGTCCCCACGAACTCGGCGAGGCGGTCGAGGATGGGGAGGACCTTTGCGGCGGGGGCAGGGGGGACGCGGAAGACGACCTCGTCGAAGCCGATCTCGGCGTAGTAGTCGATCTTGCCGGGGTCGGGCATCACCCCGAAGGGGATGATCGTGAGCTCGGCCGGGTCCCGCCCGGCAGCCTCCATGGCGGCATGGAGCTCGGGTAGCGCCTTGCGCACGCCGGCCCCACCGATGGGCATCCAGCCGTCGCCGTAGGCGGCAATGGCCTCGAACAGCTTCGGGCCCCCACCCCCACCGAGCAGGATCGGCGGATGCGGCTTCTGGACCGGTTTCGGCCACGCGAACGACGGCGGGAAGTCCACGTACTCCCCCGTGTAGCCGCCTTCGTCCTCGGTCCACAGCGCCTTCATGGCCGCGACGCGCTCGGCCACCACCGCCCGGCGATCAGCGAAGGCGACCCCGTGGTCGGCCAACTCCTCCACGTTCCAGCCGAACCCGATGCCGAAGACGAAGCGGCCGCCGGACACGAGGTCGAGGGAGGCCACCTCCTTGGCCGTGATGATGGGGTCCCGTTGGGCGACGAGGGCGATGCCCGTGCCGACCCGGAGGTGTTCGGTCACCGCGGCCGCCGCGGTCAGGGTGACGAAGGGGTCGAGCGAGCGCTTGTACTCCTCGGCCAACGGCTCGCCGGCCGGCGCCGGCGTCGCCCGGCTGGTGGGGATGTGGGTGTGCTCCGGGACGTAGAGCGAGACGAAGCCCCGCTCCTCGCAGGACCGGGCCAGCTCGATCGGCCCGATCGACAGGTCGGTGGGGAACATCGTGATCCCGAATTCCATGGCTCGGCCTCTCAGGTGTCGAAGCGTTCGCAGTAGGGGGCGAAGCGGTCCCGGATCCTGGCCGGGTCGAGGCCGAAGTCCTCCGCCCGGTAGCGATGGCGCCCGTGCTCGTCCTGCGGGTGCTCCGCCATCCACCCCCCGATCGACGTCCGCGCCTCGTCCGACAGCTCGAGGCCGAGGTCGGCGTAGGCCCGCGCCACCGATCCCACGGGGTCGGCCATCATGTCGGCGTAGGCCAGGTGGGTGATGGGGGCGTCAGGATGGGCGTCCAGGTAGGTCATGCCCCGGTCGACCATGCCGGCCAGGCGTTCGCACCAATGGTCGGCCACCGCCACCGGATCCACGTGGTCGCTGCTGACCCGGTGCAGGGCGGTGTTGAGGCTGGCGATGGAGACCACGACCGCGGCCGGGTCCCGGTGGGTCCAGACCATCCGGGCGTCCGGGAACAGGTCGAAGATGGCGTCGAAGGCGATGAGGTGGACGGGGGTCTTGAGGTTCCACCGCTGGACGTCGTAGCCGTGCTGGAGGACCTGGAGGGCGGTGCGCTCGTAGGTGTAGACGCCGTGCAGGTCCTGGGCGTCGAGCCAGGCGGCGTACGACGGGACGTGGCCTTGGGTCTCGAGCTGGACACTGGTCATCTCCTGGGCGTGGAGGACCACGCACTCCGTCGCGCCCTCCGGCGTCATCGGGTGCATGGCCTGGAAGCCCGGGGCCAGCTTGGCCAGGCCCTCCAACTGCTTGTACGAGGCGATCATCCGGGGATCGGTCGCCTCCTGGCCGGGGACCGGCGGCGGGGCCGGATCCGAGGCCTCGAAGTGGCGCAGCGTGCGGTTCCCCGGGTCGGCCTGGAACAGGTGGCTGAGCAAGGTCGTCCCCGTGCGGGGCAGCCCGCAGATCATGAGGGGCGCGGCCACCGGGGTGGCCATCGCCTCCGGGTGGGCCTTGGCCCAGTCGAAGACCCGGGCCCGGGCGGCCAGTGCCTCGATCAGCTGGGCTCGCATGGCCATGCGACCCATCGCCGTCGGCCGGGCCTCCTCCTCGAAGGAGGACGTGTAGGCGACCAGACCGTCCCAAAAGGTGGGCGGGCCGAGGTCGTCCAGACCGGACTTCTTGCGGGCGGCGGCGCAGAGGTCGGCCGGGTCGAGGGAGAAGAGGCGTTTGGCCGGCTTGCCGCCGCCGACGCCGAGCACGGCGTTGAAGGCGACCAGCGGCTTGAGGCGGGCGACCGCGTTCTCGTGGGTCCAGTCGGTGGGAGTCGTGACGGCGCCCATCAGAAGACCGCCGAGCCGTCAGGCGAGGCCAGCAAGCACAGTGATGAACTCGCCGAGCGCAGCGAGGCGAGTCGACCGTGACTCACGATCAGGCCGAACCTTTTTCATCGTTGAACTGGGGGATGACGTGCTCGCCCATGAGCTCGATGGTCTGCATGACGTCCTCGTGGGCGATCTTGTAGGGGTTGACCAGGCAGAGCAGGAGGTCGACGCCCACCGCCTCGTAGCGCTTGGCCATCTCCACGCAACGCTCGGGGTCGCCGACCACAGCGGAGCCCGAGTCTCTGACGAACTCGTAGGTGAGCAGGTCGAGCATCCCGTCGTCGTCCAGCTTCTTGGCCGCGCCGGCGTAGTCGTAGGTGCCGAGGGCCTGCTCCTTCTCCTCCAGCCACTCGGCGACGGATCCGATGAGACGAGCGCCGGCCGCC
>DATDAH010000230.1:0-7806 GCA_036525535.1 Acidimicrobiales bacterium
CGGCCCACCCGCACGTTGTCCCGCACCGTCCCCGCGAACAGGAAGCCCTCCTGGGGCACCACGACGATCTGGCGCCGTAGGGACCCGACCCGGGCGTCCCGCAGGTCGACGCCACCGAAGCTCACCGCGCCCACGGTCGGGTCGTACAGGCGGGCCATCAGCTTGGCCAACGTCGACTTGCCCGCCCCGGTCGGCCCCACCAAGGCCAAGCGCTCACCGGAGGCCAAGCACAGGCTCACGTCGCGGAGCACGTCGTCCTGGTCCGGCGCGTAGGCGAACGACACGCCGTCCACCTCGAGGTCGCCCCGCTCGGGCAGGTCGATCGCCCCCTGACGCTCGGGCACGTCGACACGCGTGTCGAGCAGCTCGAACAGCTTGTTCAGGGCGGCGCCGGCCGACTGCAGGACGTTGAAGAGCTGGCTGAGCTGCTGGACCGGCTCGAACAGGTTCGACAGGGTCAAGACGAAGAACGTCACGGTCCCGAGCGTCACCAGGTCGTCGAACACCAGGAAGCCGCCGACGGCCACGACCGCGGCCGTGGTCCCGATGCCCGCGAACTCGATGACGGGCAGGTACCAGGCCTGGATCCGCACCGAGTCCATGTGGGCGTCGTAGAGGGTCCGGTTGCCGGAGCGGAAGCGCCCGACCTCGGCGTCCTCCCGCCCGAAGGCCTGGATGACCCGCACACCGGTGATGCCCTGCTGGAGGTCCGACAACGTCGAGCCGATCCGGTCCCGGACCACGAGGTAGGCCTGGTTGGACTGCCGCTGGAACCGGATGCTGGCCAGGATCACCGGCGGCAGAGCGACCAGGCAGACGAGCAGGAGCTGCCAGGAGACGACGCCCAGGGCGATGAACGAGAAGACCAGCAGCAGGGTGTTGGTCACGAACATGAGCAGGCCGAACTGGACCAGCTCCTGCAGCGACTCGACGTCGGAGGTCATCCGTGACACCACGACCCCGGCCTTCTCCCGGTCGTAGAAGGGCATCGACAGGCGCATGAGGTGGGCGAACACCCGGACTCGGATGTCGCGCAGGAAGGACTCCCCCACCACGCTGACCAGCAGGACGACCCGCCGATAGACGACGTACCCGATCAGAGCGACGGCCACGTAGAGGCCGACGGCCAGGTTCAGCGCACCGACGTCGTGGGCGGTGAGCCCGTCGTCGATGGCGAACCGGACGAGGAACGGCCCGGCGAGCACGCACCCGGTCCAGGCGAACAGCAGGAGCGTGGCCACGACGACCTTGCGCCGGTACGGCGCCAACATCCGGGCCGCCCGCCGCAGGACCTGCTTGGCCGCCTCGGCGTCGAGCATGTCCTCCTCGGCGACGCCGGCCTCACCCCACATCGGCCGCCGCCTTCCCGTCCGCGCCCGGGCCGCCGGACGACGCCAGCACCTCCCGGTAGCGGGCACTGGTGGCCAGGAGCTCCTCGTGCGTGCCGTCGGCGGCCACCTGGCCCTCGTCGACGAGGATGACCCGGTCGGCCAGGGCCACGGTCGCCGGACGGTGGGCGATGACGATCGTGCTCCGCCCCGCCATGACCTCGCCCAGGGCACCCCGGATCTCGTGCTCCTTGGTCGGGTCCACCGCCGACGTGGCGTCGTCGAGGATGAGGACGCGGGGATCGGCCAGGATCGCCCGGGCGATGGCGAGACGCTGGCGCTGGCCCCCGGACAGGGAGAAGCCCCGCTCCCCCACGATCGTCCCATAGCCCTCCGGCAGGTCGCTGATGAACTCGTGGGCGCCGGCCAAGCGAGCCGCCCGCTCGATCTGTTCCTGGCCGGCGGCGCCGTCGGCGAAGGCGATGTTGGCGGCCACGGTGTCGTGGAAGAGGAAGGTCTCCTCGAACACGATGCCGATGGCCCGGCGCAGGTCGACCAGCTTCACGTCCCGCACGTCGACGCCGTCCAGGCGGACCCGGCCGCCGTCGACGTCGTAGAACCGGGGCAGGAGGTGGGCCACGGTCGACTTGCCCGAGCCGGTGGCTCCGACGAGGGCCACCGACTCACCCGGAGCGACTCGCAGCACGAAGCCCGACAGCACGGGCATCCCGCCGGCGCCGTAGCCGAAGTCGACGTCCTCGAAGCACACCTCGCCCCCCGGGTGGCTGTCGTCCCGCGGGGGGAGGCTGACCGCGTCCTTGCGATCCGCGATGTCGGGATCGGTGACCAGGATCTCGTGCACCCGTTGGGCGGAGGCCGCCGACCGTTGCGCCTGGGCGATGATCATGCCCAGCATGCGCAACGGCCAGATCAGCAACACGACGTAGACGTTGAAGGCCACGAAGGACCCGAGGCTGAGGCTGCCGTCGAGGACCTGGTGGCCGCCGTACCCGAGGACGGCGACGAGACCGATGTTGGGCAGCAACTCCATGGCGGGCAGGTAGACGGCACGGACCCGGGCCGCCGCCATGGACTCCCGGTAGACGTCGTCGGCCTCGTGCCGGAGCCGGTCCGACTGGCCCCGTTCGGCGCCGAAGCCCTTCACCACGCGGATGCCCGAGACCGATTCCTCGACCACCGAGGCCAGCTCGGCCGACTCCCGCTGGATGGCCATGGCGGGCACGTGCAGCCGGGTCGAGAAGCGCTTGCCCATCCAGTTGAGGAACGGCAGGCCGCCCAGGGCGAGGACGGTGAGGACGGGGTCGATGAGGGCGAGGATGATCGCGACCGAACCCACCGTGACCGCGTTGGAGATCGTCAGCGGGACCAGGACCACGAACTGCTGGACCTGGGCCAGGTCCGTGTTGGCCCGGCTCATCAGCTCGCCGGTCTGGTTCTCGTCGTGGAAGGAGAAATGGAGGCGCTGGAGGTGGGCGAACATCCGGTCCCGCAGGACCAGCTCGGCCCACCGGCTCTCCCGGAACGCCAGGTACCGGCGCAGCCCCGTGAACGTCGCGGCCACGACCCCCGCCAGGACGATGGCCAGGGACCAGAACACCAGGGCTTGACTGTCGTCGGCGACGATCCCCTGGTCGATGGCCGTGCGCACCAGCAGCGGGGTGGCGACCTTGCCCACCGTCCACAGCAGGCCCACCACCACCCCCGCGGTGATGCCCTTCCACTGGGCCCGCATGGTGTCGCTGATGAGCTTCCACCCGTCGCGACTCGAGCGCGAGTCATCAACGGAAGCGAGCACCATTGGGGCAAATCTACCGAGCGCCCCCGCGGGCTATTCAGGAGATTCGGCGCAGCTCCGTGCGGAAGCGACGGCCCCGTTCGACGTAGCTGACGACCGCTTCCTCGAACTGTCCCGGCGTCACGGTCCCCTCCCGGAGGCGGGCGGGCACACCCAGCGCCATGGCCCCGGTGGGGATCTCCATCCCGTTGGGAACGAGGGCGTTGGCCCCGACCAGTGCGCCCGTGCGAATGATCGCCCCGTGGAGCACGACGGAGCCGGAGCCGACCAGCGACCCGTCCTCCACGATGCAGCCCTCGAGGTGCACGTTGTGGCCGACGACGCACCGATTGCCGACGGTCGTGGGCTGGAACGCAGTGGTGTGGATGATCGTGCCGTCCTGGATGGAGGTGGCCTCGCCGATCAGGATCCGGCCGTCGTCCCCCCGCAGCACGGCCCCCGGCCAGATGGTCGACTCGGCCCCGATCTCGACCTGGCCGATGACCACGGCGTCGGGATGCACGTAGGCGGTCGGGTGGATCCGGGGCTCGGCGTCGCCGAGGGCGTAGACGGGCAACTGCTCAGGAATCGAAGGAGCCGTAGCCGCCGCGGAAGAACACCAGCGGATGGCCCTCGCGCTCGACCTTCAGCTCGTGCACCCGGCCGGTGACGATGAAGTGGTCGCCGGCTTCGTGGACGTCGGTGATGGCGCAGTCGATCCAGGCCAGGACATCACGGATGACCGGCGAGCCGGTGACGGCCGGGCGCCAGCCGACGCTCTGGAACTTGTCCTCGCCCTTGCCGGCGAAGACGCGGGCCACGTCTTCCTGGTCGTCGGCCAGGATGTTCACGCAGAACGACCCGGCGGCCTCGATCTTGGGCCAGCTCGTCGACGACTTGCCCGGGCAGAAGCCGACCAGCGCCGGTTCCAGCGACACCGAGAAGAACGAGCCGACGGCCATGCCCACGGGCGGCTCGCCGGTCGGGTGGGCCGAGACGACGGTCACGCCGGTCGGGAAGTGGCCCAGGACCTGCCGGAAGCGGGCCTCGTCGATCACCGGGCCGCTGGAGGAAGAGGAGGAGGGGTCGCTCACGAAGCGGGCAGGCTAGCGGCCCGACCCGGACCGGCCCGAGACGGTCAGAGAGGGACGGGGTCGGCGCCGACGAGCCCGGCCACCGAGCCCTCGGCCGACCCGAAGGCGATGGTGAGGCCCTCGTAGGCGGCGATCACCTCGACGCCCACCGCCTCGCCCTGGGCGGCGGCCGCGGCCCCCAACCCGTCGAGGGTGACGTCGTCGTGGGACGGGTCGTGGTGGAAGAGCGCCAGCCGCTTGGCCCCGGCCTGCGCGGCCACGTTCACCGCGTAGTCGATCGTGCAGTGGCCCCAGTGGGCCTTGGCCGCGAACTCCTCGGCCGTGTACTGGGCGTCGTGGATCAGCAGGTCCACGCCGTCAGCCAGCTCGAGGACGGACTCGGCCACGTCCATGCCCCCGTCCGGCGGAGCTTGGTGATCGCTGACATAGGCCACCGTGGTCCCCGCGTACTCCACCCGGTAACCGGCTGTCAGCCCCACGTGCGGCACCGGGCGGCTGGTCACCTTGGCGTCGCCGACCACCACCTTCTCGTCGTATACGTCGTGGAAGACGATCTCGCCCTCGAGGGCGTCGATCTCGACGGGGAAGAAGGGGGGCCGCAGGAACTGGTGGAAGGCCTCCTCGATGCCCATGTCCTCCGAGGGCGGGCCGTAGATGTCGAGGCGGGCCCCGGGCCGGAGCACGGGCACGAAGAACGGCAGACCCTGGACGTGGTCCCAGTGCAGGTGCGTCACCAGCGCCGAGCCCCGGAACGAGCCGTCCTGCGGTTGGGTCTCACCCCAGAAGCGCAGCCCGGTGCCGAGGTCGAACACCACGGGGTCGTGCCCCGGGGCTTCCAGGGCCACGCAGGCGGTGTTGCCCCCGTAGCGGGCCAGATCCCTGCAGGCACACGGGGTGGAGCCCCGAACCCCGAAGAAGTTGACGTTCACCGTTCGTCCCCCGGCAACATGGCGTTTCCCCCTTCTTCGACACTACCCATGACGGAGTTGCGCATACCCGCAGGTGACACCTGTCACACCTCGGCGCGGAAGCCGATCACTCGGTCGGCGCGCTGAGCCCTCCGGCGAAGTAGCGGGCCGCGTCGCGCATGGCCAGGGCCGCAGCCCGGAGGAGGTCCGGGGACTCGATGGGGGTGGCCCCGTCGGCCTCTGCCACCAGCGCGTCGGCGACGGCGATGATCGAGTCGGTGTGCGGCACCAGCTCCTCGGCCACCGCCTCGCGGGTGAAGGCCGGGTAGGTGTCGGACAGGACGACGCCCAGGTCGTCCCGGAACGTGACGATGGCATCCTCCGCCTCCTGGATGCCGGCGGCCTCGTCGGCCATCACGGCGGTGATGTAGTCCTCGAAGTCGCCGATGTGGCCGCCCCAGACCTCACCGAAGGCGTCGCGCTCGGCCTCGTCCTCGGGGACCATGGCCTCGGCCAGCGCCACGGTGTTCTCGTCGATGGCTGCCAGGACCCCGCGGGGGCCGGGGGCAGAGCTGTCACCGTCGGCCTGCACGATCTCGGACAGGGCCAGGCCGGTCAGCAGCGCACTCTCCTGCAAGAGGCCGGTGAGTTCGGCCCGCAGGGCGGACTCGGGCGAGTCGACCTCGCCCTCCAGCGCGCTGTGGGTGGCGATGACATCGGCCAGGCCGAGGGCCACCTCGGGCATCTCGTCGGCCGCCGCGCGCAGGTCGACGGCGGCCGCAGGCCTCTGCGAGGCCAGCTCCTCGACGGTGGTCAGCATCTCGCCGTCACTCGCTTCCAAGCCGGCGGCCACGGTGGAGAAGTCCCCCTCGGGATCGAAGCCCTCCAGCGTCGACACGACCGCGTCCCGGGCCGTCGTCACCGCTTCGGCCGTCCCCCCCCGCAGGCCGAAGTCGACGAGGGTGGCCTGGTGCGCGTCCCACGCCTCGTTGAAGTCGACACCGGCAGCCACCCCGTACGCGGCGCCGACCACGTCGGACAGCTCGACCGAGCTGGCCGCCGTGGCGTCGGCCATGGCCGCCGCTTCCGGGTCGTCCAGGTCGCCGTCGGCGGCCGCGGCCGCCTGGACGGTGAAGCCGGTCAGGTACACCTGCTCCTCGAACAGTCCGGTCAGGTCCGACCGGAGGCTGGCCGCCGCGCTCTCGCCCGGAGGCTCGTCGGCGGCGACCGTGGTGGACGTCTCACCGGCGGCGGGCGTGGCGGTCGCGTTGGGGGGTAGTTCGCTGATGTCCCCGTCGTCGTCGCTGCAGGCAGTCGCCAGCAGGAGGACAACGGCGACGAGAGCCATCAGGGACGTGGCGCGTGAAGGAGTTCGGGTGGCCATTGGCCCCATCCTCGCACCCAGGTCAGGGCATCGCGCCAGTCGGGACGGGCCGCGATTCAGACCAACGTGCCCGTGACCAGGGGCTCTGAACTGGGTTGGGTGGATCCGCCGCCGGGCTCCCGGGTGATGGCCAGGGTCGTGATGCCGCCTTCGACGTGGAACTCGGACTGCCCGGGGTCGGCCCCCAGCACGCCCAGCGAGACCATCGACTCCCGCCCCTGGGGCAGCCCCCAGAGCTGGTAGGTCTCACCCTCGCCCAGGTCGGGCAGGCCCGAGGCGAGCAGCACGCTGTCGCCGTCGCCGCCTACGAGGGCGCGGGCTCCGGTGGTGCCGTCGGCGTGATCCAGGCTCACGATCTGTGACGTGGGGTCGCGGAGCAGGTCCAGGACCGGATCGGCTCCCGGTGCCGCGGCCTCGTCCCGGAGGTCGTCGATCTCGGTGCGCTGGTTGACCAGCACCGCACCCATCAGGGCCACCACGACCACGGCCGCGGCCGCGGCCAGGCCGGCCAGGACCCGGGCCGGGCGCGTCCGAGCAGTGGTCTTCCGGGCCTGGCGCTCGCCGAAGGCGACCTCGATCGGTACGGGGGGCGGGGTGTCGCCCAGGTCCGCGGCGATGCGGTCCCAGACCCCGTCGGGCACCGGATCGCTCGTGCCGCTGGTCAGCAGGGCCGCCACCTCGCGGTGCGCGGCCACCTCGGCCCGACAGCGGGGGCACTCGACCAGGTGCTCTTCGACCAGACGGGCCTCGTCGGGATCGACCGCGTCGAGGGCGTAGGCCCCGAGCAGCTCCTCGATGTCCTGATGCTCGGTCACCCTTCGACTCCGATCCCGGCGGCTTGCAGGCCCCCACGCAGTCGGTGGAGGCCGGTACGGATGCGGCCCTTGATGGTCCCTTCGGGCTCGTCGAGCATCTCGGCCACCTCCCGATAGGTGTAGCCGCCGAAGTAGGCCAGCACGATGGGCGAGCGTTCCTCGTCCCGCAGGTCGGCGAGGGCGGTGGACACGGCCTCGGACACGGTGAGGTCCCAGACCTCCCGCTCCAGGTCGTAGCCGGCGTCGGCGGTGCGCTTGGCGTCCCGCTCCTCCCGCTGCTTGCGGGCTCCCTCCGAGCGCAGCAGGTCGACCGACCGGCTGTGGGCTCGGGTCAGCAGGTAGCTGCGCAGGGTGCCCCGCTCGGGGTCGAACTTGTCCGGGGCGTTCCACAGGTGGAGGAAGACCTCCTGGACGACCTCCTCCGCCAGGTTCTCGCTGCCGAGCAGGCGGCGGGCCAGGGCGGTGACCGACCCCGCGTGACG
>DATDAH010000231.1:0-25874 GCA_036525535.1 Acidimicrobiales bacterium
CAACATGCTCCGCCGCTTGTGCGGGCCCCCGTCAATTCCTTTGAGTTTTAGCCTTGCGGCCGTACTCCCCAGGCGGGGCACTTAATGCGTTAGCTACGGCACGGAAGGCGTTGACAGCCTCCCACACCTAGTGCCCAACGTTTACGGCGTGGACTACCAGGGTATCTAATCCTGTTTGCTCCCCACGCTTTCGCTCCTCAGCGTCAGTTTCGGCCCAGAGACCCGCCTTCGCCACCGGTGTTCCTCCTGATATCTGCGCATTTCACCGCTACACCAGGAATTCCGCACTCCTCTACCGGACTCCAGTCATGGCAGTATCGAGTGGCGTTTCGAGGTTGAGCCTCGAAATTTCACACCCGACTTGCCAAACCGCCTACGAGCTCTTTACGCCCAATAAATCCGGACACCGCTCGCCCCCTACGTGTTACCGCGGCTGCTGGCACGTAGTTGGCCGGGGCTTCTTCTGGAGGTACCGTCATTTTCGTCCCTCCTGAAAGGGGTTTACAACCCGAGAGCCTTCATCCCCCACGCGGCGTTGCTGCGTCAGGCTTTCGCCCATTGCGCAAGATTCCCCACTGCTGCCTCCCGTAGGAGTCTGGGCCGTGTCTCAGTCCCAGTGTGGCTGATCGTCCTCTCAGACCAGCTACCCGTCTTAGCCTTGGTGAGCCATTACCTCACCAACCAGCTGATAGGCCGCGAGACCCTCCCGGAGCGTCGGAGCATTTCCTCACCAAATCATGCGGTTCGGTGGGGGTATCCGGTATTAGCTCGAGTTTCCTCGAGTTATCCCGGTCTCCGGGGCAGGTTTCTCACGTGTTACTCACCCGTTCGCCGCTAGATCTTCACCAGTGTTGCCACTGGATGGATCTCGCTCGACTTGCATGTGTTAGGCACGCCGCCAGCGTTCGTCCTGAGCCAGGATCAAACTCTCCGTCAAGATCTACGGCCGGCCACCCGAAGGTGATCGTCCGATCGATCGGTTCCGAAGAGCCGGTCGTCTGCTGCAGCACAGCTTCGGACCGACCCGACTGGATTGTTCTTTGCTCCCGTTCCTTCAGGGCGAACCCTTCGGGGAGGCGGGAGCGGAATTGATGTGATGAACGATCGTGGTTCCACGGCCTCCGGACGCGAACGTCCCGAGGTCATGTCCCGACGATCGCCCGCACTGGCATATAGATCGTCTTCTGTTCCGTTTTCAAGGAGCGCCGGAGGCTCGTCCGCGCCAGTGGCGAGAGATCGAGCCAGATGCTCTGAGCTTCGCGCACCCTGCTGGCAGGGCCGTCCGA
The DNA here is from genome assembly GCA_036525535.1 of Acidimicrobiales bacterium. Lineage (GTDB taxonomy): Bacteria > Actinomycetota > Acidimicrobiia > Acidimicrobiales > DATDAH01 > DATDAH01. Next base: position 1,287 of record DATDAH010000231.1, read on the forward strand.
AGCGACTTGCGAATCTACCGTGGCTCGGTCAGAACGTCAACCCGCTTCCCGGAGGAGCAGGTGGTTCGCCTTACCGCGGCGGAGCAGAACGTATCGCCCCCCCACCGCGTCTCCACCAGAAAGCTTCCGCTCGACGTCCCGGGTCTGCTCGCCCGCCACGTACACGCCGCCCTGCTCGATGGTGCGGCGGGCGTCCCCCTTCGACTTGGCCAGGCCCCCACGCACCATCGCGTCGACCAGCTCGACGCCCGCGCCCAGCTCCCCGGGCTCGAGGTCGACGGTCGGCACCTCGGCGGCCAGGACCTCGAAGCCGGCCTCGTCGAGGCCGTCGACCGGGCCACCGAAGAGCACGGCGGAGGCCTGCTCGGCGCCGGACGTGGCGGCCTCGCCGTGGACCAGGGTCGTCAGGGCCCGGGCCAGCTCCCGCTGGGCCAGGCGGCGTTCCGGGGCCTGCTGGTGCTCGGCCACGATCTCGGCACACCGCTCGACGGGGAGCAAGGTGAGCTGGAGCAGGAAGCGCTCGGCGTCACGGTCGTCCATCTGCACGAGGTACTGGAAGAACTGGTACGGCGACGTCTTGGCCGGGTCGAGCCAGACGCTGCCGTCCTGGCTCTTGCCGAACTTGGCCCCGTCCGCCCGGGTCATCAGGGGCACGGTCAGGCCGTGGACGGTCGCCGCCTCCTTGCGCCGGATCAGGTCGATGCCGGCGGTGATGTTGCCCCACTGGTCCGAGCCGCCGAGCTGGAGGACACAGTCGTGGTTGGTGTACAGCCACCAGTAGTCGTGGGCCTGGAGGAGCATGTAGCTGAACTCGGTGAAGGAGATGCCCGTCTCGCTCTCGAGGCGGTTGCGCACCGAGTCCTTGGCCGTCATCTGGTTGACGGTCACGTGCTTGCCCACGTCCCGCAGGAAGTCGAGCAGGGTCACGCCCTCGGTCCAGTCCCGGTTGTCGACCAGGATCGCGGCGGCCTCGCCGTCGAAGGCCAGGAACTGGGCCAGCTGGACCTTGATGGCCGCCGTGTTCGCCCGGAGGGCCTCGGGGTCGAGCAGGTTGCGCTCGTCGGAGCGGCCACCGGGGTCCCCCACCATGCCCGTGGCGCCGCCCGCCAGGACGATCGGGCGGTGACCGAGGTCCTGGAAGCGACGCAGGACCAGGAGGGGCACGAGGTTGCCGAGATGGAGCGAGTCCGCCGTGGGGTCGAAGCCGGCGTAGAGGACGACCGGCCCGGCCCCGAGCGCCTCGTAGAGGGCGTCGCGATCGGTGTGGTCCTGGACGAGGCCGCGGGCCTCGAGGTCGTCGAGCACGTGGGCGCTGCCGGTCACGGCCCAACTCTGCCGCACCGGGCCCGGCCCGACCCAGCCATTGGGGATTGGACACCCCGACGACCGGGCGCCCACGCTGGACGGATGGCCCGTAGCCGTCCCCGCGTGGGCACCGTCCTCGCCGTCGTGGTCGTGGCCGCCACCATCGGCATGTGGGCCTACCTGTTCCTGATCGCCGACCCCGGCGTCCCCGACGAGTTGGAGGACGACACCTTCCCGACCGAGGGTCAAGCCATCTGCGCCGACGCCGTCGCCCGGATCGACGAGCTCCCCGCGGCCCAGGAGGCGACCTCGCCCGAGGACCGGGCCGTGTCGGTGGCCGCCGCCAACGAGATCCTCACCGAGATGGTGGCCGACCTGCGGGCCATCGCCCCCACCGAGGGCCAGGACGAGCGCCTCACCCGCCTCTGGCTGGAGGACTGGGACAGCTACCTGGCCGACCGGGCCGCCTACGCCGACCAGCTGGCCGCCGGCGAGGACGCCGAGCTCATGATCACCGCCCGCGGCGCCGGCCAGATCACCGTCACCCTCGACCACTTCGCCGTGGTCAACCACATGCTCGACTGCCAGACCCCCCTGGACGCGTAGCGCGCGCTCGTTCAGGGCTCGGGCAGGGGCTCGTCGATGGATGCCGGTCGGGTGCTGATGACGAGGAGGCCGGAGAGCAGTACCAGGGCGCCCAGGAGGGCCAGGAGGCCTGGGCGCTCGTCGAGGACCACTACGCCCAGCAGCGCGGCCGTGAGCGGCTCGGTGAGGCTCAGGGTGGCGACGGTCGAGGACCGCAGGCGCTGGAGGCCGCCGCTGAAGAGGACGTAGGACACAGCCGTCGTGGCCACGCCCAGCCAGAAGACCATCGCGATGCCCTTGCCGGTCGTCAGGTCGTCCGTGTCGGCCACCAGCAGGGCGGGCGCGAGCAGCACGGCGCCGCCCAGGAAGAACGTCGCCATGACGGTGGGGCCGGGGACGCCGCGGCCGAGCACGGCTTTGGCGGCAACGGTGTAGACGGCATAGGACAGGCCGGCGCCGAGAGCCAGGCCCAGGCCGACACCATCCAGCTCGCGGTCGCCTCCCGGGGCCAGCAGCAGCGCGCAGCCGACGATGGCCAGGCCCGTCGCCGGGTACCACCGGGTCACCGGCCGCTCGCCGCTGGCCACCAGGGCGACGAGCCCGGTGAACACCGGCCCGCTCCCGATGGCCACCAGGGTCCCGAGGGCGACCCCGGCCCGGTCCACGGCGGCGAAGAAGAAGGCCTGGTACCCCGCCACCGCCACGATCCCGGCCACCACCGGCCCGATCGGCCGCCACCACCGCGTGTTCTGGAACCTGTCGTTGGTGACCCACCACGCGTTCCAGGTCCCAGAACGGGCGAGGAGCGCGAGGAGGGCGAGGAGGGCACCGCCGAGGGCGATCCGGGCCACGCCGACGACGACCGGGGAGGCCTGGACGTCGCCGAGGTCCTGGGCGGTACCCGTCGTGCCCCAGAGGACGGCGGCGGCGACGATCAGCACCTCGGGGCGGAAGCGATCCATCAGCGGGACCGGGAAAGGTTGGGATCGCCGGGGACGAACCAGCGCCATGGCGCCTCGACGGCCACCGCGAGGCCGATGCGGGGAGACACGCCGGGCGTGGTCGGCGGCGGCGTCCCGTCGTCGAACACGCCGACATCCTCGCCCTGCACGAGGTCCTCCCCGTCCAGGGCCCGGTCGATGGCGAAGGCTTGGCAGAGCTTGGCCGGCCCGCTGCAGAGGTCCCGGTCCCGGCGGGCCGCCGGGCCCCGGGCCGCCCGCATCTCGTCCAGCCCCGCCAGCGGGGCCAGGGCGCGGAGGAGGACGGCCGAGCTCTCCCCCACCTGGCCGCACACCGCGTTGGCGCAGAAGTGCATCCCGTAGGTGAAGTACACGTACAGGTGCCCGGCGGGACCGAACATGACCTCGTTGCGGGGCGTGGGGCCCCGGAAGCCGTGACTGGCGGGATCCTCCGTGCCGGCGTAGGCCTCGACCTCCACGATCCGCCCCACCCGGTCGCCCCGGACGAGCAGCTTGTTCAGCAGCTCCGGCGCGACGATCCGGCTGTCGCGAGCGAAGAACGACCGAGGGACCTGCTTCACCGACGGGCGTGGTCCTCCGCCAGGCGGGCGGCGAAGGCCTCGCGCTGGAGCGAGTAGGGCGCCGGGCCACCTCCCCCTCGGCTGGTGCGCCGGGTGACGGACACGCCGGGCTCGAGCAGGCCGGCGGCATCCGCGCCCAGGTCGGGATGGGCGGCGACCAGCTCGGCCAGGTCGACACCATCGTCGATCGACCGCCGGACGAGTTCGCCCACGAGCGCGTGGGCCTCGCGGAACGGCAGCCCCGTCCGGACCAGGAACTCGGCCAGGTCGGTGGCGGCGGCGGCGGGATCGTCGGCGGCGGCGGCCATGCGATCGGTGTCGAAGACCACCTCGGCCAGCATCCCGCTCAGCGCGGCGAGGCCGAGCCCGACCTGGTCGAGGGCGTCGAAGAGGGGTTCCTTGTCCTCCTGGAGGTCCCGGTTGTAGGCCAGGGGCAGGCCCTTCAACGTGGCCAGGAGGCCCGTCAGGTGGCCGAGGAGACGTCCCGACTTGCCCCGGGCCAGCTCGGCCACGTCGGGGTTCTTCTTCTGCGGCATCATCGAGCTCCCGGTGGCGTAGGTGTCCGAGAGGCGGCAGAAGCCGAACTCCTCGCTGGTCCACAGCACCAGCTCCTCACCGATGCGGGACAGGTGCACGCCGAGCAAGGTCAACGCGAAGAGGGACTCGGCCACGAAGTCGCGGTCGCTCACGGCGTCGAGGGAGTTGTCGAAGACGGCGGCGAAGCCGAGGTCGGCGGCCACCCCGGCCGGGTCGAGGGGCAGCGACGAGCCCGCCAGCGCCCCGGCACCCAGGGGCGACACGTCGAGCCGTCGACGGCAGTCGAGCAGCCGGTCGACGTCGCGGGCCAGGGCCCAGCCGTGCGCCAGCAGGTGGTGAGCGAGCAGGACGGGCTGGCCCCGCTGCAAGTGGGTGTAGCCCGGCAAGTAGGCCGTCCCGGCCTCGTCGGCCCGGTCGCCGAGGACGTCCTGGAGGGCCAGGACCCTGTCCACGACCACACCCAGCTCCCGCTTGGTGAACAGGCGCAGGTCGGTCGCCACCTGGTCGTTGCGGCTGCGGCCGGTGTGGAGCTTGGCCCCCGCCGGCCCGGCGATCTCGGTGACCCGGCGCTCGACTGCGGTGTGGATGTCCTCGTCGGAGGGCTCGAAGGGGAAGGTGCCCGACGCCAGCTCGGCTTCGACCTGGTCGAGAGCGGCGAGCACCGCGGCAGCCTCGTCCCCGTCCAGCAGCTCGCCCCGGACCAGTCCCCGCACGTGAGCCCGCGAGCCGGCGAGATCGTCCGCGGCCAGGCGCACGTCGAAGGGCAGGCTCACCGTGTACGCCAGCAGCTCCTCCGCCGGCCCGTCCCCGAACCGTCCGTGCCAGAGCGTCATCAGCCGTGACCGCCGTGGGCGAGGGTCACGGGAGCTCGGCCTTCTGCTCGAGGCGCTTGGCCGCCCAGGTCTCGAGCCCCAGGCCCCAGAGGCGGACGAAGCCGGCGCTGTCCTCGTGGTTGAAGCTGTCCTCGGCGTCGTAGGTGGCCAGGCCGTAGTCGTACAGCGAGTGGGGGCTGCGCCGCCCCGTGACCTCGCACTGGCCGGGCGAGAGGCGCAGGCGCACGTCGCCGGTGACCAGGTGCTGGCTCTCCTCGACGAAGGCGTCGAAGGCCGCCCGCAGGGGCGAGAACCACAGCCCGTCGTAGATCAGCTCGGCGTAGCGGGGCTCCAGCCGGGACTTCTCCCGGGCCAGGTCCCGCTCGAGGGTGATCGACTCGAGATCGGTGTGGGCCATGATCAGCGCCAAGGCGGCCGGGCACTCATAGGTCTCCCGGCTCTTGATGCCGACCCGCCGGTTCTCGACCATGTCGATGCGGCCCCAGCCGTAGGAGCCGACAACCGTGTTGAGTCGGTCGATGAGCTCGACCATGCCCAGTTCTTCGCCGTCGACCGCGGTAGGAATGCCCTCGACGAAGGAGATCTCGAGGTCCCGGGCCTCTGTCTCGGTGGCCACGGTCATCGACCACACGCCCGAGGGCGGCTTGGCCCACGGGTCCTCCATCTCGCCGCACTCGATCGCTCGGCCCCAGAGGTTGTCGTCGATGGAGTACACCTTCTCCTTCGTCGCCGTGATGGGGATCTCGTGGCGGTAGGCATAGAGGATGGCGTCCTCCCGGGTCATGCCCCAGGTGCGGACCGGGGCCAGCACGTCGAGGTTCGGGGCGATGGAGCGGACGCCGACCTCGAAGCGGACCTGATCATTGCCCTTTCCGGTGCAACCGTGGGCCACCGCCGATGCGCCGTACCTGTCCGCCGCCTCCACGAGGTGGCGGACGATGACGGGCCGGGACAGGGCCGACACCAGGGGGTAGCGGCCTTCGTAGAGCGCGTTGGCCCGCAGGGCGGGGACGATGAAGTCCTTGGCGAACTCCTCCCGTACGTCGACCACCTCGGCTTCGACGGCGCCCGCGGCGTTCGCCCGATCCATGACCGGGCCCCAGTCGCTGCCCTCCTGGCCGACGTCGGCACACAGGCAAACGACCTCGTAGCCCAGCTCCTCGATCAGCCAACGCGCGGCGACCGACGTGTCCAGGCCACCGCTGTAGGCGAGCACCACTCTCTTGGCCATCACATTCCTCTCAGGAGAGGCCGGCCAGCTCACGGAGCTGGTCGGCCAGGCTCGATCCACCGACCTCTTCGTCGGCCACGACGATGAGGGTGTCATCTCCGGCGACGGTGCCCAGGACCTCGGGCAACGACGACCGGTCCAGGGCCGAGCCCACCACGTGGGCCGAGCCCGGCGGGGTGCGCAGGACGACGAGGGGCCCGCTGTGGGCCACGTCGACGACCCAGTCCCCCAGGACCCGGCGCAGGTGGTCCTCGGGTGGGACCTGGTCCTTGGGCAACTCCGGCACGGCGTACACGGTGACCCCACCCCGGGCCCGGACCTTGATGGCCCCGAGATCATCCAGGTCGCGGGACACCGTGGCCTGGGTGGCGGTCACGCCCTCGGCGGCCAGCAGCTCCACGAGCTGGGCCTGGCTGGACACCTCCTCGGACTCGAGGAAGCGGGCGATCTTGTGCTGTCGCTGGGCCTTGGCGCTCATCTCAGACCTGCCCGAGGATCCAGGCCACAGCCCCGCGGGCGGCGTGCATTCGGTTCTCGGCCTGGCGCCAGACCCGGCTCCGGTCCCCGTCCAGCACCTCGTGGGAGACCTCCTCGCCGCGGTGGGCCGGCAGGCAGTGCAGAAAGATCGACCTCTCCGCCGCGAGGGCCATGAGCCGCTCGTCGACCATGTAGCCCTCGAAGGCCTTGCGCCGGGCCTCGACCTCGGTCTCCTGGCCCATCGACGTCCACACGTCCGTGTAGACGACGTCGACGCCGGCCACGGCCTCCTCCGGGCGGTCGAGCAGGTCGGGGGCGACCCCGAGGGCGGCGATCCGGTCGACGTCGACCTCGGACAGGGCATAGCCCCGGGGGCTGGCGACCCGGACCTGCATGCCGGCCAGCGTGGCCGCCAGGGCCAGCGACCGGCACATGTTGTTGCCGTCGCCCACGTAGGCGAGCGTGCGGCCGTTCAGGTCGCCGAACTCGTCGGCCATCGTCAACAGGTCGGCCACCGCCTGCAAGGGGTGGGCGTCGTCGGACAGCAGGTTGATGATCGGCACCCAGGCCACCTTGGCCATGCGCTCGAGCACGGAGTGGTCGAAGACCCGGGCCCCGATGGCGGCGTGGTAGCAGGCCAGGGTGCGGGCCACGTCTTCGGCCGACTCCCGCTGGTCGATGCTGACCTCTTCGGCCCGGATGGTCACCGGGTGGCCGCCGAGATCCTTGACGGCCATCTCCATGGAGTTGCGGGTCCGGGCCGACGGCTTCTGGAACACCAGGGCCATGCCCTTGCGGGACAGGACCTGCGGCGGGTTGGGGTCGAGGGCGAGGGCGATGACCTCGAAGAGCTCGTCCTTGGTCAGGTCGTCGATCTCCAGCAGGTGCCGCATCAGGCGAGGATCCCATCCAGGATCGAGAGGGCTTCACCGATCTCGGCGTCGTCCACCAGCAGGCTGGGGGCGAAGCGCAGGGCGGTGGGGCTGACACCGTTGACCACGAGGCCGGCGGCGAGCGCGGCCGTGGCCACCTCCCGGGCGTCCCGGTCCGACAGTTCGGCCGCCAGGAGCAGGCCGAGGCCCCGGACGCCGTTGACGTGGGGTAGGTCGAGCAGGCCGTCGGCCAGGCGCTTGCCCGCGTCCCGGGCCCGGGCGGGGACGTCCTCTCGCTCCATCACCTCGAGCACCTTGCGGGCGGCGGCGGTGGCCAAGGGCTGGCCGCCGAAGGTCGTGGCGTGGTCGCCGGGCACGAACGCGGCCGCCACGTCGGCCTTGGCCCAGCAGGCCCCGATGGGGACGCCGTTGCCCAGCGCCTTGGCCATCGTGACCACGTCGGGCTGGACGCCGAAGTGCTGGAAGCCGAACCACTCCCCGGTCCGACCCAGGCCGGTCTGGATCTCGTCGACCATGAAGAGCGCACCCCGCTCGTCACAGAGCCGGCGGACCCCGGCGAAGTACTCGGTGTCGGCCGGGTTGACCCCGCCCTCGCCCTGCACCGGCTCGAGCAGGACCGCCGTGACCGAGGGGTCGAGCGCCGCCTCCAGGGCATCCAGGTCCTGCCAGGCGACGTGGCGGAAGCCCTCGGGCAGGGGCTGGAACACCTCGTGCTTCTCGGGCTGGCCGGTGGCGTGGAGGGTGGCCAGGGTCCGGCCGTGGAACGACCCGTAGGCGCTGGCCACGACGTGGCGGCCGCGGCCCCCGAACTTTCGGGCCAGCTTGATGGCCGCCTCGTTGGCCTCCGCCCCCGAGTTGCAGAAGAAGACCTTGCCGCCGCCGCCCAGGAGGCGGTCGAGGGTGGCCGCCACCTCGGGACCGGGCTCCGTGCCGTACAGGTTCGAGACGTGCAGCAGCGTGCGGGCCTGCTCAGCGACGGCGTCGGCCACCTCCGGGTGGGCGTGACCGAGGCTGGTCACGGCCAGACCGGACAGGAAGTCGAGGTAGCGCTTGCCTTCGGTGTCCCAGAGCTCGCTGCCCCGGCCCCGCACGAAGGTCACGACCTGGGGCGGATAGGTCGACATCAGCGTGCTCATTGCGGGTCCTTCGTGATCATGGTCCCGACCCCCTCGTCGGTGAACAGCTCCAGCAGCAGGACGTGCGGGAGGCGGCCGTCGAGCACGTGGGCCGAGGTCACACCACCGCGCACGGCGTGGAGGCAGGCCGACACCTTCGGGATCATGCCCCCGGCGACGGTCCCGTCGGCGACCATGGCGTTGATCCCGTCGGCGTCGACCTGGTGGATCAGCTCGCCGTCACCGTCGAGGATCCCGGCCACATCGGTCAGGTAGACGACCTTCTCGGCCCCGAGGGCGGCGCCCACTGCGCCGGCGACGGTGTCGGCGTTGATGTTGTACGCCTGCCCGGCCGCGTCGGAGCCGATGGTCGACAGGATCGGGATCAGGTCCTCGGCCAGCAGGCGCCGCAGGATCGACGGGTCGACCGTGTCGACGTCGCCGACGAAGCCCAGCTCCGGGTCAAGGGCCGAGGCCACGATGAGCCCGGCGTCCTCCCCCGACAGGCCGACGGCGAGGGGGGCATGGACGTTGATGGACGACACGATGTCCCGCCCGACCTTGCCCACGAGGACCATGCGGGCGATGTCCAGGGTCTCGGCGTCGGTGACCCGCAGGCCGTCCCGAAACTCGGGCTCCTTCCCCAGCTTGGCCATCAGCTCACCGATCTGGGGACCGCCGCCATGGACCACGACGACACCCATCCCCACCGAGTGCATCAGCACGATGTCCTCGGCGAACTGCATGGCCAACGCCGGGTCGGTCATGGCGTTGCCGCCGTACTTGACCACGACCGTGGTGCCCCAGAAGCGCCGGATGTAGGGCAGGGCCTCGACCAGGATCGTGGCCTTGTCGGCGCCCGAGGTGGAGCTCACGACGTCCCCATGTTCTCGTCCACGTACGCGTGGGTCAGGTCACAGGTCAGGACCGTGGCCCGACCGGACCCGATGCCCAGGTCGGCGGTCAGCTCGATGTCCCGCCCCGCCATGTGCTCGGTCACCGCGGCCCTGTTGTGCCCGGCCTCGACGCCATGGCGGCAGACGACGGTGCCTCCGTAGGCCACGGACAGCAGGACCGGGTCGAAGGCGACACCACACGCGCCGAGGTCACTGCCCACCCGGCCCCAGTAGGGGTCGTTGCCGTACCACGAGCACTTGGTCAGCTGGCTGGAGGCCACGGCCCGGGCCGCGGTGCGGGCCTCGGCGTCGTTCTTGGCCCCGGTGACGTGGACCCGGACCAGCTTGGTGGCCCCTTCGGCGTCGGCGACCATCTGCTCGGCCAGGGAGGCGCAGGCCGCGGTCACCGCCGCCTCGAGGGCGTCGGCGTCGACCGGGCCGGCGACCCCGCTGGCCAGCAGCAGGACGGTGTCGTTGGTCGATGTCGCCCCGTCGACGGTGAGGCAGTTGAAGGTGTCGGTGACGGCGTCCTGGAGCACCTTCTGGAGGGCGGTGGGCTCGGCTTCGGCATCGGTGGTCAGGACGGCGAGCATCGTGGCCATGTTCGGGGCCAGCATGGCGGCCCCCTTGGCCATGCCCCCGACGGTGAAGCCCCCGCCGTCGATCACGACCTCCTTGCGCACCGTGTCGGTGGTGAGGATGGCCTGGGCCGCATCACCGTCGCCATCCGGGGCCCGCTGGGCGACCAGTCCGGGGATGGCGGCGACCAAGGGCTCGAGCGGCAGCCGGTGGCCGATCAGGCCGGTGGAGCAGATGAGGACCTGGTCGTGGGCACAACCGAGCTGCTGGGCCACGTGGGCGCAGAGCTCCTCGGCGTCCTGGCTGCCGGGCTCACCGGTGCCGGCGTTGGCGTTGCCCGAGTTCAGGAAGACGGCGGCGGCGTGGCCGCGGCTCTGCCTCAGGTGGGCCCGGGACACCAGGACCGGCGCCGCCGTCATCTTGTTGGCCGTGAAGACGCCCGCCGCGGGCACCGCCTGGCCGTCCGCCGTGGCCACGATGGCCAGGTCCGACACGCCGTCGTCCTTCAGTCCGCCGTGCCCACCGGCGGCGACGAACCCCCGGGCTGCCGTGACACTCATGGCTGGGCTTCTTCGTCCGTGGTCACGGGTACAGCCCGACCAGGGGGAGGCCGAGGGTCTCGGGGAGGCCGGCGACGATGTTGGCGCATTGGACGGCTTGGCCGGAGGCGCCCTTGACCAGGTTGTCGATGGCGCAGAGGGCGAGGACCCAGCCCGTCCGCTCGTCGGCCCGGGCCGTGACCATCGCCGAGTTGGACCCGAGCACGGCCTTGGTCGTCGGCGGCCCGTCGATCACCGTCACGAAGGGCTCGTCGACGTACGCGTCCCGGAGGAGACCGAGGACCTCGTCGGTCGTCGTGGGCGACGACGGCCGCGCGTAACAGGTGGCCAGGATCCCGCGGGTCATGGGCGCCAGGTGCGGTGTGAAGAGGACCTGGGCCCCCAGCACCTGCTCCATCTCCGGCGTGTGGCGGTGGTCGAGCAGGCCGTAGGCGGCAAAGTCCTCGTCCACCGTGCAGAACTGGGTGCCGTGCTTGAGGGCTCGGCCGGCGCCGGACACACCCGAGGCGGCGTCGACCACGATGCCCGTGGTCTCGACTGCCCCGGCCCGCACCAGCGGGGCCAGCGCCAGAGAGGCCGCCGTGGGATAGCAGCCGGGGACCGCCACACCGCAGGCCCCGATCAACTCCTCCCGGAAGAGCTCGGGCAGCCCGTAAGCGAAGTCGGACAGCAGCTCGGGGGCCGTGTGCTCCGCGTCGTACCACTGCGCGTAGGCGGCGGGATCCTTGAGCCGGAAGTCGGCCGACAGGTCCAGCACCCACTTCACCCGGTCCTTGACCTCGGGCACGAGGGCCTGACTGGCCCCGTGGGGCAGCCCGCAGAAGACGATGTCGAGGCCGTCGACGGCCTCGGGCGAGTACGGCTCGAAGACGAGGTCGCCGTACACGGGGCGCAAGCTCGGGTACAGGTCCGCCACCGCCGCGCCCGCCTGGGTGTCCCCCGTGGCCAGCACGACGTCCATCTCCGGATGCCCAGCCGCCAGCCGCAGCAGTTCCGCGCCCGTGTACCCGGACGCTCCGACGATCCCCACACGCATGCGGTTGACTATACGTGATTACGCATGACTATACAATCCGCCGTCGTCGAGACCAGCCGGCCCGGTCATCGACCGGCGCGAATCGGCTCCAGGGCTTCGATGTAGTCGAGCAACCTCATCGCCAGCTCGGTGCCGAGCTCGGGGTCGTCGAGGTCGGGGTCGAGCCAGGTCTCGGAGATGCGCCGCCAGTTGTCGGCGCGGCCGAGGAACTCGCCGGCCACGGCCTCGTCGCCCAGGTCCGGCCGCCACTCCCCCTCGGCCGCCAGCAGGGCGGCGACCACCTCGTCGTTCTCGGCGGGCTTGGGGTACTCGCTGTGAAAGCCGACCTCGATGGCCAGGACCTCGGCCGCGGGCACGTCCCGGACGCCGACGACCTGGGCCTCGTAGTGCTCCTTGGGCGGGGCCTCGGGACCGAACCAGATCTTGGTGCCGTACCGGTGGGTCTTGTGCCGGAAGGGGCCCAGCTCGGGCGGGACGAGGCCTCGGAGGGCTTCGCAGGCCTCCTCGAAGAGCTCCACCTCAGCCCCGGAGGCTGGCCCCGTGGGTGGACTCGACGGCGTCGATGACCCCCTGGCGGATCTCGGCCACCTCGCCGTCCTTCAGCGTGCGGTCGGTGGCCTGGAGACGCAGGGCGTAGGCCAGGCTGCGCCGGCCGTCGCCGACGGCATCCCCCCGGAAGACGTCGAACAGGCGGAGCCGGGCCAGCAGCTCGCCGGCGGACTCCCGGATGGTGGTCTCGACCGCGGCGGCGGGCACGACCTCGTCGACCACGAAGGCCAGGTCGATGTCGTTGGACGGGAAGCGGCTGACGGGTCGGTAGAGCCGGTCCCGCCGGTGCACCTCGGCCAGGTCGTCCAGGCCCACCTCCAGCCACGCCACCCGCTCCCCGATGCCCCAGGCGTCGGCGACCGCCGGGTCGATTTCGCCCACCACGCCGACCGGGCCGGCGTCGGTCACCAGCTGTGCGCTGCGAGTGGGGTGCAGTCCGGCCATCTCCACGGCCTCCAGCCTGATGCCGTCCAGCGAGAGGGCTTCGGCCACCGCCGTCCAGACCGCGACCGCCTCAGGGGCCTCCCGCCCGGCGAGGGCGACCCCGAGGTGCTCGGGCTCGAGCGGGCGCTCCTCGCCGTCGGCCACGGGGAGGAAGACCTTGCCGATCTCGAAAAGGCCCGCCTCGTCATTGCGGTGACTGGCGTTGTAGGCCAGCGCCCGCAGCAGGCCGGGGCGGAGCGACGGGCGCACGATGGATTCCCGGGCGTCGAGCGGGTTCGTCACGGTGATGCCGTGGTCGGCCACGCCGGTGCGGGCCAGGTCCTCCGGCGCCAGGAACGGCATGGGCAGGGCCTCGTCCAGGCCGAGGCCGACCAGGGTGGATCGGATCCGGCGCCGCTCCTTCTGGCGCTCGGTCAGGCTCCCGGTGTGCGGCGACAGCGGCACCGTCCGGGGCAGTTTGGCGTAGCCGTGGTGGCGGGCGACCTCCTCGATGACGTCGATCTCCTCGACGACGTCCGGGCGGAAGCTGGGGACGTCGACGACCTGGGCGCCGTCGGCCTCCTCGCCCACCGTGAAGCCGATGGGCACCAGGAGCCCCCGGATCGTCGGGGCATCCAGGTCGAGGCCGGTGATGAGGTTGACCCGGTCGGTCCGCACCCGGATCGGCGGGTGCTCGGGGACATCGCCCCGCTCGTCGATGACGTCGGGGGCCGCCACCGCGCCGGTCTCGGCCAGCAGTGAGCAGAAGCGCTCGATGGCGAGGTCCAGGCCCCAGATGTCGGTCCCCCGCTCGAAGCGGCGGGAGGCCTCCGAGCGCAGGTTGAGCCGGGTCGACGTGCGGGCGATCTGCATCGGGTGCCACCAGGCCGCCTCGAGCAGCACGTTGGTGGTGGTGTCGCTGATCTCGGTCGACGCTCCACCCATGACACCGGCGACGCCGATGGGCGTGTCCTCACCGTCGCAGATCAGGACGTCCGCGACCAGGAACGAGCGCTCGACGTCGTCGAGGGTGACCAGCTGCTCCCCGTCGTGGGCAAAGCGGACCCGTAGGCGACCACCGGCCACCTTGTCCAGGTCGTAGGCATGGTTGGGGTGACCCAGCTCGAGCATGACGTAGTTGGAGACGTCGACCACATTGCTGATGGGCCGCATGCCCGCCTGGGTGATGCGGTTGGCCAGCCAGGTCGGCGACGGGCCGATGGTCACGTCCCGCAACACGCGGGCGACGAAGCGGGGGCAGGCGGCGCCGTCCACGATCTCGACCGAAGCGACATCCCGGCTGGAGGCGCCACCTGTCGGCGCGGTCCCGGAGGGCAGGGTGAAGCCCACACCGAGCCGAGCGGCCACGTCCCGGGCCACGCCGACCATCGACAGCGCATCGGGCCGGTTGGCGTTGACCTCGAGGTCGAGCAGCCAGTCCCCCTGCAGGCCCAGCGCCTCAGTCAGGGGTTGGCCGGGGGTCAGGCCCGGCGAGAGGATCAGGATGCCCTCGCGGTCCTCGCCCAGACCGATCTCCGTGGCCGAGCAGAGCATCCCGTTCGACCACTCGCCCCGCATCTTGCGCCGCTCGATGACCATGCCGTTGGGCATGGTCGTGCCCAACGTGGCCAACGGGATCAGGTCACCAGCCGCCATGTTGAAGGCGCCGCAGACGATCTGCAGCGCGTCGCCGTCACCGGCGTCCACGTCGACCAACTGGACCCGGTCGGCGTCAGGATGGGGCTTGGTCTCCAGCACCCGGGCCACGACGATGCCGTCCAGCCCCTCGCCGAGCCGCACCCGCTCCTCGACCGGCGTGCCGAGGTCGTCCAACGCCTCCGACAGCACGTCGACGTCGTCGGTCAACTCCGGCGCGAACTCCCGCATCCACGACAAGAGCACCTTCATGAGCGCACTCCGGCGGGTCGGTGGGGGGGGAGCCCTAGGGGGGCGCTCCGCGACCCCCCCTCGGTCCGGCCGGATCCGGCTTTGCCGGTCCGGCCGAAGGGACAGCGGCGGCCGGAGGCGAGGCGACGCATCAGAACTGCTCGAGGAAACGGATGTCGGACGTGACGAACTCGCGGAGGTCGTCGACCTCGTAGCGGACCTTGGCCAGGCGGTCGATGCCGAAGCCGAAGGCGAAGCCGGTCCATTCCTCGGGGTCGATGTCCACGTGGCGGAAGACGTTGGGGTGGACCATGCCGCAGCCCCCGAGCTCCAGCCAGTCCCCGCCCGGCGGGCGGATGTCGAACTCGGCCGACGGCTCGGTGAACGGGAAGTACGAGGGGCGCAGGCGGGACTCGAAGTCCTGGCCGAAGTAGGCCTGGGTGAAGGCCTGGATGGTGCCCGCCAGGTCCGCCATCGTGATCCCCCGGTCGACCACCAGGCCCTCGATCTGATGGAAGACCGGCAGGTGGGTGGCGTCGGTCGTGTCCCGTCGGTAGGTCCGGCCCGGGGCCACGATGTAGATGGGCGGTGCCTCGGCCTGCATCACGTGGATCTGCACGTTGGAGGTGTGCGTCCGCAGGAGCATCGAGCCGGGCTCGCCGATGTCGACCCAGAGCGTGTCCCACATCGACCGGGCCGGGTGCGAGTCCGGGATGTTGAGGGCCTCGAAGTTGTACCAGTCGGTCTCGATCTCCGGACCCTCGGCGACGCGGTAGCCCATGCCCACGAAGATGTCCTCGAGGGCCTGCCAGGTCTGCGTGACGATGTGGAGGTGACCGACCCGTGGGGGGTCGATGATCTCGGTGAGGTCGAGGCGTTCGGCCTCGTAGCGGGCCGACCGCTCGGCGCCTTGCAGGCCGCTCTCCCGGTCGGCCAGTGCGGCCTTGATCGCCTGGGTGGCCGCGTTCAGGGCCTCCCCCGTCTGCCTCCGGGTGGCCTCGTCCAGTCCACCCAGCTGCTTGCGGAGGCCGACCAGCTCGGAGTGCTTGCCCAGGATCTCCTGGCCGATCGTGGTGAGCTCGTCGACGCTGGAGGCCGTCTGGACGCGGGCCAGGGCGCCGGCCTGGATGCGAGCGATCTCGTCGATCATGGGGCCACCACCCTCCCCGTTCGGCAGGACCTCGGTCCAGTTGGATTCACCAACGACCCCCGTTGCGCTGCCGGCGGGCTTCGTAGAGCAGGACCGAGCCCGCCATGGCCACGTTCAGCGACTCCACGCCGCCCTCCAGCGGGAGCGCCACCTCGACGTCGACCAGCTGGTCCTCGGGCAGACCGCCAGCCTCCCCGCCGAGCACGAGGGCGATCGGGCCGGACAGCTCGACCTCGTCGGGGCTGGCACCGCCGGCGGCCGCGCCGATCGTGGTCAGGCCCAGTCCCCGGAGGACGTCGAGGTCATCGACCGCTCCCACCCGGAGGGCGAAGAGGGCTCCGGCACTCGAACGCACGCACTTGGGGTTGGTGGGGTCGACCGACCCCGGCGTGAAGAGCACCCCGGCCGCTCCGGCCGCCGCGGCCGAGCGGATGACGGTGCCCGCGTTGCCGGGGTCGCTGACCCCGGCCAGAACGACCACGGGCAGGCCGCTCTCGGTGGCCCCGCTGACGATCTCCGCCGGCGACCAGCTGACCAGCCCGGCCACAGCCACGATGGGCTGGGGCGTGCGGGTGGTCAGCGCCCGTTCGAGCTGTTCGCCCTCGACGTGGGTGATGGTCGCCCCGGCGTCCCGGGCCCGGTTGACGAGCTCCATCTCGGCCCCGCCGACGACGAGGACCTCGTCGAGGTCCGCGTCGAAGTCCAGTGCCGCGCTGATGGCGCGTGGGCCTTCGACGACGAAGGCGCCCTCCTCCCGACGGGCGCGGGCATGTCGCCCGAGGCGACGTACCCGCTGGACGGAGCCCTTACTGATCCGAGGAGCCCGCGTGCTCGTTGGCGACCGCGACCAGGGCGGTGAAGGCCGCCGGGTCGCTGACGGCCAGGTCGGCCAGGATCTTGCGGTCGACCTCGACCTCGGCTGCCTTCAGGCCGGCGATGAACCGGCTGTAGGAGGTGCCGTTCTCCCGGCAGGCGGCGTTGATGCGCTGGATCCACAGCCGGCGGAACTCGCCCTTGCGGGCCCGACGGTCGCGGTAGGCATAGCGCAGGGAGTGCATCACCTGCTCGTTGGCGGCCCGGTACGAACGGCTCTTGTTGCCGTAATAGCCCTGGGCGCGCTCGAGGGTGACCTTGCGGCGACGCCGTGAAGGGACCGATGTCTTCGTTCTGGCCATGCCTGCCTCCCCTACCGCTTGCCCAGCTGGCGGAGGACGTGCTGGCGATCGCCACCCGTCACCTCGACCTCACCGGCCAGGCGACGCTGGCGATCGGCGGGCTTGCGCCGCTTGAAGTGGTTCTTGTGGATCTGGCGGCGCGTCACCTTGCCGCTGCCCGTCACCTTGAAGCGCTTCTTGGCGCCCCGGTGCGTCTTCATCTTGGGCATTGCGTCTCTTCCTCTCGGCGGCGGTGCCGCTCCCTCACTCGGCGGCGGTGGCCGCTGCCTCACTCGTCTCGTTCTCGGCTGCGTTCTCGGTTGCGCTGTTGGTCTCGGGGGTGCTCTCGACCACGGGGGCCGGGGCGGCCTCCACGACCTCGGCGGAGCCGTTGGCCTCAGCCTGGAGGGCTTCGGCGGCTTCGGCGTCCTCGCGGGCCTTCTTGGCCTGTGCCTGCTTGTCCGGACCCAGGACCATGGTCATGTTGCGACCGTCGACCTTCGGCAGGGCCTCGACCCGACCGACGTCCACGACCGTCTCCGCCACCCTGTCCAGGATGCGGCGCCCCAACTCGGGGTGCTGGACCTCTCGGCCCCGGAACATGATGGTGACCTTGACCTTGTGGCCTTCGCCGAGGAACTCGTAGACCTTGCGTGTCTTGGTGTCGAAGTCGCCGCGCCCGATCTTGGGGCGGTACTTCATCTCCTTGACGACGACGTTGGTCGCCTTCTTCCGAGACTCCTTGGCCTTCTGGGCGTTCTCGTACTTGAACTTCCCGTAGTCCATGATGCGACAGACGGGGGGGTTCGCCGCGGCCGCGACCTCGACGAGGTCGAGACCTTGATCGCGGGCCAGTGCGAGAGCTTCCGGAGTGGCCTTGATGCCGATCTGCTCGCCATCAACACCTACCAGGCGGACCTCACGGACCCGGATCTGGTCATTGATCCGGGTGTCGTCATGGGCGGGGCCCGAAGCTATGGCCGATCACTACGCAATGCGCGACTCCTCTTGCGAACGAAAGAGTCCCGATCCCCGGGCCGCCTCACACGGTGAGCCACAGGAGCGACAAGGACCACCCGCAGGGGTGGTGCTGGCCAGGACCTGTGCGCACCGCAGTCGGTGGCCAGGTGGGGGCGGGACCCCGCTTTCCAGGTTGGATTGCGAGCAACAAGCTACCAGTGGTGGCACCCTTCCCCTCATGAGCAGCCTTTGGACCCCCGGCGGCGAGCACCCGGTCGAGCCGGATGCCGCGCCCTCAGACCCGACCGGCCCGCCGATGGACCCCGGGGCCGATCCCCTGGCCGGCCTCAGCGACGAGGAGCGGGCCCAGGCCGAAGCCATGGCCGCCGAGATGGCCGCCGCCCGCCAACGGGTGCTGGAGGCCCCGGCCGACATGGTCGTGGCCAACCACGCCATGGGCCTCTACGAACTGGCGGCGATCCACCTCAGCGAAGAGGATCCCGACCTGACGGCCGCGCGCCTCGCCATCGACGCGATGGGCCAGCTGGTCGACGGGCTGTCCGGCCGCCTGGGTGAGGCCGAAGCCACGCTCAAGGACGCGCTGGCCCAGCTGCGCATGGCCTTCGTCCAGGTCAGCGAGCAAGCCGCCGGAGGCGACGCACCCGAGGGCTGACCATCAGGTCACGGGACGGCGAGCGACGGGTCGCCCACGAGTTCGAGAGC
This sequence comes from Acidimicrobiales bacterium, assembly GCA_036525535.1. Taxonomy (GTDB): domain Bacteria; phylum Actinomycetota; class Acidimicrobiia; order Acidimicrobiales; family DATDAH01; genus DATDAH01. The sequence goes on from DATDAH010000231.1 coordinate 19,720, forward strand.
GCAGGTCTTAACTCGGCGCGGCCGGGTACGAACGGGGCGCACGTCACCCTGATGTGCCTATGGCATCGAACTCGAGAGGGGGACCCCATGGCGATCGGCGTTGGCACCTTGTTGCTCATCATCATCCTGATCCTGCTGCTGACCTGACCGGACCGATCGTCCCCTCCCATCAGCCCCCGAGTCGAAAGGCAATCCCATGGACGTGGACATCAAGTTCTGGTTCTACCTGGCCGCCGTCATCTGCTTCCTCCTCGCCGCCATCGGCGAGAACTGGCGGTACGGCGCCCGTACGCGCCGGGGTGTGGCCCCGGCGTTGACCCTGCTGCCGCTGGGTCTCGCCCTCTTCGCGTTCCCCACCATGTGGGACGTGGGGGTGCGCGCCTTCTAGACGGGATCGAGAGGCCGCACCGTCGCGGCCTCCCAGCGCCCGAGGCGCCCGGGGACGACCACGAATCGGACCCGGGTGCCGACGGCGATCTGGCGGGTGCCGTCGGTGATGGCCGTGCAATGGAAGAAGTGCTCCCCGCCCTCGTCGGTGGTCACCGTGCCGAACCCCGCCGGGTCGTCGAACGCGGTGACCGTCCCCGTGACGTCGTCGGCCACGGCTAGTGGACGATCTTGGCCAAGGGGAGCTCGATGATGTCGGTGGCGCCCCGGTCCTTCAGCTCGGGGATCAGGGTGTTGATCTCCCGCTTGGGGACGACGGTCTCCACCGCGAACCCCCCGTCGCCGTGCAGCGCGTTGACGGTGGGCGCCTTCATCGCGGGCAGGACGTCGATCACCGCTTGGAGGTCGGCCTCGGCCACGTTCAGCTTCACCAGGACCTTGCCCCGGGCCTCGAGCGTGCCCTCGAGGAGGGTCAGGATCTGGCCCATGGCGTGACGCTTGTCGGCGTCCTCGTAGGCCGCCGGATTGGCGATGAGCTCCGTGTAGGACTGCAGGATCTCGTCGATGACCCGCAGGCCGGCGGCGCGGAGGGCCCGACCGGTCTCGGTGATCTCGACGATGCAGTCGACGATGTCGGGGATCTTGGCCTCGGTGGCGCCGTAGGAGAGCCGGATGTCGGCGTCGATGCCCCGCTTCTCGAAGTAGCGCCGGGTGACCTCGGGGTACTCGGTGGAGACCCGCACACCCTGGGGCAGGTCATCGACCGACTGGACGTCGGAGTCACCGCCGACCGCCACGACCATCTTGATGGGACGGGCCGTGGCCTTGCTGTAGTGGAGCTCACCGAGGGTCACGACCTCACTGGAGGTCTCCTCGATCCAATCCCGGCCGGTGATGCCGAGGTCGAACATGCCCTCGGCCACGTAGCGGGGGATCTCCTGGGGGCGCAGGATGCGTACGTCGGTGATCCGGGGATCGTCGATGGTCGCCTGGTAGTCCACCCCCGAGCTGCGGGAGACGGCCAGGTCGGCGCTCTCGAACAGCTCGAAGGTGGCCCGTTCGAGCGACCCCTTGGGCAACACCAGCCTGAGCATCGGATCGAGGCTACGGCTGGTCACGGTCCGCCGGACAGCGACTTCAACAGGTTGACCATCTCGATGGCGGTCTCGACACCCTCGTGGCCCTTGTTGTCCTCGTCGCTGGAGCGTTCGAGGGCCTGCTGGTCGTTCTCGGTGGTGAGGACGCCGAAGACGACGGGGCGACCGGTGTCGAGCTGGACCCGTTGCAGCCCAGCGGCGCATTCTCCCGCCACGAGGTCGTAGTGCCCGGTCTCGCCCCGGACGACGGCGCCGAGGGCGACGACCGCGTCCGCCCCCCAGCCCTCGAGCAGGTGCTGGGCGACGAGGGGCAACTCGTAGGCCCCGGGGGCCCACACCACGATCGTGTCGGCCTCGGCCACGCCGTGGTCGGACAGGCCCCTTCGGGCACCCTCCAGCAGACGGTCGGTGATGTGCCGGTTGAAGCGCCCGCAGCAGATGCCGATGCGGAGGCCGGAACCGTCGAGGTCGGCGTCGCTGGCGACCCGTTCTCCCATGGGTCCGTCGCTCCTAGTCCAGGCCCTCGATCAGGTGACCGAGGCGCTCTCTCTTGGTCCTGAGGTACTCGATGTTCTCCGGGTTGGGGAGCGCCTCCAACGCGACCCGCTCGACCACCTCGAGGCCGAACCCCTCCAGGCCGCCGTACTTGGCCGGGTTGTTGGTCATCAGCTTCATGGTGGTGATGCCCAAGTCGACCAGGATCTGCGAGCCGATGCCGTACTCCCGGTTGTCGATGGGCAGGCCGAGGTCGAGGTTGGCGTCGACGGTGTCCCGGCCCTCCTCCTGCAACGAATAGGCCCGGATCTTGTGGCCGATGCCGATGCCCCGGCCTTCGTGGCCGCGGAGGTAGACGAGCGCGCCGAGGCCTTCCTCGGCTATGCGGGCCAGGGCCGAGTCGAGCTGGATGCCGCAGTCACAGCGCATGGAGCCGAAGACGTCACCCGTCAAGCACTCCGAGTGGACCCGGACGAGGACGTTCTCCTCGCCCTGCACCGCGCCCCGGACCATGGCGATGTGCTGCTCGCCGTCGAGCAGGGACTCGTACGCGTAACAGGTGAAGTCGCCCCACTGGGTGGGGATGCGGGCTTCCGCGATGCGGCGGACCAGCTTCTCGTTCTGACGGCGGTAGCGGATCAGGTCGGCGATGGAGGTCATCATCAGACCGTGCTCCTTGGCGAACGGGACCAGGTCGGGGACCCGGCTCATGGAGCCGTCCTCGTTGACGAGCTCGCAGAGGACCCCCGCCGGGTAGAGGCCGGCCATGCGGGCCAGGTCGACTGCGGCCTCGGTGTGCCCGGCGCGCTTCAGCACGCCCCCGTCGCTGTAGCGAAGGGGGAAGATGTGGCCGGGACGGGCGAGGTCGGTCGGTCGGGTGCCAGGGTCGATGAGGGCCTGGATGGTCGCGGCGCGGTCGGACGCCGAGATGCCGGTGCTGGTGCCGTCGGTGGCGTCCACGCTGTAGGTGAAGGCCGTCCGCTGGGCCTCGGTGTTGTCCTTGACCATGAGCGGGATGTCCAGCTCGTCGAGCCGGTCACCGGTGAGCGGGACGCAGATCAGCCCTGAGGTGTGGCGCACGAAGAAGGCGATCTTCTCCGGCGTGACGAACTCTGCGGCCATGATCAGGTCGCCTTCGTTCTCGCGGTCCTCGTCGTCGACCACGACGACGACCTCGCCCCGCCCGATGGCATCGATGGTGTCGGGGACGGGATCGAACTGGGGAGTGTGCTCAGCCATCTAGGGCTCCTCCTGGAACGCGAGCAGGCGCTCCGTGTACTTGGCGATGAGATCGACTTCGAGGTTCACGGTGTCGCCGGGCTGCTTGGCCCCCAGCGTCGTGACCTCGGCGGTGTGGGGGATGACGGCGACCGTGAAGCCGTCATCGGTGGCCTGCACGACCGTGAGGCTGACGCCGTCGACGGTGATCGAGCCCTTCTCGATGACGTACCGGCGTAGGTCCTCGGGCATGCGGATCCGGAGGTCGGGCACGGGGGCCGCGACCTCGCCCACGGCGTCGACGTGGCCCTGGACGATGTGGCCGCCGAGGCGGTCGGTGACCAGCAGCGGCCGCTCGAGGTTCACCCGGTCGCCGGCCTGGCGCGCGCCCAGGGTCGTGCGGCGGAGCGACTCGTCACTGACGTCGGCCTCGAACCAGCCGTCGCCCAGCTCGACCACGGTGAGGCAGCAGCCGTCGACCGCGGTGGAGTCTCCCCGCTCGGCCCCCTCGAGGACGGCCGTCGCCCCGATCCGGGCCCGCACGCCGAGGCCCTGTGCCTCGATGGCCAGGACGGTCCCCAGCTCCTCCACGATGCCGGTGAACATCAGGCGGCCTCCACATCGATGCGGAGGTCGTCGCCGAGCGGGGTGGTGCTGACGATGCGGCCCCGCCAGATGTCGCCGATGGTGGGCGCACCCGGGCCGGCGAACAGGCCCCGGGCGTCGTCGCCGCCGAAGAGGGCGGGGGCCAGATAGAGCACGTAGCGGTCGATCAGGCCGGCGGCGTGGAAGTCGTGGGCCACCGCCGCTCCCCCCTCGACGAGGGCCTGCAGTACGCCCCGCTGGCCCAGCTCGTCGAGCACCTGGCCGAGATCGCCCCGGAGCTCGAGGGCGGGGTGGACCTTGGCCCCCTCGGGCGCGTGGCCGAGCACGACCCGGAGCGGGTCGCTCCCGTTCCCGTGGCGGACGGTGAGCGTGGGGTCGTCGGTGCGGACGGTGCCGGCTCCGACCACGACGGCGTCGCTCTCGGCCCGTAGGCGATGGGCATCGGTCCGGGCGGCGACACCTGTGATCCACTGGCTGGTGCCATCGGGAGCGGCCGTGCGGCCGTCCAAGGTCGCCGCCAGCTTCAGGACCACGTAGGGGCGGCCGGTCGTGCGGTGGATCAGGTACGGGGCCAGCTGGGTCCGGACCTCGTCGGCCATGACCCCGTCGACGACCTCGATGCCGGCCGCTTCCAGCCGAGCGAAGCCCTGGCCGGCCACCTGGGGGTCGGGATCCTCGATGGCGACGACGACCCGGGCGATACCGGCCGCGATGATGGTGTCGGTGCACGGGCCGGTACGACCCGTGTGCGAGCACGGCTCGAGGGTGGTGGCCAGGGTCGCGCCCTTGGCGGCCGCACCGGCGGCCTGCAGGGCGACGATCTCGGCGTGGCGGCCGCCGGGCGGCTCGGTCGCCCCCGCGTAGGTCCCATCCGGGGTGACGACCACCGCGCCGACCCAGGGATTGGGCGAGGTGGAGGTGCGGACGCCGGCGGCCAGGTCGAGGGCGCGGGCCATGGCCGCCTCGTCCTCTCCTGTCGCCTGCGTCATCCCGGTCTCCTGTCCGGGACCGCGCGCGAGAACGCCGCACACGGCCCCTCGCTCTCATCCGGACTTTCACCGTCGGCCCTGGAGTTCCACCAGATCGGCCCCCACCGAGGTGGGGGTTCGCGGACTGTCACCGCCGGTTGGGAATTGCACCCGACCCCGCGAGGGGGCGTGGAGCCATGTTACTCACGGGTGGCCGTTCGTCAACCGATCGTGCCAGATTCGACCGGTCCCCCATTCGGCCGGCGTTTTCATCGCCAGGGCAACGAAATCGAGGGCCGAAACCGACACGGCCGGGAACCACCAGCCGTTGGGGCTGGAGGAACGCCAATGCGGCACCGATGGGGGCCTGGCTGGTGGGATGCGATCCCTGCGGCGCCCCGCCAGTCGGCGATCGTCACCCAGCCATGCGAGATCGAGTCGCCCAGGCTGCCGTTCCGTTTCGGGCGAGATCCGTTCGCCGCAACCCGAGCGGGGTTCAGTGCTGGGTGGACTCGCCGGTCATGAGGCGGAGGGCGTGGGGGATGACGTCGAGGACGGCTTCGACCGTCTCCACCGCCCCCTTCGACGAGCCCGGCGTGTTCAGCACCAGCGCCCGCCCCCGGGTCCCGGCCACACCCCGCGAGAGCCGCCCCAGGGGGTTGACCAGGCGCATGGCCTCGGCGATGCCCGGGGCCTCGCGGTCCAGCACGACCTTCGTACCTTCAGGCGTCTGGTCCCGGGGGCCGAAGCCGGTGCCGCCCGTCGTGACGACGAGGCCGCTGAACCCCTCGGCCAGCTCCACGATCGCCTCACCCACGTTCTGCGTGCCGTCCGCCACCGCCCGCCGCTCGACGACCTCGAACCCGGCGCCCGTCAGGAGCGCCTCGAGGGCGGCGCCGGAGTTGTCCTCCCGAGTTCCGGCGATCACCCCGTCCGACACCGTCAGCACCTTGGCCTGCAGCCCCGTGGCCTGGTCATCCCTCATTGCCGTCGTCTCCCAGTCGTTCGCCCGGTTCGATCCTCGCGCCCTGGGCCCAGTCCTTGGCCTTCATGGCGGCCTTCCCCTCGGGTTGCACGATGTCCAGCCGGAACGTGCCCTGACCGGTGCCGACCTCCACGGGCAGGTCCAGGTCCATCACCCCGGGCGTGAGCGAGCCGGGCAGTGGGTGGCCGGCCAGCACCTTCAGCCGCCTGCCTCGGAACGTGGTCCAGGCCCGCTCGAGACGGACCAGGCGGTGGATCTCGATGGTCGAGCGCAGCCAGTCGATGCGCAGCTCGGCGGGGTCGATCTTGGCGGCGTAGGTGGGCTCGCCCGCTTGTGGCGTCGGGTCCCGCAGACCGGCCTTCAGCGTGTCCAACAGCAGCGGGACGCCGATGCCGACCA
>DATDAH010000232.1:0-8215 GCA_036525535.1 Acidimicrobiales bacterium
CAGGACGATGCTCTCACCGGGCGAGAAGCTGACGAAGGTGAACGGCCCGGCGCCGATGGGATCGGTCCCGGCGCTCCCGGCCGCGGGGTCGTCGATGTCGTAGGTGGACGGGGCGGGGATCATGCCCACCCGCTGCGAGAGGTTGTACGGCAGGCTGAACCCGGGCCCGTTGAGGTTGATCTGCACCGTGAGCTCGTCGACCGCCTCGGCGTCGTCCATCGTGACCAGGTCCTCACCGGTCTGGTCACCGGTCTTGAGGTAGTTGAGGCCGGCGGCGACGGCCTCCGCGTCGAAGGGCGTGCCGTCGGAGAACTCCAGGCCGTCCCGGAGCGTGAGCGTGAAGGTGCCGGCGGCGTCGTCCAGCTCCCAGCTCTCGGCCAGGCCCGGCTGGGGCTGACCGCTCTCGTCCAGGGTGGTCAGCGTCCCGTAGATCCACTCCAGCGCGAGCCGGTCACACGTCGAGAGGCTCTGTTGGGGGTCGAAGGTGTCGGTCAGGTTCAGGTTGAAGTCGAAGCCATACCGCACCGCGCCCTCCGAGCCGCCGCCTCCGCCGGACGACCCGCCTCCTCCGCAGGCGGCCGCGAAGGCCACCAAGAGCAGTGTGGCCCCGACTCCCAGAGCCCGATGGCGCCGTCCAGCCATGATTCCCCCTTGCGCCAGCTCGCCCCCCGACGAACGTGACGCCGGCGGCACCCGAGCCACCTGCCCCGGACCGAGATCCCCGGGCAAACTCATCGCGGGACCGATGAGTCCTGGGGGCCCGTGTCGTTGTACGAGGTGAGACGGGCACGGGCCCGTCCGGAAGCGAGGAGCAGGACATGGACATGCGACTGGAGCTGGTGATCATCCCGGTGACCGACGTCGACCGGGCCAAGGCCTTCTACGAGCAGGCCGGGTTCAACGCCGACCAGGACCACGCGGCCGGGGACTTCCGGGTCGTGCAGGTCACGCCGCCGGGCTCGTCGTGCTCGGTGGCCTTCGGCAAGGGCATGCCCCAACCCGAGAGCCCCGTCGTCGGCCTCCACTTGGTGGTGTCTGACATCGTGGCCACGCGCGACGAGCTGGTGGCCAAGGGCATCGAGGTGGGCGAGGTGTTCCACATCGGCCCGGAGGGCCAGACGGCCGGGCTGCACCCGGAGCGCCAGGACTACGGGTCGTTCGCCCAGATCGACGACCCCGACGGCAACGTCTGGCTCCTCCAGGAGGTCGCCGCACGGCCATGAGCACCGAAGAGGTGGATCCCACCGGGGCCGCCGCGATCGCCGGCGACGAGTCGGCCTTCGCGGCGGTCACGGCCCGGCACCGGAGGGAGCTGCACGTGCACTGCTACCGGATGCTGGCGTCATTCGACGACGCCGACGACGCGGTCCAGGAGACCTTCCTGCGCGGGTGGCGGAGCCGGGAGGGCCTGGACGAGGCAGCCAACCTCCGGGCCTGGCTCTACCGGATCGCCACCAACGTCTGCCTCGATGCCATCCGGCGCCGGACCCGAGCCCGGTCGGCGACCCCCACCCCCGCCGAGGTGCCGTGGCTGGAGCCCTATCCCGACCGACTCCTCGACGAGGTGGGCGCCGGGAGCGACGGCCCGGGGGACGCGTCGGTCGACCGGGAGACGATCGAGCTGGTCTTCCTCGTGGCCCTGCAGGCCCTACCGGCGCGGCAGCGGGCCACGCTGATCGCCCGCGACGTGCTCGGGTGGTCGGCCCGGGAGACCGCCGACCTCCTGGCGACGAGCGTGCCCGCGGCCAACAGCGCCCTCCAGCGGGCCCGGGCCACCATGCAGGACCAGCTCCCGGCGCGACGGAACGCCTGGACGGCGCCGCCCCCAGTGGAAGCCGAGCGCGCCCTGTTGGACCGGTTCATCGACGCGCACGAGCGCGGTGACGCCGCCGCGGCCATCGCCATCGCCGCCGAGGAGATCCTGATCACGATGCCGCCGAACCCGGTCCGCTTCGAGGGGGTGGCGGCGGTGGCGGCCTTGCTGGCCCGGTCCTTCGGTCCGGAACGGGAGGGTGACTGGCGCCTCGTGCCCACCCGGGCGAACCGCCTGCCCGCGGCGGCCTCCTACCTCCGCCGGCCCGGGGACTCCACCTTCCGGGCTTTCAAGATCGACGTGCTGCGAGTGGACGGCGATGCCATCGGCGAGATCACGACCTTCGGCTCGAGCCGCTTCCCCGGCTTCGCCCTCCCCGCCACGCTGGACTGACGGCCGCCGTTTCCGGGGGCGGGGGCGGGTCGTTCCCCCCGACGTCGCTCGCCACAGCCGACGCGGCGTTGGTGTGGGTCCGCCTCGGCGGGGACATCGGCCTGGGTGGGCCGCGACCGTCGCCGCCCTCAGCGGCTCGGGGTTCTGGTCGTCAGCGTGCGGAAGGCGTCGGGGTCCGGTCCCGGGTTGCCGACCCGAGCCAGCGTCTCCATCCCGTCGGTCCCGCTGACGGTCGGCCTGGTGGCCGTGGCGGCCGAGGCCGTCCGGGAGGGTCGGCTCTCCGATGTCTTCATCACCCTCGGGGTGGCCCTCTTCGCCGACGTCGACTAGCGGCGGAGCTCGTAGGCGGCGTGGCCCGCCAGGGTGGCCGACCAGCCGGGGGGCACGACGACCACGGTGAAGGGCTCCTCGACGAGCGCCGGCCCGACGATCGTCGTGCCGGTGGCCACGGCCGGCCCGGCGTGCACCGGCGTGTCGATCCAGTCGGTGCCGAAGTACACGGGCCGGCTCGCCGTAGGCACGGTCGCGGCGGCGACGGTGGGGGCCAGCTGCTCGGGCTTCGGGGTCTCGCCCCGGGCCATCAGGCGGGCCCCGCGGACCACCGGCTCCTGGTTGCGGAAGGCGAAGCCCCGGTCCCGCTCGTGCTGGTCGTGGAACCGGTCGGCCAGGTCGAGCAGGCCGGTGGCGTCGAGGGCCTCGCCCTCGGGGCAGGGCACGGACATGTCGAAGTTCTGCCCGGCGTACGCCATCTGCAGGAACAGCTGGCGGGTCACGTCTGCGGCCGCCAGGTCGGCCGGCTCGAGCTCCTTGTCGGCCGCGTCCCCCAGCTCCCGCACGAGGTCCCGTAGCCGGCCGAGGTCGACGCGCGAGAGGGGCGTCACGTAGGAGCGGACGATGTCGACCACGTAGTCGGCGACGAGCAGGCCGAGGGCCGAGAAGGCCGGGGCGGCCCGCGGCACGAGGATGCGGTCGACCCCCAGCTCGGTGGCGATGGGCGCGGCGTGCACCGCGCCGTTGCCGCCGTAGGCGATGAGGGCGAGGTCGCGGGGATCGGCGCCGTAGCCCGCCAGCACCCGGCGGGTGGCGTTGGCCATGTTGGTGTTGACGATGCGCTCGATGCCCCAGGCGGCGTCGGTCACGTCGAGACCCAGCGGTCCGGCCACCTCCCGGTCGATGGCGGCCCGGGCGGCGTCGACGTCGAGGGCCATGCGCCCGCCCGCGAAGCCGGTCGTGGGCAGGTAGCCGAGGACGGCGTCGGCGTCGGTCACGGTCGGCTGATCGCCACCACGGCCGTAGCAGGCCGGCCCGGGGGTCGAGCCGGCGCTCTCCGGCCCGACCAGGAGTGCCCCCTGGCGGACCCGGGCGATGGAGCCGCCGCCGGCCCCGACGCTCTGCACGTCGACCATCGGCAGGCCGATGTAGTAGCGGTAGCGCCAGTTCCAGTCGGTCTTGATCTCCGGGCGGCCGCCCCGCACGAGGCAGATGTCGAAGCTGGTGCCGCCCATGTCGATGGCGACGAAGTCGGGCTCGCCGCCCCGCTCGGCGGCCACCGCCGCGCCCATGACCCCACCCGTCGGGCCGGAGCCGAGCAGACTCACGGCCTGGCCCCGGACGTGCTCGGGGGGCATGACCCCGCCGGTGGACTGCATGATCAACAGCGGCCCCCGGTAGCCGGCCTCCCGCAGGGTGGCCGACAGGTTGTCGACGTAGTGGGCGATGCGGGGGGCCACGTAGGCGTTGACCAAGGTGGTCGAGACCCGCTCGTACTCGGGGCCCCGGGGCATGACCTCGTGGGACAGGGAGACGTGGGCGACGTCGGGGAACTCTTCGCGGATGATCTCGGCGGCCCGCCGTTCGTTGTCCGGGTTCACGAAGCTGAACAGGAACATCACCGCGATCGACTCGACCCCCAGCGCCTTCAGGCGTTGCACGCCCCGCCGCACCGCCTCCTCGTCGAGGTCGAGCAGGACCTTGCCTTCGAAGTCGACCCGCTCGGGGATCGGGATGCGGGCCCGGCGCTTGGCGATGGGGACGGGGCCCGGGGCAGCCGGGTCCCAGATCTGCTCCTTGTGGACCCGCCGCATCTCGATCTCGTCGCGATGTCCTTTGGTGACGAGCAGGCCGGTGGCGGCCCCGTCCATCTCGATCATCGTGTTGTCGGCGGTCGTGGTGCCGTGGACGAGGACGTCGATGTCGTCGCACAGCTCAGTCAGTGAGAGCCCGAACTGTTCGGCCAGCTGGCCGAGGCCGGTCATCACGCCCCGCGACTGATCGTCGAGGGTCGAGGGGGTCTTCTCCAGCACGACCTCGCCCGTGGGCGTGACCGCGATCAGATCGGTGAACGTGCCCCCGACATCGACGCCGATCCGGTACCCCAAGGCTCAGCCGCGCCGCTCGTCCCGGAGCGCGGCCGTGGCCGCCTCGTCCACCGCGAGGGTCAGGTCCTCGAGGGACCCGGTGAGCACGACGCCGTAGTCCCGTCCGGCCCCGGCCACGCTGACGTACTCGTCGAGCACGTCGTCGAGCACGGCCTGGGGCTCTCGGTCCAGCGGATCACCCCAACCGCCGCCGCCGCCGTAGTCGTACTGGACGATGTCGCCGGCCTCCATGGGCACCCAGTCGGCGGTGTGGGTGACGCGGTAGGGGTCGTCGGAGTCGGCCCGGAGGACCATGGCGTTCGGCGCCCCGGGGCCGCCGCCGGCGATGCCGGGCATCGGGTACTTCATGCCGACGACGTAGGTGTAGACGTGGCTGGGGACCCGGACCTCCTTGCGGTAATGGCTTCCGCACAGGCCCCGCCATTGGCCGGGACCGCCCGAGTCGGTGCGGTAGTCCCGGCTCCACTGGACGTGGGGGAACAGGCTCTCGTTGATCTCGGCGGTGGCCTTCCAGAGGTTGCCGAAGGAGGCAGCCTGGCAGCCCCAGGCGTCCATGCCCTTCGCCGCATTGCACCAGCCGGCGTAGACCTCGGCCGAGTGGTCGGTGAAGGTGGCCCCGCTGCGGGGGTCGACGCCCCGGATGATCGTGGGGATGCCCGTCTTGTAGGTCTGGGGGACGGACCGCTCCGGGAGCACGTGCTGCATGGCCACGGCGATGACCTCGCCGATGTCGGCGCCAGGGTGGTGGGTACCGGCCGACACGGGCTTGCCCGGCGCCGGGTTCAGGACGCAGCCGCTGGGGACGACCAGCTCGAGGGAGTCGAAGAAGCCCTCGTTCTTGGGGATCTCCGGGTCCATCATCGAGGCGATCTGAGCCACTGTGTAGCCCCGGGTGTTCCCGTAGGTCGACCAGGCTTGGATCTCGTCGCGCGTGTCGCTGCCCGAGTAGTCGATGACCAGGCGGTCGCCGTCCACCGTGATCTTCACGTGCAGGTGGATGTCGGGGTTGCCCAGCGGGTCGTGGTCGACGTAGGCGTCGCCCTCGTAGGAACCGTCGGGCCAGGAGGCGACCTCCTCCCGGAAGCGGAGGGAGGCGTAGTCGATCATGTAGTCGACCGACTCCTCGACGGTGGCCACCGTGTAGCGGTCGATCATGGCTCCGAGGCGCTCGGCCGCCATCTGGGCCGCCCCCATCTGGGCCCGCAGGTCGCCGATGTAGTCGGGCAGGCGGTTGTTGGCCTGGAGGGCGTAGAGGACGTCGCGGCGCTCCTCGCCCCGGTCGATGACCTTGACCACCGGCCAACGGGCGCCTTCGCCCCAGATGTCGGCCGCGGTGACGTTGTAGCCACCGGGCACCGAGCCCCCGGTGTCGCCGTGGTGGCACTGGATGGAGCAGATCAGGACCATCCGCCGGCTGCCGTCGGCCCGGGTGCCGTACACCGGGGCGAAGACGTTGTAGTCGGGGAGGTGGCCGCCCCCGTGGTACGGGTCGTTGGCCACGAACACGTCGCCCTCGCGGAACTCCTCGGGCCCGAGGAAGTCGAGGGCGAAGCGAACCGGCAGCGTGCTGGTGAGCATGAACTGCGGGATGCCGACCGACAGCGCGGCGAGGCGGCCCTGGGCGTCGAGCACGGTGGCGTTGCGCTCGTTGGACTGGTTGAGGATGGGCGTCGTCGCGGTGCGGGAGACGTACTGCGCCATCTCGAAGCAGACGGTCTCCATCGAGTTCCGGATGACCTCGGCGGTGACGGGATCCACCGACGGCTCGGGAGCCAGGCGCCCGCGGCGCTCAGCCAGTCGGACGAGGTCGACGTTGGTCACGATGCTTCAACCCCCTGCTCGCGCAAACTGACGCTCGTGTCAGCAATGTACACCCGAGGTTGAGGGGTGACGTACGTGAGGCACCGCGTCGTCGCCCTGCTCCTGACTCGTCGATCAGTTCAACGAGCACGACGAACCCGCGCCTGCTAGGAATCGCGCTCGTGCCCGGCGGGGGGTCGGGCACGAAAAGGGGGGATCCATGTCTGTGGACACGCCGAGTTCGTCCGGTACGCCGAAGACCGACACCGAACGGCTCAACGAACTGGGCTACGCCCAGGAGCTGTCCCGGGGGATGGGGACGTTCTCGAACTTCGCCATCTCGTTCAGCATCATCTCGATCCTGGCCGGGGCCATCACGACCTTCTACCTCGGGATGCAGGCGGGGGGCCCGCTGGCCATCACGTTCAGCTGGATCATCGTCGGCGTGTTCGCCACCATCATCGCGGCGTCGATGGGGGAGATCTGCTCCACCTACCCGACGGCCGGCGGCCTCTACTACTGGTCGGCCAAGCTGGCCAAGACCAACGCGCCGGCGTGGTCCTGGTTCACCGGGTGGATCAACCTCATCGGCCAGGTGGCCATCACCGCCAGCATCGACTACGCGCTGGCCACGTTCATCGGCTTCTTCATCACGCTGTACGACGCCGACTTCACCCTGACCGCACAGAAGATCTTCGTCATCTACCTCGGGGTCCTGATCCTCCACGGCGTGCTCAACACGTTCGGGGTGCGGCTGGTCGCGCTGCTGTCGGACATCAGCGTCTGGTGGCACGTCTTCGGCGCCGCCATCATCTTCCTGTTCCTGATCATCGTTCCCGGCGAGCACCAGTCGGCCAGCTTCCTGTTCGAGTCCAAGAACCTCACCGGCTGGGCCTTCCCGGGCGTCGGGCTCTACGTCTTCGGCATCGGGATGCTGCTGGCCCAGTACACGATCACCGGGTTCGATGCGTCGGCCCACGTCAGCGAGGAGACCCGGGACGCCACGACCGGACCGCCGGTGGCCATGATCCGGGCCGTGTACGTGTCCGCCATCGCGGCGCTGTTCCTGAACGTGGCCATGCTGCTGGCCATCCCCGACGGCACCTACGACGACATCGCCTTCCTCGGCCTGACCGCCGGACCCCAGATCTTCGTCGAGGCGATCGGCGGAGCCGGGGCGAAGCTCCTGGTCTTCATCGCGATCGTCGGCCAGATCTTCTGCGGCATGGCCTCGGTCACGGCCAACTCGCGGATGATCTACGCCTTCTCCCGCGACGGCGCCGTGCCCGGCCACAAGCACTGGCACAAGATCAACCCGAAGACCCGGACGCCCACCAACTCCGTGTGGCTCGCCGTCGTCCTGGCCGCCCTGCTCGGGGTGTCCTCCCTCATCCAGAACGAGGGCTACTCGGTGGCCTTCTTCGCCATCGTCGGGATGGGCACGGTCGGCCTCTACGTCTCCTACGCCATCCCGATCTGGCTCCGGCTGCACAACGACGACTTCGAGCAGGGCGACTGGAACCTGGGCCGCCGGTCGAAGGTGGCGGGCTGGATCTCGGTGGTCTGGATCGCCATCATCTCCGTCCTCTTCTTCTGCCCCGTGTACTACCCGTGGGACACCCTCAACACGTTCAACTGGTCCGGGCCGGTGACCCTGGGTCTTATCGCCCTGGTGGCGATCTGGTGGAAGGTGTCGGCCAAGAAGTGGTTCAACGGACCGCAAATCCAGGGCACCCCTGAGGAGCTGAGGGCCATCGAGGCGGATCTCGAGGCTGCGGCCGGCGGGATGTGAGACCGTCCTGGTCGACGAGCTGATCGACCGCGTGCCCGG
>DATDAH010000233.1:0-2248 GCA_036525535.1 Acidimicrobiales bacterium
CGACCGCCGACCCAGTCCCAGAAGCCGAAGGTGTTGGCCAGGTCGATGCCGAAGGCGCTGACCGCGTCGAGGTTGGTGGACAGGGCGACGAAGTGGTGCTCGACGGCGTCCTCGCCCAGTGCGTCGACGAGCCAGGACCGGGCCGAGCGAGCGTTGGTCATGGTCTCGAGGGTGGTGAAGGTCTTGGAGGCGACGACAACGAGGGTGCGAGCGGGTTCGAGACCCCGCAATTCGAGGTCCAGGTCAGCTCCGTCCACGTTGGACACGAAGCGGAGGTCGAGGTCCCGGTTGACGAAGGCGTCGAGTGCGATGGAGGCCATGGCCGGGCCGAGGTCGGAGCCACCGATGCCGATGTTGACGACGTTGGTCAGCCGTTCCCCCGTGAAGCCTCGGCGTTCCCCGGAACGCACGGCGACGGCGAAGCGTCCCATCTGGTCGAGGACTTCGTGCACATCGGGTACGACGTCGTGGCCCGCGTCTTCGATGACCGTGCCCGACGGCGCTCGAAGGGCGATGTGGAGGACGGCCCGGTCCTCGGTGAGGTTGATGTGCTCGCCGGCGAACATGGCGTCCCGAAGGCGTTCAACCTCGGCCGCTCGGGCTAGGTCGGTGAGGAGTCCGACCGTCCGGCGAGTGATCCGGTGCTTCGAGTAGTCCAGGTAGAGGTCACCGACCTCGACGACGAAGCCCATGCCCCGGGCGGGGTCGTCGGCGAAGAGGCCCCGGAGGTGGGCGTCGGCCAGGGCCGAGCGGTGGTCGACCAGGGCCGCCCATTCCGGAGACTGGTCGACGGGCGATGCCATGAGGCGAGGCTACGACTCGGGGTGAGCGGGTCTGACGGAGGGCGGCCAGAGCAGTCGATGGGACGACCGGCACCGAGGCGACGACGGCAAGTCGGCCCCCGGTCGGGAACGCGGTGGTCGACCCCGATTGATGAGCTACGGCCACTGCGGATTCGTGCGGTCCCGTGTCGGTCGGGCGGCTCGCGGCCGGCCTGGCCGAATTCGGTTCGGGGCGGGCGGCCTACGGTGGGCCCGGAGGAGGCGCCATGCAACTCGGGATGATCGGACTGGGCCGAATGGGGGCCAACATGGTCCGGCGACTGGTGCGGGACGGACACGAGTGCGTCGTGTACGACGTCAGCCCGGACGCGGTGGCCGCGCTGGCAGCGGAAGCGGACGGCATCACCGGCGCCGACTCGTTGGCCGACGTGGCGGCAGCAATGCCAGCTCCCCGATCGGTGTGGCTCATGGTGCCGGCGGGCCTGGTCGACCAGGTGATCGCCGACGTGGCCACCCACCTCGAGCCCGGCGACACGATCATCGACGGAGGGAACTCCAACCACAAGGACGACATCCGGCGGGCAGCGGAACTCTCGGCGCGGGGCCTGCACTATGTCGACGTCGGCGTGAGCGGAGGCGTTTGGGGCCTGGAGAACGGTTATGCCCTGATGATCGGGGGCGAGGACGAGCCCGTGGGACGCCTCGAGCCAGTGTTCCGGTCGCTGGCCCCGGGGACGGGCACCGTTCTGGCCCGGACGGTCGGGCGAGAAGGTGAGCCGACAACGGCCGAAGAGGGATTCCTGCACTGTGGGCCCGCCGGTGCCGGTCACTACGTGAAGATGGTCCACAACGGGATCGAGTACGGCCTGATGGCCGCCTACGCCGAGGGGCTCAACATCCTGGCTTCGGCTGGCATCGGCCTCTCCGACCAGGAGCACAACGCTGAAACGGCGCCGATGCGGAACCCGGAGGAGTACCGGTACCAGTTCGACTTGGCCGAGGTCGTGGAGGTCTGGCGACGGGGCACGGTCATTCGGTCGTGGCTCGTCGACCTGACGGCCAACGCTCTGGTGGAGGATCCCACACTGGCCAACTACGACGGCCGGGTGTCCGACTCGGGTGAGGGCCGGTGGACCTGCGAGGCGGCAATCGAGACAGGGGTGCCGGCACCCGTTCTGACGTCCGCTCTGTTCGAGCGGTTCAGCTCACGGGCCCGGGGCGACTTCGCCGGCCGGGTTCTCTCCGCCCAACGAAAGCAGTTCGGCGGCCATACGGAACTGCCGGGGGTGAGCTGACGGCCACCAGTATCGTGCGAGCACCCCGGGGACGTAGCTCAGCTGGCTAGAGCACCTGCTTTGCAAGCAGGGGGTCGTGGGTTCGAGTCCCATCGTCTCCACCATCGTTGTGCCGCGATCGCGCCGCCAGCTCAGCGAGCGGGCTCAAGAAGGACCACCGGCTCCGGCACG
>DATDAH010000234.1:0-45158 GCA_036525535.1 Acidimicrobiales bacterium
AACGACCGGTGCTCGATGTGCTCGAAGCCCGCGGCCCCCAGGCGTCCCAGCAGGTCGAGGCGAGAGGGGAGGTAGGCGGTCGACGCCGGGAGGTAGCGGTAGGCGTCCCGGTCCGACAGCACGCCGCCGATGACCGGGACGATCCGATCGAAGTACAGGTGGTGGCCGAACCGGAACAGTGGGTTCGAGGGGCGATCGACTTCGAGCAGGCCGATCCGACCGCCAGGACGGAGGGTCCGGGCCAACTCGGCGAACAGGGCGTCGAGCGAGACCACGTTGCGCAGGGCGAACCCGCACACGGCGCCGTCGGCGACCCCGTCGGGCACGGGGAGGCGGGTGATGTCGCCCTGCACGCGCGGAGCGGTGGCGTGGCTGACCTGGAGCATGCCGAGAGCGAGGTCGATGCCGATCGGCGTCAGACCCTGGGCCTGAGCCTCGGTGCACAGGTCGCCGGTCCCGGTGGCCAGATCCAGCACCCGCGAGCCTGCGGGAAGCCCGAGCTCTGTCACGGTGGTGCGGCGCCAGCTGCGGTCGAGCCCGAAGGTCATCACCCGGTTGACCAGGTCGTAGCGGGGGGCGATGGCGTCGAACATGCCCCGGACCGCCTTCGCCTTCGCCTCGCCCTCGGGCAGGCGTTCGGACGTGCTCACCATGGGCAGAGCGTACGGACCGGGACCCTCCCTCAGAGGGGCGCACACAGGTCGGTGACGAGCCGGGGGAAGAGGGTGGCGACCAGGTCGCGGTCGGCGACGTAGCCGACGTCGTCTTGGCGGACCTCGAGCTCGCGGGCGCCGAACCGACCGAGGAACAGCGCGGGCACGGCGTCGGGGGCGATGCCGGCCTTGTCGTCATCCATCGCATCCAACGCCGGGTCGGGGTCCCGGCGCACGTCGGTGACCACACCGTCCGCGTACGTGAGGATCACGCCGTCCTCGTAGAACGACAGGGCCAACTCGCCTCGCTCGGTGGCGTAGGGGGAGGCGGCCAAGCGAGCCGACAGCTCGGGGCGGACGTGGTCCAGGAAGGCCACCGGGTCGGGGATGCGGGCGTAGACCGTGTTGAACCATGCCGGGTCGGAGGCCCCGGCAGCCCGCACGACGGTGCCCCACGGGTCGCCCACGCGCTCGAGCAGGAAGAGGCGGACGTCAGCGGTGCGGGCCGCGGTCTCCGCCAACAGCGCCTGGGCTGGGGCGATGGCGTCGGCCGCGCCTTCCGCGACCGCGTAGTTCTCCTCGGGCCGGAGTTGGACACGGGCGAAGCCGCCGACCGTGTCGCCCTGGCGGGCGACCATGACCTGCTCCTCCCAAGTCGGGGCGCCCTCCAGGAGCCAGGACCAGCCCGTCTCGGGCCAGCACAGGGCGACGTCGATCCGGTCCAGGGACTGGACCTGCAGACGCTCGATCTCGGGGAGGTCGGATGCGGTGGCCGGCTCGACGGTCCAGCCGTCGGGCGCCTTCGGGGCCGCCAGGAGCCGGTGTTGAGGGGCGTAGGCGAAGCCATAGCCGTAGCCGAGTCGCCGGTACAGGTACGGGATGCCGGTGATGAGGAGCACGAGGGCTCCCTGATCCGCCGCCCACCGGTGGTGGAGGTCGAACTGGGCCCGAACGAGGCCTTTCTTGCGGGCGTGCTCCCGGGTCGCCACGAACTCGATCTGCACGGCGGGGACCTCGGTCTGGCCGTAGCGGAGGCGATGGGTGAGGAGCACGCACGTGGAGACGACCGCACCGTCGGCATCGACGACCACGGTCCACCGGCCGGGCCCGTAGCCGGGGTGGGTGAGCAGGTGACGGACGGCGGCGCCTTCGTAGCCGTCGAAGACCTCGGTGCAGACGGCGATGATCCCGTCGTGGTCCTCGGAGGTGGCCTCGCGGACGCTCAGTCCGTCGGGCAGGGCACGCACGGACCGGACGCTACGAGGCTGTCGCCCCCGAGGCCGGGGAATTGTCCGGGAGCAAGGGCTCGACGGCGGCCCACGTCGGCGGCACCAGTCCGAGGAGGCCGCCAGGGTCCGCTTCGAGCACCGAGTAGTCGAGGTCGCGGTGGCGACGGATCGAATCGTCCAGGTCGACGAACCCGGCCCCCAGGCCGGTGATCACGCCGAGGCCGGTTGGGCCGACGTCCACGGTGGTGACGGTGAGGTCGGGGCGGTCGGCCCGCAGGCTGAGCAGGACCTTCCAGACGTCGCCGGCCCAGGCGACCGTGGTGCGCTCCCGGGCGGCCATGGCGGCGTTGGTCGGGTGGCAGTCGTGAAGGAGCACGACGGTGCCGGGATGGGCCCAGGCCTCGAGGGCGGCCACGTCGGCCAGGGCCGCCTCGAACAGGTGGAGGCCGTCGACGAAGGCCAGGTCGAGCGGAGCGTCGCCGAGCACGTCGGCCCGCTCGTGATCGGCGAAGAAGGCCTCGCTGGTGGTGGTCACGACCCGCCGGCCGGGCGCCCGCTCGGCCACCTCAGGGCCCGGGGCCGGGTCGACCCCGACGGCGATAGTGCCCGGCCGGGTGAGGCCGAGGCTGTGGCCGTCCGCCACGCCGATCTCGATGTAGCCCCGGGGGGCCAGGTGCTCCTGGAGGCGGTCGAGCAGGGCGTAGTAGTGGGGGAAGACGACGTCGGCCTCGGTCGTGGCCACGTCAGCGGCCCTCGGGCTGCACGGCGCCGCAGTGACGGCACTTCGGGTACGCCCGGGAGGCGGGACCGCCGCACTCCGGGCACGTGGGGACTTTGAGCTGACCCCGACGGAGCCGGGTCAGGACCGACCAGACCATGCCCCCGATGGCGACGACGATGAGCAACTCGAAGGCGTCGCGGATGAGGTCGCCGGAGTCCACGGCCTCAGTGTGGCGGGATCACTCGAACCAGACGCGCTGGTGCTGGCGGCTGTCAGGGTGCACGAGCAGGCAGAACAGGGCGACCGGGAAGAGGATGTAGATCAGGAAGCGCAGGTCGAAGAGGGTCTCGAGCCCGTTGTCGAGCAGGGGCAGGACGGCGACGACCGCCACCTCGAAGGCGGAGGCGGTCACCGCGACCTGATAGCCCCATCGACGGCTGTTGGCGATGCCGTACGCTCCGGCTGCGCCGGCGAGGCCGGCGAGGGTCAGCAGCGGCAGTTGGGGCAGCAGCACGCCCAGCACGGCGTTGGCGTAGAGCAGGAACACCGCGATCTGGAGGGTCTGGGGCTGTGAGGGGTTGGTCCAGCGGCGGGTCTCCATGAGCACCAGTGTGGCAGGGATCGTCCTGGCTGCAGGGGCCGGGACCCGATTGGCCCCGCTGACCCGGCAGCGGCCCAAGGCGCTCTGCCCGGTCGGGGGGACAGCCCTCGTGGACCTGGCCGAGGCCCGAGTCCGGGCGGTCACCGAGACGGTGGCCGTGAACGTCCACCACGGACGAGAGGCTTTGCTGGCCCACCTCGGGGACCGGGTGCACGTCTCGCTGGAGGATCCCGAGCCACTCGGCACGGCGGGGGCCGTCGGGGCGCTCCGCGACTGGCTCGACGGGCGACCGGCCGTGATCGTCAATGCCGACGGGTGGTGCGTGGGGGGCCTGGACCGCCTGCTCGAGGGTTGGGACGGCGAACGGGTGCGGATCCTGCTACCGGGCGGGGGCGACTTCAAGGCCCAGTCGATGATCGCGGGGTCGCTCCTGCCGTGGGCTCTGGCCCAGACGATCGAGGCCCGCCCCGCAGGCCTCTACGAAGCCGTCTGGCGCCGCGCCCTGGCCCAGGGGACGCTGGAGACCGTCGCCTTTCCCGGGCCCTTCGTCGACTGCGGCAACCCGGCCGCCTACCTGGCGGCCAACCTGGCGGCGTCCGGAGGTCAGTCGGTGGTCGCGCCGGGCGCCCAGGTCGCGGGGCGGGTCGTGCGCAGCGTGTGCTGGGAGGACGCGGTGGTCGGCCGGGACGAGACCCTCGTCGACGCCATCCGGTTCAGTGAGCGGGGGACCGTCCTGGTGCGCTGACCGGAGTGCCGGCCAGCTGGCCACACGCGGCATCGATGTCCACCCCGCGGTTCTGGCGGATCGTGACCGGCACCCCGGTGGCCGCGACCTGGTCCCGAAACGCCTCGACGGTCTCCGGGGAGGAGCCCTGGGTCCCGAACCCCGGTGTCGGGTTCAGGGGGATGAGGTTGACGTGGGCCCGCAGCCGCCCCGCGATGGCGGCCAGCTCGTCGGCGTCTTCGGGACGGTCGTTGGTCCCGGCGATCATCGCCCACTCGAAGCTGAGCCGCCGGCTCTTGACCTCGCGCCAGAGGGCACACGCCGCCTCCAGCTCCGCCAGGGGGTACCGCCGGTTGATGGGGACCAGCTCGTCCCGGAGCGCGTCGTTGGCCGCGTGCAACGACACCGCGAGGTTGACCGGGAGCACTTCCTCGGCCAGGCGCAGGATGCCGGGCACGATGCCGACCGTCGACACGGTGAGGCCGCGGGCCCCGATGCCGAGGCCGCCGTGGAGGCGTTCGACGGCGGCCCAGGTGGCGTCGTAGTTGGCCAGTGGCTCGCCCATGCCCATGAACACGATGTTGGACACTCGTCGTTCGCCCGCCTCGCGCCGGGCCATGACGACCTGCTCGACGATCTCGCCGGCGGTGAGGTGGCGGGCGAACCCGGCCTGGCCGGTGGCGCAGAAGTCGCAGGCCATCGCGCAGCCCGCCTGGGTGCTCACACAGACCGTGCTCCGCTGGGCGTAGTGGAGCAGGACGGTCTCGACCCGGTGGCCGCCGTCGACCTCCCAGGCCCACTTCACGGTCTCGCCCGCGTCGCCGACGCGCCGGGCCACTTCGGCCAGGCCGAGAGGCAGGCGCTGGGCCAGATCGGACCGCAGGGCCAGCGGCAGATTGGTGATCGCCGTGAGGTCCCGCCCCTGGCGGTAGAGCCCCTCCCACACCTGGTCGACGCGGTAGCGGGGCTGGTCGGCGAGGAGCGTCTCGAGGCCCTCGCGGTCCAGGTCATAGCGGGTCGGCACGCCCCGAGCGTACGGTTGCCCCGTGCCCGATGCCCGACCTCGTCCGCCGGTCAGCGAGCACCACCATCGCGACGTCCAGGGGGGTGTGGCCCGGGCCGCGGTCTTCGGGGCCAGCGACGGCCTCGTCTCCAATGTCTCCCTGATCCTCGGGGTGGCCGGGGCCGACCCCGGGGCCGGCGTGGTCCGCCTGGCCGGGCTCGCCGGCCTGATCGCCGGCGCGGTGTCTATGGCCGCGGGGGAGTACGGCTCCATGAAGGCCCAGCAGGAGCTGCTCGAGCGAGAGCTGGCGGTCGAGCGCAGGGAGCTCGAGCGCAACCCCCACGTCGAGACGGTGGAGTTGACCCAGCTCTACCAGTCCCGTGGGGTCGACCCCGATCTGGCCCGCCAACTGGCCCAGGAGGTCATGGTCGATCCCGAGACGGCCCTCCGCGCCCACGCCAGGGAAGAGCTGGGGATCGATCCCGACGCCCTGGGCTCGCCGGTGCGGGCCGCGGTCTCGTCGTTCGTGTCCTTCTCACTCGGCGCTCTCCTGCCCCTGCTGCCCTGGTTCGTGACGTCGGGCACCACGGCCATCGTGGCCTCGGTGGTCCTCGCCGTAGTCGGTGCCGCCGGGCTCGGCGTGGCCCTCGCCCGCTTCACGCAGGGTTCTCCGTTCCGTCTGGCCGTCCGGTACGTGGCCATCGCCGTCCTCGCCGGCGCCGTCACCTACGGCATCGGCTCCGCCGTCGGCGTCTCCACCTAGTCGAAGGCCGCTTCGAAGGCGGTCGTGGTGTGGTGGCGGGTGAAGCCGAGGGACTCGTAGAGCGCGAGGGCGGGGGCGTTGTCGGCTTCGACGTAGAGGATGCCGACGGTCAGGCCCCGATCGGCCAGGTAGCGGAGCCCGGCGAGGGTGAGGGCGCGACCGAGGCCGCGTCCGCCGAAGTCCGGGTCGACGGCGATCACGTAGATCTCGCCCAGGGGCGGCTCCTCGCCGTCATGGACCTTGGTCCAGCAGAACCCGGCGAGACGGTCGTCCGCCTCGTGCAGCAGGAAACCGTCCGCGTCGAACCACGGCTCGGCCAGGCGGCCCTGGAGGGTCTCCTTCGTCCACCCCCCCTGGTCGGGGTGCCAGGCGAATGCCCGGTTGTTCACCGCCAACCAGGCGTCGTCGTCGACTCCAGGCCGGAACGGCCGGGTGACGAGATCGGTCGTCTCCTCGAGAGGGAGCGGGCGCCACAGCTGGTGGAGGCGACGGACCGGCGCCAGCCCGGCGCGCTCCGCCGCCTCGACGTGACGGTCGGCTGTGGCCTCGACCCACCAGCGCACGGCGGGGGCCCCGATGGCCCGGGCCGCCTCGATCGCCGGCCCCAGTCGGTTGGCCGCGACCCACGCCGGATCCTCGTCGGGACCGAGCGCGACGTCGAGCTCCACGGTCGCCACGGCGCGGCACACTACCGACGTGGCCCGCCCCCGAACGCCTGCCGGTCGCGCTCGGGAGACCATGCGCCGCCTCATCGACGAGTACCCCGACGCCCGCTGTGAGCTGGACCACGACAACCCGTTCCAGCTCCTGGCGGCGACGATCCTGTCCGCCCAGTGCACCGACGCCCGGGTGAACATGGTCACCCCGCACCTGTTCGCCCGCTATCCGACGGCCTTCGACCTGGCCGAGGCCGAGCCCCTCGAGCTGGAGGAGATCATCCGCTCCACCGGATTCTTCCGCTCGAAGGCCAGGAGCCTGATCGGCATGGCCCAGGGGCTGGTCGAGGACCACGACGGCGAGGTGCCGTCGCGGATGGACGACCTGACCAAACTGCCCGGCGTCGGCCGCAAGACGGCGAACGTGGTCCGATCCGTGGCGCTGGACCTGCCCGGGTTGCCCGTCGACACCCACGTGGGCCGATTGTCCCGCCGTTTGGGGCTGACGGACGAAGAGGACCCGGTGAAGGTGGAGACGGTGCTGAACGCCATGATCCCCGCCGCCGAGCGGGGCCGGTTCAGCCTGCGCCTCATCCTCCACGGCCGCCGGGTCTGCCCGGCGCGCCGTCCCCGGTGTGGGGACTGCGTCCTGAACGACTTCTGTCCATCATCTGAGGTCTGACTTCGGGGTAAGGTGGCGCCGCCAGGTTCCCGCCACCTGGCTACTGGCGACCATCGGGATCCGCCGCCCGAGGTTGCCCACGGCCGGCGCCCTTCGTGGGCGCCGGCCCCGCGTCCGGGCTCGGCCTCACCCGATCGGGGGACCGGGCTCCCGTCAGCGCCGGTCGAGCCGGCGCAGCACCGTCGCCAGCCGGCGGGCCCCGGTGCGCAGTGACCGCTCCACCTCGTAGAGGTCGGCGGCCAGATCCTCCTGGGCCCCGGCCAGATCGTCGGCGGCGGCGGTCACCCGACTGATCAGCTCGTCGAGGCTGGACGCGGTCGAGGCCAGCTGGGCGTGGTGGGCGGTCACCGGCCTTGTGTAGCGCAAACCGACCGAAGCGAGCGGGGGGCGCCGGTACCGTGAGGCGCCGATGGCGCCCGTCCTCGCCCCCCTGCTGACCCGCCTCGACCGGCGGGGCGCCGCCGAGCCGTCGGCCGACCTGCCCCGGCCCGCGCTGGGCGGCGACGAGCCGGTGGAGGCGGTGCGAGCGATACTGGCCGATGTCGCGGCGGGGGGTGACGCCGCTGTGCGGGCCCAGACCGAGCGCCTCGACGGCATGGTTCTCGACGATCTGCGGGTCCCGCCCGCGACGGTGACCGCGGCATTGGACGCGGTGGACCCCGATGTGCGGTCCGCCCTCCAGCAGGCCGCCGAGGAGATCGCGGCCTACCACGCCGACCAGGCGCCGCCCACCCGGCGCCATGATCGTGACGGGGTCGTCATCGACGAGTACTACGTTCCCGTAGCCCGGGCCGGCTGCTACGTGCCGGGCGGACGGGCCCGCTACCCCTCGACCGTCCTGATGACCGTGGTCCCGGCCCGGGCGGCCGGGGTGGACGACGTCGTGCTCTGCACCCCACCCGGGACGGACGGCCAGGTCCCGGTGGAGACCCTGGCTGCGGCCGCCATTGCCGGGGCCGACGAGGTCTACCGCATCGGTGGGGCCCAGGCCATCGGTGCCCTCGCCCACGGCACCGAGAGCCTTCGCCCGGTCGACGTCATCGTCGGACCAGGCAACGTCTACGTCTCCCAGGCCAAGCGCCAGGTCACCGGCCTGGTCGGTGTGCCCGCGGCGTTCGCGGGCCCCTCCGAGGTGGTGGTCATCGGCGACGACACCGTGCCCGCCGAGCTCTGCGCCACCGACATCGTCGTCCAGGCCGAGCACGGCCCCGGTGGCCTGGCCTGGCTCATCACCTGGTCCGAGCCCGTCGCCGACACGGTGGATGCCGCCATCGCCACGATCGTCGCCGGAGCGGAACGCCGGGCCGACATCGAAGCCACGTTGGCCGAGGGCGGCTACACGGTGTTGGTCGACGGGCCGGAGCAGGCGGTGGCCGTGGCCAACGCCATCGCCCCTGAGCACCTCCAGTTGATGACCGCCGACCCCGCGGCCCTGGTGCCCCTGGTGCGCAATGCCGGGGCCGTGTTCTGCGGCCCCTGGTCGCCGGCCTCCCTGGGCGACTACGCGGCCGGACCCAGCCACGTCCTGCCCACCTTCGGCTCAGCCCGCTATGCCGGCGCCCTCTCGGTCCTGGACTTCCTCAAGCAGATCCACGTGGTCACCGCCGACGAGACCGGCCTGGCCCGCCTCGGCCCCGTGGTCGAGACACTCGCCACCGCCGAGGGCCTTCCGGTGCACGCCGCGTCGATCGCGGCCCGTCGGACGTCGCGGCCATGACCACCACCCGGGTCCAACCCCGTGGCGACCTGGCCCTCATGACCGGTTACCACTCACCCCAACTCGACGTCCCGGTGCGGCTGAACACCAACGAATCGCCGGTCGGCCCGCCGACCGCCTGGGTCGACGAGCTGGCTGCGGCGCTGGCCGACGTGGCCTGGAACCGCTACCCCGACCGCGAGGCCGTCGCCCTGCGGTCGGCGCTGGCTGACCACCACGCCACGACCCTCGACCGCGTCTTCTGTGCCAACGGCTCCAACGAGGTCCTCCAGTCCGTGCTCCTGGCCTACGGCGGCGCGGGACGGACCGCGGCGACCTTCGAGCCGACCTATGCGGTGCACAGCCACTTGGCCCGGGTCACCGGCACCGCGGTCATCGCGGGGGAGCGGGGCGACGACTTCGCCCTCGAACGGGACGAGGTCGAGCGCGTCCTGGCCCAGGGCCCGGGCGTGGTGTTCCTCTGTTCGCCCGACAACCCGACCGGGCTCGTCGCCGACCCCGACCTGGTCGCCTCCGTGGCCGATCGCTGCGCCGCCGCCGGGGCTCTGCTGGTCGTGGACGAGGCCTACGGCCAGTTCGCGTCGTCGACCGCGCTGGACCTGGTCGACGACGACCGGCCGCTGTTGGTCACGCGGACCTTCTCCAAGACCTGGGCCATGGCCGCCGGCCGGCTCGGCTATGGGATCGGCCCGGCCTGGGTCGTCGACGAGTTGCTCAAGGTCGCCTTGCCGTACCACCTCGACGCCGTGACCCAGCTGGCCGGTTGCCTGGCCCTCGGCCACACGGACGACATGGACGAGCGGGTCCGTCTCATCGTCCGCGAGCGGGAGCGCCTGGTGGCGGGCCTCGGCCGGCTCCCGCTGCGGCAGTGGCCCTCGGGCGCCAACTTCGTCCTCTTCCGACCCGAGGGCGCGAGCGGCGACGCCGTCTGGCAGGCCCTCGTCGAAGAGGGCGTCCTGGTCCGCAACTGCGCCTCCTGGCCCCGCCTGACCGACTGCCTCCGGGTCACCGTCGGCACCCCCGACGAGAACGACCGGTTCCTGACCGCCCTCGAGGAGATCCTGTGAGCGCCCCACGCACGGCCACCGTCGAACGGACGACGGCGGAGACCAGCATCGAGGTGACCGTCGTCCTCGACGGGACCGGCGCGGTCGACGTCGAGACCGGCCTCCCCTTCTTCGACCACATGCTGGCCCAACTCGGACGTCACGGCGGCCTCGACCTCACCGTCCGGGCCAAGGGCGACCTGGAGATAGACGCCCACCACACGGTGGAGGACGTCGGCATCGCGCTGGGCGGGGCGTTGAAGGAGGCCCTCGGGGACAAGGCCGGTGTGCGTCGGTTCGCCTCGTCGGCGGTGCCCCTCGACGAGGCCCTGGTCGAAGCGGCCCTCGACCTCTCCGGACGGCCCTTCCTCGTCTACCAGATCGATCCGCCGGGCGAGAAGATCCTGGGCGATCCGCCGTTCGACCCCCAGCTGGCCGAGGAGTTCTGGCGGGCCCTGATCACCGCCGCGGGCTGGACCCTGCACCTCACCATGGTCCGGGGCAAGAACACCCACCACGTAATCGAAGCCTCGTTCAAGGCGACGGCCCGCGCCCTGCGCGACGCCGTACGACCGGAGGGCTCGGGGATCCCCTCCACCAAGGGGACCCTTTGACCCAGGGGGCGCGACCACTGGTTGCGGTCCTCGACTACGGCATCGGCAACCTGCGTTCGGCCCAGAAGGCCCTGGAGCACCTCGGCGCCGATGCCCACCTGACCGCGGACGCCGGCCTGATCGCCGACGCCGCCGGCGTCGTGCTGCCCGGAGTCGGGGCCTTCGGGGCCTGCATGGCCGCGCTCCAGAAGACAGGCCTGGACCAGGTGAGCCACTCGGCCGTTGCGTCGGGTCGCCCCTTCCTCGGCATCTGCGTCGGCATGCAACTCCTGTATGCCGCCTCCGAGGAGGATCCCGGTGTGGCCGGCCTGGGCGTGCTCCCCGAAGCCGTCCGCCGTCTCCCCGACGGCGTGAAGCACCCCCAGATGCAGTGGAACATCCTCCGGGCCCACGGCGAGCCGGCGATGTTGGCGGGCGTGGACGACCCGACCTGGGTGTACTTCGTGCACTCGTTCGCCCCCGAGGCCGGGCCCGGGGTCGTCGCCACGTGCGACTACGGCGGTCCCGTCGTGGCCAGCGTGGAGCGCGACAACATCTGGGCCATGCAGTTCCACCCGGAGAAGTCCGGGCGGGCGGGCCAGCAGATCCTGGCCAACTTCCTCGGTCGCCTGGCATGAACCTCTACGCCGCCATCGACCTCCTCGGTGGACGCTGTGTCCGGCTCCACCAGGGGGACTACGACCGGGCGACCGACTACGGGGACGACCCCGTCGGTCAGGCCCGACGGTTCGCAGCCGATGGCGCGCCGTGGATCCACGTCGTGGACCTCGACGGCGCCCGCCGCGGGGAGCCCGTGAACCATGACGTCATCGGTCGCATCGCCGCTGCGGTCGACGTACCGGTCCAGGTCGGCGGTGGCGTGCGCTCCCGGCCCGACGCCGAAGCGCTGTGGGCGGCGGGCGTGGCCCGGGTCGTGATGGGGACCGCCGCCCTGGAGGACCCGGACCTGGTCGCGGCTCTCGTGCCCGACGGGGCGGTGGCCGTGGGCCTCGACGCCCGCGGCAGGGAGCTGGCCGTGCGGGGCTGGGAGGCCGTCGCCGGCGTCGACCTCCTGGAAGCCGTCGCCCGCTTCAGCGCACTGGGCGTGGCCGCCCTGGTGGTGACCGAGATCGGCCGGGACGGGACCCTCGACGGGCCGGACCTGACCGGGCTCTCGTCGGTCCTGGAGGTGGCCACGGTGCCGGTGGTGGCTTCGGGTGGCGTCGGCTCAGCCGACGACCTCGTGGCCCTAACGGACCTGGACCTGGACGGCGTGATCGTGGGCCGGGCCCTCTACGACGACCGGGTCACGGTGGCCGAGGCCGTGGCGGTGCTGGCCCCGTGAACGTGGCCCGGGTGATCCCCTGCCTCGACGTCACGGCCGGTCGGGTCGTCAAGGGCGTGAACTTCGTCGACCTGACCGACGCCGGTGATCCCGTCGAGCTGGCGGCCCGCTACGACGCCGAGGGCGCCGACGAGATCGTCTTCCTGGACATCACGGCCTCCTCGGACGAGCGGGAGACGATCGTCGACCTCGCTCGGCGCACGGCCGAGGAGGTGTTCATCCCGTTCACCATCGGCGGAGGCGTGCGTGAGCTCGGCGACGCCCGCCGTCTGCTCCGGGCCGGCGCCGACAAGGTCTCGGTGATGACCGCCGCCGTGGAGGACCCGGACCTGGTGTCGGCCATCGCCACCGAGTTCGGGGCCCAGTGCATGGTCGTGGCCATCGACGCCCGCCGGCGCGACGACGGCGAGCCCGAGGTCTTCACCCACGGCGGACGGACGCCGACCGGGTTGCACGCCGTGGCGTGGGCCGAGGACGTCGTGCGCCGGGGGGCAGGGGAGATCCTGCTCACCTCCATGGACCGGGACGGCACCAAGGACGGCTTCGACCTGGAGCTGACCGCGGCGGTGAGCGACGCGGTACCCGTCCCGGTCATCGCCAGCGGCGGTGTGGGCACCTTGGATCACCTCGCCGACGGGATCCTCCTGGGTCGAGCCGATGCCGTCCTGGCGGCCAGCATCTTCCACTTCGGCGAGCACACGATTGCCGAGGCGAAGGCGGCGATGACCGCCCGCGGCATCACGGTCCGGCCGGCCTAGCGGTACCGTCGCCCCGATGGGAGACGCGAACGGCACGACGGCCAAGAGCGCCAAGGCCGCCCCCACCAAGGCGGCATCGGCCAAAGACCAGCGGGGCCGGGAACGTCTGCCGATCAAGATGCTGAACGATCGCATCCTGGTCGACATGGACCGCCAGGAGGGCGAGCGGCGGAGCACCGGCGGGATCCTCATCCCGGCCACTGCGCAGGTGGGCAAGCGCCTGGCGTGGGCCGAGGTCATCGCCGTCGGCCCGAACGTGCGGGCCATGGAGCTCGGCGACCACGTGCTGTTCAACCCCGAGGACCGCTACGAGGTCGAGGTCGGGGGCGACGACTACCTCATCCTGCGGGAGCGCGACATCCACGCCGTCGCCGCCACCCGTCTCGAGGAGAGCGGCGCCGGTCTCTACCTCTAGGCCCGGTAAGTGCCTGGGGGACCCCCGGGGACCGTCCGTAGGATGGCCGGGTGAGCCCCATCTCGACCCCGCTGGCCGCCTCCCCTGAGCAGCTGGCGGCCGTCGCCTACAACGCCGACGGCCTCGTGCCCGCCATCGTCCAGGAGGAGGGCACCCGCGAGGTGCTGATGATGGCCTGGATGAACGCCGAATCGCTGGCCAAGACCCTCGAGACGGGCCGGACCTGGTTCTGGAGCCGTTCCCGCCAGGAGTACTGGTGCAAGGGTGAGACGTCCGGCGACCGGCAGTACGTGCGCCGGGCCGCCTACGACTGCGACGGTGACACGCTGCTCTTCGTGGTGGAGCAGGAAGGCCGCGGCGCCTGTCACACGGGCGAGCGCTCGTGCTTCTATCGGGATTTCGGTGATCCGACCGACGCGTGAGGAGTTCCGGGCCCTGGCTCGGGACTACACGGTCGTACCGGTCTGGCGGGAGCTGCTGGCCGACTTCGTGACGCCGGTGTCGGCCTTCGCCCGCCTGGTCGACGACGGGCCCGGCTTTCTCCTCGAGTCCGTCGACCGGGGCGAGCGCTGGAGCCGGTACTCCTTCGTGGGCCGCCACCCGCTGGCCACCCTGGTCGCCCAGGACGGGGGCGTCGAGGTCCGGGGCGGGACCATCGAGGGCCTGCCCACGGACCAGGGCGTGCTGGGGGCCATCGAATGGCTGCTGGGCGCCTACCGCACCCCACCGCTGCCGGACCTGCCACCGTTGCACGCCGGCCTGATGGGCTACCTGGGCTACGACGTGGTCCGGGAGGTCGAACGCCTTCCCGGCGCGCCCGCCGACGACCGCGGCCTCCCTGACGCCATGGTCTCGATCATCGGTGAGCTGGCCGCGTTCGACCACTGGAACCAGCAGGTCACCCTGATCGCCTCGGTGGCCATCCCGGCCGGGGCCGATGACGCCGTGCTCGACGAGGTCTACGACTACGGCGTGGAGCGGGTGGAGGCTCTGGCCCGGGACGGCGCTCGGCCGTTGGACGAGCCCCTCCTCGACCCCCCCCGACGGGACGAGCCGCTGCCCGACTACCGGTCGGTCCTGGGCTCGGAGGCCTACCAGAAGGCGGTCGAGGCGGCGAAGGAGCACATC
Organism: Acidimicrobiales bacterium; assembly: GCA_036525535.1. Lineage (GTDB taxonomy): Bacteria > Actinomycetota > Acidimicrobiia > Acidimicrobiales > DATDAH01 > DATDAH01. The sequence continues at coordinate 14,035 of DATDAH010000234.1, forward strand.
GTCGCCGGTGACATCTTCCAGGTCGTCCTGTCCCAGCGCTTCGACGTCGAGCTCGACGCCGACCCCTTCGACGTCTACCGGGTCCTCCGCCAGATCAACCCCAGCCCGTACATGTACTTCGTGCGCTACCCGGAGATCACGGTCGTCGGCGCCTCGCCCGAGCCGATGGTCCAGCTGCGGGACGGCAAGGTGGTGTCGCGGCCGATCGCCGGCACCCGCCCCCGCGGGGTGACGGACGAGGAGGACCGCCTCCTCGGCGCCGAGCTGCGGGAGCACCCCAAGGAGGTGGCCGAGCACGTCATGCTCCTGGACCTGGCCCGCAACGACGTGGGCCGGGTGGTGGCCTTCGGCACCGAACAGGTGGACGAGCGGATGACGCTCGAGCACTACAGCCACGTGATGCACCTGACCTCGCAGGTCTCCGGGGAGCTGGCCGAAGGCCGGACCCCGGTCGACGTGCTCCGGGCCACCCTGCCCGCCGGCACCGTCTCCGGAGCCCCCAAGGTGCGGGCCATGGAGATCATCGACGACCTCGAGCCGACCCGGCGCGGCCCCTACGCCGGGATCGTCGGCTACCTGGACTTCTCCGGCAACATCGACACCGCCATCGCCATCCGGACGCTGCTCGTCGGCGCCGACGGCCGGGCGTCGGTGCAGGCCGGAGCGGGGATCGTCTTCGACAGTGACCCCGCGGGCGAGGACGCCGAGTGCCACGCCAAGGCCCGGGGGATCCTGGCCGCCATCCCGTCGGCCCGACGCATGACGGCGGCCCGCCGGTCGGCGACGGAGGCCCCCGGTGCCTGAGCCGGCTGTCGGCGCCACCGTGGTCGAGCGGGACGTGGTCCGCATCGAGGGCCCGGACGCCGCGACCTACCTGCAGGGCCAGCTCAGCCAGGACGTGCTCGGCCTGGACGTCGGGGACTCGGCGTGGACCTTCGTGCTGCAGCCCCAAGGCAAGGTCGACGCCTGGTTCCGCCTGACCCGGGTGGGCGACGAGGCCTTCCTGGCCGACGTCGACGCCGGCTTCGGCGAGGCGGTCCTGGCCCGCCTGCAGCGCTTCCTGCTGCGGACCAAGGCCGACCTGGCCATGACCCGCGAGTCGATGGTGGCCGTCCGGGGCACCGATGCCGTGGCGGTGCCCGACGGCGTCCGGGCGTTGGACCCGGCCTGGCCCGGGTCGGCCGGTGTCGACCTGCTGGGAACCGACGTCGTGCCCGAGGGCCTCGCCGCCTTGACCGCCGAGGACCTGGAGCGCCTGCGCATCGAGGCGGGCGTGCCGGCGATGGGGGCCGAGCTCACCGAGCGCACCATCCCGGCCGAAGCCGGGATCGTCGAGCGCTCGGTGTCCTTCACCAAGGGTTGCTTCACCGGCCAGGAGCTGGTGGCCCGCATCGACAGTCGGGGCGGCAACGTCCCCCGCCGCCTCCGCCTGTTGCGGGGTGCCGAGCTGACGGTCGGCGCCGAGGTCGTCGTGGACGGCAAGGTCGTCGGCGAGGTCACCTCCGCGGTCGGCGACCTCGGCCTGGCCTACATCGGCCGCGCGGTCGAGCCCCCCGCGGTGGGAACGGTCGCCGACGCCCCGGTGGCCATCGTCGCCCTCCCGCAGGCATGACCTACCTCGACGGCATCGTCGCGGCCCACCGGGAGCGGGCCGCGGCCGACGACCGAGCGCGGGGCAGGGTCCTGGAGCAGGCCTGGGCGACGGCGGCCCCCCGTCCCTTCCGGGAGGCACTGGCGGCCACGACCGGCGTGGCCCTGATCGCCGAGATCAAGCGCCGGTCGCCCTCCAAGGGCGACCTGGCCCCGGAGCTGGACCCCGCGACGCTGGCCCGCGGCTACGAGGCGGGCGGGGCCACCTGCTTGTCGGTGCTGACCGACGGCCCCCACTTCGGCGGCTCGCCCGCCGACCTCGGCGCGGCGCGGCAGGCCGTGGCCGTCCCGGTCCTGCGCAAGGACTTCACCGTTGACGAGGTCGACGTCTGCGACGCCCGGCTGATGGGAGCCGACGCCGTGCTGTTGATCGTGGCCGCCCTCGATGACGCCGAGCTGCGGGCGTTCGCCCAGTTGGCCGCCGAACTGGACCTGGCCGCGCTCGTCGAGGTCCATGACACCGCCGAGGTCGAGCGGGCCCTGGCGGCCGGCGCTGACCTGATCGGGGTGAACCAGCGGGACCTGACGACCTTCGCCGTCGAGAACCACCGGGCACTGGACCTGGTCGCCCAGCTGCCGGCGGGCGTGGTCCGCGTGGCCGAGTCCGGCATCACCGGGCCGGCCGACGTCATCGCCCTCGCCGACGGCGGCTACGACGCCGTCCTGGTGGGGGAGACCCTGGTCACCTCCGACGACCCCGAGGCCACCACGGCGAGCCTGGTGGCCGCCGGAATCGGCCACGGTGGCGGGCGGGGCGACGGGTAGCGTCCCGGCCGTGTTCGTCAAGATCTGCGGGATCACGAGCGAGGAGGACGCCCTCCTCGCGGTGGCCATGGGCGCTGATGCGGTCGGCTTCGTCTTCGCCCCCTCACCCCGTCAGATGGCGGTCAACAAGGTGCGGGAGATCGCCAGCCGGCTGCCCCCGGAGGTCCTGACCGTGGGTGTGTTCAAGGACAGCAGCCGCCAGCAGATCGTCCGGACCGTGCAGACGTGTGGCCTCAAGGCGGCCCAGCTCCACGGGCGGGAGACCCCCGAGCTCACCCGCGAGGTCCGCCAGCGCGTCGGCCTGGTCATCAAAGGGCTGCCCGCGGGCGACCCCGCGCTCGACCACTGGGACGAGTTCGGCGCCGACGCCCTCCTGCTGGACGCGCCCCGCCCCGGGTCCGGCCAGGTCTTCGACTGGTCCCTGGCCGACGGCATCCCGGTGAACCGTCGGGTGATCCTCGCCGGCGGCCTGACGCCAGAGAACGTGGCCGATGGCATCGAGGCCGTCCACCCCTGGGGCGTGGACGTGTCGACCGGGGTCGAGCAGTCGCCGGGACGCAAGGACCCGCGCAAGGTGCGGGCGTTCGTGAGCGCGGCCCGGGCCGCGGCACCCCCCGAGTACGAGGGGAGTGGCCGGGCGCCGTACGACTGGGAGGCGGAGACCGGATGGTGACCGACGGGTCGAGCGGATCGTCGCTGATGCCGGATCCGGCAGGCGATGGCCGCTTCGGGCGCTTCGGCGGGCGCTTCGTGCCCGAGTCGCTCGTCCCGGCCTGCGAGGAGCTGGAGACGGCGTTCACCGAGGCCTGGGCCGATCCGGCCTTCCGGGCCGAGCTGGACGGGCTGCTGACCGACTACGCCGGGCGACCGTCGCCCCTGACCGAGTGCCGTCGACTCGGCGAGGAGTTGGGCTGTCGCCTGCTGCTCAAGCGGGAGGACCTCAACCACACCGGGTCACACAAGATCAACAACGTCCTCGGCCAGGCCCTGCTGGCTCAGCGGATGGGCAAGACCCGGCTGGTGGCCGAGACCGGCGCCGGCCAACACGGCGTGGCCACGGCGACCGCCGCCGCCCTCCTGGGGATGGAGTGCCTCGTCTACATGGGCGAGGTGGACATGCAGCGCCAGGAGCTGAACGTCTTCCGCATGCGGCTGCTCGGCGCCGAGGTGCGGGGGGCGGCGTCGGGCAGTCGGACGCTGAAGGACGCCATCAACGAGGCCATGCGGGACTGGGTGGCCACGGTCGAGACCACGCACTACTGCCTCGGCTCGGTCATGGGCCCCCACCCGTACCCCTGGATGGTGCGGGAGCTGCACCGGGTCATCGGCATCGAGGCCCGGGCCCAGATCCTGGAGCGCACCGGCGCCCTGCCCGATGTCGTCGTGGCCTGCGTCGGTGGGGGCTCCAACGCCATGGGCCTGTTCTCCGGCTTCGCCGACGACGTCGAGACCGAGTTGGTCGGTGTGGAGCCCGCAGGGGGCGCCGCCATCGGCCACGGGGTACCCGGTGTGGTCCACGGCAGCACGTCGTACCTGCTGCAGGACGAGGCCGGCCAGGTCCAAGAGGCCCACTCGGTGTCGGCCGGGCTGGACTATCCGGGCGTCGGCCCCGAACACGCCCACCTGGCCGACATCGGCCGGGCCCGGTACGAGGCGGTGGACGACGAGGAGGTCCTCGACGCCTTCGCCCTGCTGTCCCGCACCGAGGGCATCATCCCGGCCCTGGAACCGGCCCACGCCCTGGCCTGGGTCGCCCGGGAGCGGGATTCGTTGCGCGACCGCACCGTCCTGCTCAACCTGTCCGGCCGGGGGGACAAGGACGTCGCCCAGGTCGCCGAGCTCCGTGGCTGAGCGCCTGGAGGATGCCCTGCGGGCCGGACGGGACGCGGGGCGCAAGCTGCTGGTGCCCTACATCACCGGTGGCCTCCCGGGCTGGGAGGCCCTGCTCGATCCGCTGGCCGAGGCCGGCGCCGACGCCATCGAGGTGGGGATCCCCTTCTCGGACCCGGTCATGGACGGCCCGGTCATCCAGGAGGCGTCGGAGCAGGCGTTGGCGGCCGGGGCCACCCCGAAGGCGATCGTCGACGCCTTGGCCGGCCAGGAGACCGCCGTCCCCGTGGCGATCATGACCTACTACAACCTGGTCTTCCGCTGGGGCCACCAGCGGTGTGCCGACGACCTGGCCCGGGCCGGCGTCGCCGCCGCGATCCTGCCCGACCTGCCCCTCGAGGAGGTCGGACCGTGGGCCAAGGCGGCCGACCGGGCCGGGGTGGAGACGGTCCTGCTCGCCGCGCCGACCACGCCCGACGAGCGCCTGGTGGCCATCACCGAGCGGTCACGGGGGTTCGTCTACGGCGTCGGCCTGCTCGGGGTGACGGGCGAGCGGGACGCCCTGGCCGCCACCGCGGTCGGCCTCGCCCGACGCCTGAAGGCGGCGACCGACAAGCCGGTGCTGATCGGAGTGGGCATCTCCACCCCGGCCCAGGCGGTGGAGGCCTGCGCGGTCGCCGACGGGGTCGTGGTGGGCTCCGCGCTGGTCCGCCGGGTGCTCGCAGGCGGCGGCCCGGCAGGCGCCGCCGAGCTCGTCCGCGCCTTCCGAAATGCCCTGAACGGCGGAAATGCTTGACTTTGGGGGGTCAAATCGACTCGCGTGGCCCTCAGCCGGTTCGTTTCGGGACCGACCCGATCGTCCGACCAAGCCCAGGAGGGTGCAATGAACAAGAGTGAGTTGATCGACGCCATTGCCGCGAAGACCGGTCTCAGCAAGACGGATGTGGGGGGTGTCCTCGACGGTTTCGCCGAGGTCGCCTACGGGGCGGTCGGCAGTGGCGACAAGATCACCATCCCCGGGTTCCTCTCCATCGAGCAGACCTACCGGTCCGCCCGAACCGGCCGGAACCCGCAGACGGGCGCCACGATCCAGATCGCGGCCACGAACGCGGCCAAGGTCTCGGCCGGCTCCAAGCTCAAGGCTGCAGCCAAGGGCTGACGCACCCACTCCGGTTCCACGGGGGCGGCCTCCGGGCCGCCCCCGTGGCGCGTCCGGGGGCCCTCGGCGGTACGGGCCACGGGCGAGGTGAGTCCCGGCGCCCGGTCCTGGCAGGATGAGGTCTTGGCCCCCAACCGACCCGCTCGTCGGTAGTCCGAAGAGGTGGACGCGCGCGCTGGCTCGTGGGGCGCACGCGCGCGGGCCGCCCTCGACACCCTGGGCTCGGCGCCCTGGCGGCGGGCGCCCTGGCTGCTGCGGCGACGCCCGGGGGTGTTGCTACCGGCGGCCGGGGCCTGCGCGGTGCTGGCGGCATCGCTGGCGTCGGTCCCGCTGTTCCTCTCGTCGGCCGGGACGGAGGCCGTGGCCCTGCAGGCCGCCGAGCGTTGCCCGCGGGACACGGGCGCGACCTATCGCATCCCGCCCGGGCCCGGCTCGCCATTGGGTACGCCGGACCCGTTCACCACGCTGACCGACGACCTCGGTCCGTCGATCCAGTGGGGACGGATCGAGACGTCGTTGGCCGGCCCCGATCCCTCACGGGCGACCGACGTCGTCGTCCTCTTCCGTGAGGGGGCGCTCGACCATGTCGACAGGCTGGAGGGCTCGGCGCAGCCGGGCGCGGTGTGGCTGAGTGACCGCGCCATAGCGCTGACCGGTGCCGGTCCCGCGGCCGGCGCGACCCTCGGCGGCGTGCCGACGCCCGTGGCCGGCGTCTACCGGGAGCTGGTGGCCGGCACGATCTCGAACCCGTTCTGGTGCGCCCATCGGCCCGACCTCCTTCTTCGAGGAACGGACCTCGAGCCACCGCCACCGGTCGTGATCGCTGACCGAGAGACCTGGGTCAGCCTCGCAGGGTCGGCGGACTCCGTCATCGTCGAGGGGGCGTGGGAGGCGCCGCTCCGCGACGACCTCACGGTCACCGAGGTGCGCGGCCTCGTCGAGGACCTGGCATGCGATGGCTCCGAGGCAGCCGACCTCGGGTGGTGCACACGCCCGCCGCTCGTGGAAGGCAACAACGCCCCCACGTGGACGCCGGACGACGGCCTGATCGAGGCTCCGGATGCGGCCACCTTCGTCGAGCGCTACTTCGAGACCTCACTGCCCTTCGTCGCCGATCGCGCCCGCGGCATCCAGGTCGAGGTCGGTGGCGGCGTGTGGCCCGTCGCCGTGCTCGCGGCGCTGGCCGGAGCCGGTCTCGTGGCCGCCACCGCCCTGCTCTGGTGCGACCGACGCCAGCGCGAAATCACCCTCCTCACCGTCCGGGGGTCGACGCCGACGGCCGTCGCGTCGAAGGCGGTCCTCGAACTGTCCGGCGCGCTGGTGATCGGAAGCGCCGCAGGCGTGACCCTCGCCTATGGGCTGGTCGTGGAGGTCGGACCGTCGCCCACGCTCGAGCCCGCGGCGGTGGGGCGGGCCCTGTGGGTGGGGGCCGTCGCCCTCTTGCTCTCGACCCTGGTGGTCGCGTCGGTGGTCGGCCTCCGCGCCAAGACCGGCCTCGTCGGCCGGCGGCGCACCTGGTTCCGATTCGTTCCCTGGGAGATCGCGCTCGGGTTGTTGACGGCGGTGTCCTTCGCCCGGCTGGACGAGTGGGGCGTACCGGTGAGTCGCGGCGCGACGGCCAGTCGGATCGACGTCCTCGGGCTGATGTTCCCGGTGCTGTTCCTCGCCACGATGGTGGCCGTCGTCGCCCGCGTCCTCGGCCTCGCCCTCGGCCCGCTGCGCGCCATCAGCCGTGACTGGCCCAGCTCCCTGTTCCTGGCCGTTCGCCGTGTCGCCCGCTACCGAGCCGCCGCCATCGGGATGGTGGCGGCGTCCGCCCTCGCCACGGGCGTGTTCGGCTATGCCGCCACGATCCAACGCTCGATGGACGCGACGCTGGAGGCCAAAGCCCTCGTCTACCTGGGCAGTGACGTCGTCGTCCGGGTCCCGGAAGGCGAGCAGGTCCCCGACGGGCTGGCGGGACGATCGACCACGGTCGACCTCTACAGCAGCGCCTGGGTGGAGACGCCTCGCCGACAGCAGGTGAACGTGTTCGCCATCGACCCGACGACCTTTGCTCGAGCCGCCTACTGGGATGCCAGCCTGGCGTCATCGTCGCTCGACGAGATCCTCGAGCAGTTGGCGGCGCCGCCGACGGACGGCCGCGTGCCCGCCCTGGTAGTAGGGATCGATGTTCCCGCGGTCGCCGACGCCGGGATCGTCACCGTGGGCACCACCGGGTTCGAGATCGCCGCGATCGCCGACACCGACGAGGTGCAGGCGTTCCCCGGCATGCGGCGGGGCAGCCCGGCGATGTTCCTCGCCGCCTCCGCGCTGGAGGACCTTGGCATCAGCACACCGTTCCACGAGACCAGGATCCGCGGCGACCGCGCCGAGATCCTGACCACGCTGGACGAGACGAGGACGAGCTACGAAGAGACCACTACCGCCACCGGCGTCGTCGACTCGGTGTCGTTCCTGACCGTGGCCCAGACCTTCGGGTTCATGCGATCACTCGCGGTGGCTTGCACCTTGCTGGTCACCGGCGGCGTCGCCGTGTACTTCGATGCGCGCCGCCGGGCCCGGGTGCTCGGTCATGCGTTCGCCCGCCGCATGGGGCTCACGAGGCGACAGCACCGACAAGCGCTCCTGGCCGAGGTGCTGGCGGGGGTGGGCGTCGGCTGTTGGCTCGGGTTGGTCGTGGCCGTGGTCGCTGCCCGGGTGGCGCTCCAGCGCATCGACCCGCTCCCGTTGGTCCGACCCGACCCTCTCCTGCGGCCCGCGACCGGCCTGCTGCTCGGACTTGGCCTGGCGGCGCTGGTCGTCGCCTGGGTCGCGTCGGCGATCGCACAGTGGGTGACCGATCGTGACGATCCCGTGGAGGTGCTCCGTGGTGGGACCTGACCTTGCGGCGCGATGTCGCGCGCTGGACGTGGAGTACCAGGTGGCATCCGGGGCCGTGTCGGCTCTGCGCGGCGTCGAGGCCTCCTTCGAACGTGGTCGGCTGTCGGTGATCACCGGGCCGTCCGGATCGGGCAAGTCATCGCTGCTGCGAGCCTTCGCCGGGCTGCAGCGACCCCGGGCCGGCCAAGTCGAGATCGACGGTTGCGACATCACCCGCCTACGGGCCGGGCAGCGGCGCTGGCTGCGTCGGCGCCGGCTCGGCGTCGTGCTCCAGGACCCGGCCGACAACCTGGTCGCCTACCTCCGGGCCGACGAGCAGGTCGAGTTGGCGGCCCGCCTCCGCGGTACCGACGGGGGCGAGGCCCCGGAAATGCTCGACGCGGTCGGCCTCGCCGGCCGCCATCACTGCTTCCCGGCGGAGTTGTCGGGCGGGGAGCAGCAGCGCGTGGCCTTCGCGGCCGGCGCGGTCGGCCAGCCCACCTTGCTGCTGGCCGACGAGCCGACGGCCGAGCTCGATGCCGCGGCGGGAGCGACCTTGGTCGCGATCATGCGTGGGCTGGTGAGCCGCGGGACCACCCTCGTCGTCGCCTCCCACGACGCCGCGGTCGTCTCCGCCGCCGATCACGTGGTGCAGCTGCGAGACGGGCGGGTGGTCTCGTGACGACCGTGGATGACCGACCCGTGCTCGCGCTATCCGGAGTGGGGAAGTCGTTCGTGACACCAGCCGGGTCGGTGGCGGTACTGGACGGCGTCGACCTCGCCGTCGCCCGCGGCGAGGTCCTCGCGATCGCCGGCCGCTCGGGGTCGGGCAAGACCACCCTGCTCACGATCATCGCCGGCTGGGAGCAACCCGACGTCGGGTCGGTCGCGTTCCAACGAGGGGCGACGGCGACGGAGCGACGCTGGCGCGAGCTGGCGATCGTGCCTCAGTCGCTCGGCCTGCTCGACGAGCTGACCGTCGCCGAGAACGTCGCGCTGCCGTTGCGCCTGGCGCGGGCGGTGTCCGGCGACGACCCCTCCGACCTGATGGCCCGACTCGGCATCGCGCACCTGGCGGGTCGCTACCCCAGCGAGGTCTCGCTGGGTGAGCAGCAACGGGCGGCGCTGGCCCGAGCAGCAGTCGTCAAGCCGCCGTTGCTGGTGGCGGACGAGCCGATCTCCCACCAGAACGAGGAGTGGGCCCGGAGCACGATGGTCGTCCTCGGGCTCCTGGCTGCTGAGGGAACGGCGTGCGTAATGGCCACCCACAACGACATCGCCTTCGAGGCCGCCGACCGAGTCCTCGAACTGAACAGCGGTCGACTCCGACCCCGAGCCGGCTAGGCCACGACGGAGCCCGGCAGCCTTCCCACCGGCCCCGAGAGGACACGGTGGGCCACGCCGTGCCGGAGACGTTCGATCTGAGCATTGACAACCGTCACGACATCGCGGTCGTGCGCCGCGCCGCCCGCCAGTCCAGCCCCACGGTCGAGTTGGCCACCGTCGCACCGCAGGTCCCGGACCGCGCCACGACCGCGGGGTGGGGATGCACCAACGCCCCACCGGTTTGCCGGGTGATGGCGACCCACCTGCGGGCCAGCCGTCAGGTGGTCCTCGACGAGGTGGCGTCCTGTGGCACCGACGTCTTCTGGACCCGACCGCGGTACTACGCGCCTGAGGCCGGCTGGATCGCCCAGTCGATCAAGGCGTTGCGGCTCGGCTGAGCGGACCGATGTCGGGCCAACGGCGGCTACCTTGCGCCCATGGCTGATCCCACACGACTCGAGGCGGGGGCCAAAGCGCCGGCGATCGCCCTGCTGGACCAGAACGGCGAGAAGGTGAAGCTGGCGGACTTCAAGGGCCGGCCCGTCCTCGTCTACTTCTACCCCCGGGCCGACACGCCGGGCTGCACGACCCAGTCCTGTGGCCTGCGGGACGTGAAGGACGACGTCGGCGAAGCCGTCATCCTCGGCATCAGCCCCGATCTTCCACCCAAGCTGGCCAAGTTCGACGAGAAGTACGGGCTCGGGTTCACCTTGCTCTCCGACCCCGAGCACGCCGTGGCCGACGCCTACGGCGTCTGGGGCGAGAAGAAGAACTACGGGAAGACCTACATGGGGATCATCCGGTCGTCGTTCCTCATCGGCGCCGACGGCAAGATCCAGGAGGCCTGGTACAAGATCAGCCCGAAGGACACGCCGACGAAGTTCCTGGCCGCGCTGGGCTCGTGAGCCGTCCTGCGTCGATGGGGCCGACCGATCACGACGCGCCCGAGTTCCTGGCCGCGCTGGGCTCGTGAGCCCGCCGCTGTGGTCGCCGGGCGAGCCGATGCCGCGACCCGAGGCGATCATCCCGCATCGACCCCCGTTTCTCCTGGTCGACGAGATCACCGAGATCGTCCCCGACGAGCGGGCCACCGGCCTTTGGCACCCGACCGGCGACGAGGCGTTCTTCGCCGGGCACTTCCCCGACTATCCCGTCGTGCCTGGCGTCCTGCTCATCGAGGCCTTGGCCCAGGTGGGGGCGGTGGCGGCGATGGCCGGTGAGACCGACGCCGACGCCATTCCGTTCTTCGGTGGGATCGACAAGGCTCGGTTCCGCCGGCAGGTCCGCCCCGGCGAGCAGATCGACCTCGAGGTCGAGCTCACCCAGCGGTCCAAGCGGGCAGGGAAGGGGCAGGGCTGGGCCACCGTGAACGGGGAGCTGGCCTGTGAGACCGGCCTCTTCTTCCTCGCCGTTCGACGGTCGGAGCTGCCCGAGGGCTAGCCGGCCGGCGGGGCGTCGAAGACGATGCAGCCGTTGTGGCCGCCGAAGCCGAACGAGTTCGACAGGGTGGGGCCCGGCTCCCACTCCCGTCCCTCGCCGGTGACGACATCGATGGGCGCGAGGTCGTCCTCGGCCTGGACGTAGTTGGCGGTGGGCGGGATCAGTCGGTGCTGCATCGAGAGCACGACGGCGGCGGCCTCCAACGCACCAGCGGCGCCGAGGCTGTGGCCGGTGATCCCCTTGATCGAGGTCACCGGCGGCCCCTGGGCCCCGAAGACCTTGACGATGGCCTCCGCCTCCGCGGCGTCGTTGAGGGGCGTGGAGGTGCCGTGGGCGTTGATCTGACGCACCGAATCCGGGCTGCGGCGGGCGTCCGCCAACGCCAGCTCCATGCAGGTGACCGCGCCCGACCCGCCGGGCGAGGGCGCGGTGATGTGGTGGGCATCCGCCGTGCTGCCCGACCCCAGGACCTCGGCCAGCGGTGTGGCGCCGCGGGCGCGGGCGTGCTCCAGCTCCTCCAGCACGAGGACACCGGCCCCTTCGGCCATGACGAAGCCGTCGCGGTCGCGGTCGAAGGGTCGGGACACCCCCGAGCTACTGAGGGCGGTCATGTTCTCGAAGCCGGCCACTCCGGTCTGGGTGATGGCGCTCTCGGTGCCGCCGGTGACGACGGCGTTGCAGCGACCGGTCGCGATGAGCCGGGCGGCGTTGCCGATGGAGTGGGTCCCCGCCGCGCAGGCCGTCACCGTGGTCTCACAGGGGCCCCGGAAGCCGTGGCGCATGGAGATGCCGGCGGCGGCGGCGTTGGGCATGAGCATGGGGATGAGGAACGGTGAGACCCGTTCGGGGCCCCGGACCCGGTTGACCTCGACTTGGTCCTCCAGTGTGTGGAGGCCGCCGATGCCCGTGCCGACCAGCACGCCGATCCGGTCGGGGTCCCCGCCCGGGTCGCCCGACTGCTCGAGGGCCAAACCGGCGGCCCCTGCGGCCAGCTGCGCGAACCGGTCAGCCCGCCGGGCATCCTTGGGCCCGTCGAACCAGGGTCCCGGGTCCCAGTCCTGGATCTCCCGGGTCTTGCCCACCTGGGCCGGGCCGAGCAGGGCGGCCCAGAAGGCCTCGGCCCCGATGCCGACCGCCGACACGACCCCGACGCCGGTCACGACGACCCGTGGTCCGTCCATCGTCAGAGCTTGGAGCGGACGAGGTCGACGGCCTGGGAGACGGTTGTGACGCCCTCCAGCTCCTCTTCCTCGATGCTGACGTCGAACTCGTCTTCGAGGGCCATGACCAGCTCGACGAGATCCAGGCTGTCGGCGTCGAGATCGTCGGCGAAGTTGGCCTCGAGGGTCACCTTGTCCGCGTCGACAGCGAGCACGGTGACGGCATGGCCCTTGAAGCGCTCGAACAGATCATCACTCACGGGGGGTCTTCTCCTGTCTCGGTGAACTCGATGAACTGGGCCTAGCTTCCCACGCCCATGCCCAGGCCGCCGTCGACGGGCAGGTTGACGCCGGTCAGGTAGGCGGCGGCGTCGGACGCGAGGTAGCCCACGGCGGCGGCGACCTCTTCGGGCTGGCCGACCCGGCCGAGGGGCACCATCGACGTGAGCAGGGCCCGCTGATCGTCGTCGAGGGCCCGCAACATGTCGGTGTCGACGGGCCCGGGGCTGACCACGTTGACGGTGATCGACCGCGGTGCCAGCTCACGGGCCAGGGAACGGGCGAACCCGACCAGGCCGGCCTTGCTGGCGGCGTAGTTGGCCTGGCCGGCGGAGCCGATCTGGCCCACGACCGAGCCCACGAGGATGATCCGCCCCCAGCGGGCCCGCAGCATGCGCTTGGCCGCCCGCTTGCTCACCCGGAACGCACCGGTGAGGTTGGCGTCGATAACCCGGCTGAAGTCCTCCTCCTTCATCATGAGCAGGAGGGTGTCGGCGTTGATGCCGGCGGCGTGGACGAGGACCTCCACCGGGCCGAGCGCCTCCTCGACGGCGGCGAAGGCGGCCTCGACCGTCGCGGGGTCGGTGACGTCGCAGGGCACGGCGAGCAGCCCCGGGGCGTCGGGGGCCTCGCCCCGATGGGTGATCGCGACGCGGTAGCCCGCTTCGGCCAGGGCCGTGGCACAGGCCAGCCCGATTCCCCGGTTCCCGCCCGTCACGAGGGCGACGCGACCGGCGTCGGTCACCGGCCCCAACGCAGGAGTGCGCTGGCTCCGGTCATCCCCGCGCCGAAGCCCACGAGGAGCACCAGAGCGCCGTCGGCCACACGACCCTGGTCGGCAGCCTCGGCGAGCGCGTACGGGATCGAGGCCGCGGACGTGTTTCCGGTGTGCTCGAGCACCGACACGACCTTCTCGTCGGGCACGCCGAGGCGACGGCAGGCCGCGTCGATGATCCGCTGGTTGGCCTGATGGGGCACGAGCAGATCGAGGTCAGCGGCCTCCAAGCCCGCCCGTTGGAGCGTCGCCTGCGCGGAGCTGACGATGACCCGGACCGCCCGCCGGTAGATCTCGGGCCCGTCCATCTTCATGGTGGCGCCGACATCGGCATACAGCAGGTTCCGGCCGCTGCCGTCCGAACTGAGGTCCCAGGCCAGGATCCGGTCCTCGTCCACGGCCTCCAGCACGACGGCACCGCCACCGTCACCGAAAAGGATCGCCGTGCCCCGGTCGTCCCAGTCGGTGATGCGACTCAGGGTGTCGGCCCCGACCACGAGCACGCAACGGTGCCCGATCGCCAGCAGGCCGTGGGCCACCACGAGGCCGTAGACGAAGCCCGAGCAGGCGGCATTGAGGTCGAAGGCCCCGCAGTCCAGGCCGAGGATCTCTTGCACGGTCGAGGCAGTGGCCGGCACGGTCTGGTCCGGTGTGGTGGTGGCGACGACGAGGGCGTCGACATCCTCCGGGCGCCGCCCGGAGCGGTCCAAGGCCCCCTGGGCGGCTTCGACCGCGAGGTCGGAGGTGACGCCCCCGACCCTGCGCTCGCGGATGCCCGTGCGCTCGACGATCCATTCGTCGTTGGTGTCGAGCCAGCCTTCGAGGTCGACGTTGGTGATGACCTTCTCCGGGAGCGAGGCGCCCCAGCCGGTGATCGCCGAACCCATGGTCAAGCGCTCCGGAGCCAGGCCACGGGCTCGCTGGGCGCGAGGCGCTCACCGTCCACGGCCAACACGTCGACCAGCTCGCCGGCGAAGGCGGACCGGACCTCGAGGTCACCGACGTGGCCCACCACGGTGCCCGCCTCGACCGGTGTGCCCGCCCCGACCCCGGGCTCACTCCGGAACACGCCCGCCCCCGGGCTGACCACCAGGCGTTCGGTCACGAAGAGGTGCTCGCCGGCTTCGTGGGCCACGTCGGCGGAGCGGGGCTCGGAGATCGTGTTCAAGAGCTTGTCCAGGTCGTCAGGGACGCTGACGCTGAGCGTGGTCACGCCCTCGAGGGTGCGCTTGGCCATGCCGGTCAGCGCCGCGCCCGGACCGAGCTCGACGAACAGGCTGACGCCCTCGTCATGCAGCGCATGGAGGATGTGGCGCCAGCGCACGGGGCTGCAGAGCTGGGCGGCGAGCAGGTTCTCCCAGTCGGCGGCGGAGGTGTGGGCGTGGGCGTCGACGTTGGCCAGCACGGGCAGCTCGGCGTCGCGGAGGTCGGCCTTGGCCAGGGCCTTGCGCAGGCGGTCCCGGGCCGACGCCATGAAGGGCGTGTGGAACGCCCCGCTGACCTCGAGGGGGATGACCCGGCGGGCGCCGAGCTCCTTGGCGTGGGCGCCGGCGGCCTCGATGGCCTCGGGGGCGCCGGCGATGACGACCTGGCCGGGGGCGTTGTGGTTGGCCAGCCAGACGTCGCCGTCGGTTCGGGCGCAGGCCACGGCCACGTCGTCGTCGTCGAGGGCGACCACGGCGGCCATGGTCCCCGCCCGCTCGGCCGCGGCCACCTGCATGGCCTCGCCCCGCTCGGTGACCAGGCGGATGCCGTCGGCGAAGGAGAGGACGCCAGCGGCCGTGAGGGCCGTGTACTCACCCAGGCTGGGCCCGGCGACCCGGGCCGGGTCGACACCGAGGCGCTCGACGGCGTCGAGGACGACCAGGCTGGTGACGTAGGTGGCGAGCTGGGCGTTGCGGGTCTCGCGGAGATCGTCGGCGTCGGCCTCGAGCAGGAGATGGGCCACGTCCCGGCCGGCGACGCTGGTGGCTTCCTCGACCAGCTCCCAGGAGGGATGGTCCTTCCAGGGCTCACCCATGCCGGGCTTCTGAGAGCCCTGCCCCGGGAACGTGAACGCGATCATGCTGGCCTACCGGGTGCCGCCACGGTGGTCAGACCGGCGGAGAGCGAGGATGGTTTCACCGGGCCCGTCACGGCGTCGGGCCCGGATCGAACTGGGCCTCGAGCGACCGGATCCGCTGCTCGCGGACGGCGGCGATCAGGGCCACCACAGCGACGACCCCGACCAGCCACTTCATCCCCGCCCACCGTAGCTACCACTTCGGCCCGATGAAGCGGTCGAGGTGCTCCAGGTCCGGCCGCCATGACCCCGCGATGTTCTGGCCGTTGGCCGTCGTTGTGCGGCGGACGGGATTCGAACCCGCATGTCCTTGCGGACAATGCCTTTTGAGGGCATCGCGTCAGCCGTGTTGCGCCACCGCCGCGCCAGCAGCGTAACGAGGTTCGTCTGAGCCATCCCTCCTCAAACGACGAAGGGGCCCCCTGGCTGTCGGCATCGGCGACGAGTCACCGACGGCGGGCATCGCCCCGCTGTGGATCCCCTTCGGCGGCTGCCTGGCCGTGGTCCTCGTCGTGATGGCCGAGGCTGTCAGAAGTCGGTCCCGGGACCGTGGCCCGCTTGTTCGTCGATGAAGGTCGCCACCGTGTCCACGTCCACGCCGGAGCAGGTCTGCTTGGTGATCCAGGCGGTCAGCACGACGGGCTCGGCCTGGTCGGGGTTGGGAGCCACCACCACGATGTCGGACGCCAGGTCCTCCAATCGGGTCACGTCCGCGGCCGCGAGGTCCCGGTACTGGACGAGGACCTGACCACCCTCGAGGGCGGTCACCTGCAGCGGGCGCTCGATCGGGTCGTCCTGGACCCCGGTGGGCGGCGGCAGCGAGTAGTGGGCGCCGGACGTGGGCGGGTCGGTCGTGTACCTCGGCTGGTCCTGGTCGGGGAGGACGTGCAGACCCGAGTTCGGGTCGAGTGCCTCCCTGGTCACCGGACCACAGTCGGCTTGGTCCGTGCCGCCGCATGCGCACAGGGGCGCTAGCAGGACCAGGACCAGGAACAGGCGCCACACGCCGCCATGATGCCCGGGGCGTCCCCTCCGCCGGCCAGTCGGCCTCGTAGGATCGGGCCGTGCGCCGGTCGACCGTGGAGCGACGGCTCCGGGACAACTCCCGCCGCCTGCAGCTGCTCCGCGAGGAGCTGGGCATCACCGCCGAGCAGATGACCCAGCTCGGCGAGGAGGCTGAGGACGCTCGCATCCGAGCCATGGTCTCGGAGACCGCACTGGCCCAGCGCGAGCACAGCGACGCCGAGCGCCACGCGGCCGCCCTGTCCCGGCACCGGGCTGAGGTAGAGGCCGAGATCGAGCGCCTGGAGCAGGACCAGGACCGTCTGCTGGACCAGCTCGGCGGTGGCTGAGTCACCAGTCGCGGCCCGACCGGGATCGGCAAGTACAGTCGCCGGTTCGCGAGCAAGAGCCATCTGAGGAGCCCCGAACCCGTGTCGACGCGTGTCGTCATCGCCGAGGACGAAGCCATCATCCGCTTGGACCTCAAGGAGACCCTGGAGGAAGAGGGCTACGAGGTCGTGGGCGAGACCGGCCGGGGCGACGAGGCCGTCGACCTGGTCAAGGAGCTCGAGCCCGACATCGCCATCCTGGACATCAAGATGCCGGGGCTGGACGGCCTGTCCGCCGCCCGGGAGATCGCCGGCGAGCGCCGGGCGGCCGTACTGATCCTCACCGCGTTCAGCCAGCGGGACCTGATCGAGAAGGCCCGCGACGCCGGCGCCCTGGCCTACTTGGTCAAGCCGTTCCAGCGCAGCGAGCTGGTGCCCGCCCTCGAGGTGGCCCTGGGCCGCTTCCACGAGATGCGGGCGCTCCACGAGCAGGCCGAGTCCCTCGAAGAGCAACTGGAGACCCGCAAGGTGGTGGACCGGGCCAAGGGCCAGCTCATGGACCGCCAGAAGATGAATGAGTCCGACGCCTTCGCCTTCATCCAGAAGACGGCCATGCACCGTCGCCACACCATGAAGCGCGTGGCCCAGGACATCATCGACGGGGAACTGACACCGGAAGCGAGCTGAGCATGCCGGACCCCTCGGTGGGCGCGACGCCGGCCACCAACAAGGTCATGCTCGTCGACGGCAACTCGCTGACCTACCGGGCCTTCTTCGCCCTTCCCACCGACATGGCCACTGCCTCCGGCCAGGTCACCAACGCCGTCTTCGGCTTCACGTCGATGATGATCAACCTGATCCGGGACCACCAGCCCACCAACGTGGTGGTGGCGTTCGACCGCCCGGAGCCGACGTTCCGGCACGAGCGCGTCGCCACCTACAAGGGCAACCGGGACACCGCTCCCGACATCCTGCGCCAGCAGATGGGCCTCGTCCGCCAGGTCCTCGAGGCGCTGCGCATCCCCATCCTCGAAGCACCCGGCTACGAGGCCGACGACATCCTGGCCACCCTCGCCACCCGGGCCCGGGACGCGGGTGACGAGGTGCTCATCGTCACCGGCGATCGGGACACCTACCAGTTGGTCGAGGACCCCCTGATCCGGGTGATCTACAACAAGCGGGGTGTGTCGGACTACGCCGACTACGACGAGGCCGGCATCAAGGAGCGCACGGGGGTGGCGCCGACCGACTACGTGATCTACGCCGCCCTCCGGGGCGATCCGTCCGACAACCTCCCGGGGATCCCCGGTGTGGGCGAGAAGACGGCAGCCAAGCTCGTCAACACGTACGGCGATCTCGACGGGATCTTCTCCCACCTCGACGACCAGACCCCCAAGCTGCGCCAGAACCTGGCCGAGAACGAGGCCCAGGCCCGCCTGAACGCCGAGGTCATGGTCCTGCTCCGGGACATCCCCCTCGAGGTCCAGCTCGACGACCTCACCATGGGGACCTTCGAGACCGAAGAGGTGCGGAAGCTCTTCGACTTCCTCGAGTTCCGCACCCTCTTCGACCGCCTGGCCGAAGCGTTCGACAACGACCTGGGCCCGGCCCTCGGTGGCTCCGAGGTGCTGGAGGCGGAGGTCGTCGAGACCGAGACGATCGCCGACGCGATCACCGTGCTCAACGGCCTGGCCGCCGCCGACCGCCTCGTGGCGGTGGCCGGCGCCTGGACCGGCCCCCCAGGCCGTAGCCCGCTGGCGGGCTTGGCCCTGGTGACCGAGCCGGCCGCCGCGGAGGTGACCTGGATCCCGGCCGAGCTGCTGGCCGACGCCGAGGTCCGCGACGCGCTCGCGGCCACCGCGCCGACCGACGGCCGCCGCTTGGCGGCCCACGGGGCGAAGCCACTCCTGCGCAGCCTCACCGAGCTCGGGGTCGACGCCGGGCTCGGCGTCGACACGATGCTGGCGGCCTACCTCCTCGACCCGGCCGAGTCCCGCTACCTCCTCGAAGAACTGCTGATCCGGTACGCCCAGCTCCAGCTCCCCGAGCAGTCGGCCAGCGCCGAAGGCCAGCTCGACCTCGACGAGACCGCCACGTCGCCCGGGGTCACAGCCGGCCGGGAGGCCTTGGCGGTCGACCGCCTGATCGCCCCCCTCCAGGCGTCGATGGTGGCCAACGGCGTCCAGCAGCTCTTCGACGACATCGAGGTGCCGCTGGTCGGCGTGCTGGCCCGCATGGAGGCGGTCGGCATCGCGGTGGACCGCGCCGTCCTCGAGGCCATCCACCAGCAACTGGTCACCGAATGCGACGTGCTCAGCGCCCAAATCGTCGAGGACGCGGGCGAGCCGTTCAACGTGAACTCCACCAAGCAGATGCGGGAGATCCTCTTCGACAAGCTGGGCCTCACCCCGCAGAAGAAGACGAAGACCGGCTACTCCACCGACGCCGCCAGCCTCGAGAAGCTCCTCGGCCAGCACCCCATCATCGAGCACCTCCTGCGCTACCGCGAGGTCGAGAAGCTGCGGGGGACCTACGGCGAAGGCCTCCTGGCCGAGATCGGCCCGGACGGCCGCATCCACGCCACCTTCAACCAGACGGTGGCCCGCACCGGCCGGCTCAGCTCCGACGCCCCGAACCTGCACAACATCCCGGTGCGCCGCGAGGCCGGCAAGGAGTTCCGCACTGCGTTCGTCCCCGCCCCGGGCTTCGAGATGCTGGTGGCCGACTACAACCAGATCGAGCTCCGGTGCATCGCCCACCTGGCCGAGGACCCCGGCCTGATCGACGCGTTCGAGAGCGGTCGGGACATCCACACCGAGACCGCCTCCCGGATCTTCGGGGTGGAGGCCGACGGCGTCACCGGCGAGCAACGGTCGAAGGCCAAGATGGTCTCCTACGGCCTGGCCTACGGCATGGAGGCCTACGGCTTGGGTCAGCGCCTATCGATCCCCACCGACGAAGCGGCCGCGATCCTCGACGCCTACTTCGTGGCCTTCCCGGCGGTGCGGGCCTACATGGACCAGACCGTGGCCGAGGCCCGCGAGCGGGGCTACACCGAGACCCTGTTCGGACGACGGCGCCCGATCCCCGAGCTGAGCAGCAGCAACTTCCGCATCCGACAGGCGGGGGAGCGTCAGGCCATGAATGCCGGCATCCAGGGCCTGGCCGCCGACATCTTCAAGGTCGCCCTCGTCCGCCTCGACCAGGCCCTGCTGGCCGGCGGGCACGAGAGCCGGCTGGTCCTGCAGGTCCACGACGAGGTGTTGCTCGAGGTCGACCCCGCCGAGCACGACGCCATGACCGAGCTGACCACGACCATCCTGTCGGGGGCGGCCGACCTCCGGGTCCCCCTCGAGGTCAATCTCGCCTTCGGGGACAGCTGGGCGGCGGCAAAAACGTGATGCCGCGCTCAACTCCCCGCCCCCTCCGGCCGATGGGGAGGGCAGGAGCGGCCGATGTCCACCAAACGAGCCACCCGAGCCAGCATCTGGTTCTGCTTGGCGCTTGCCCTCGCCATCTACGTCCTCGTCTCCGCCAGCCTCGCCGTGGCGACGGCGGATGTCTGTGACGGGACCCTCGGCGGGCAGAAGACCTGGCAGTTCGCCCCACCTCACTGGGAGTGCCCCGGCCGCTGACGCCGGCGCTGGAGGGCCGACCCACTGGTTCGAGCCCTTGGCTGACCACGTGGGGGCGGCCTACGAGCGTTACTCCTTCACCAAGGGCACGGCCCAGGAGGCCGCCTTCCTCGTCGAGGCCCTGGCCCTGACGCCGGGGGAGCGGGTCCTCGACCTCGGCTGCGCCACCGGTCGCCACGTCCGCGCCCTGGCCGGGCACGGTGTTGCTCCCATCGGCCTCGACGTCTCGGCCCGGTTCCTGGCCGTAGCCGCCGAGGAGGCGCCCGAGCTGCCGTTCGTGCGGGGGGACGCCCGGAACCTGCCGATCGCCGACGGCACCGTTGACGCGGTGGTGTCGCTCTGCCAAGGGGGCTTCGGCCTCACCGGGGGACCGGCTGCCGCCCGGCTGGCGGCCGGAGTCGAGCCCGACGAGGTGGTCCTGGCCGAGCTGTCCCGGGTGCTCCGACCGGGCGGGCGCCTGGCGCTCACCGCCTTCTCGTCGTACTTCGCCGTGCGCGATCTTGGCGACGGGGAGGACTTCGACGCCGGGAGCGGCGTCCTGCACGAGCACACGGTGGTGCACGACCCCGAGGGCCGCCCGGCCGAGCAGGAGCTCTGGACGACCTGTTACACGCCCCGGGAGCTGCGCCTGCTCCTGGACCGCTGTGGCTTCTCCGTGGCAGGCCTGTGGTCCGTCCGTCCCGGCCGCTACGGCCGGGACGACCCCACGGTCGACTCTCCTGAGTATCTCGCCGTCGGCCGAATGCGCCGGTAGCCTTTCAGTCCGTTCCCCGGGGGTGCGCTTCTGCCCTCCGGTTCCCACTGTCCAGACCAACGAAAGTCCCCTCCCCGGGTCCGACGACCTCACCCCCTCGGCGACCGCTGTCGCCGATCCCCCCGCCGCCGACAGCCCCTTCGGCACCTTCGACGAGGAGGGGGTGTACCACCCCCGCCAGATCGTGGACAACGACCTCGGTGCCGGCCTCGACGAGGCCTATTCGGCCACTATGGTCGAGGTCAAGGACGGCCAGCTCGTCAGCGGCACCGTCGTACGCGTGGACCACGACGAGGTCCTGCTGGACATCGGGTACAAGTCCGAGGGCGTGATCCCCAGCCGTGAGCTGTCGATCCGCAACGATGTCGACCCGTCCGAGATCGTGTCGCTGGGCGACAGCCTCGACGCCTTGGTCCTCACCAAGGAGGACAAGGATGGCCGCCTGATCCTGTCGAAGAAGCGGGCCCAGTACGAGCTGGCCTGGGGCAAGATCGAGGAGATCAAGGAGGCCGAGGGCATGGTCTCCGGCCCGGTCATCGAAGTCGTCAAGGGTGGCCTGATCCTCGACATCGGGCTGCGGGGCTTCCTACCCGCCTCCCTGGTGGAGCTGCGCCGGGTCCGCGACCTCCAGCCGTACGTGGGCAAGGTCCTCGAGGCCAAGATCATCGAGCTCGACAAGAACCGCAACAACGTGGTGCTGTCCCGCCGGGCGTGGCTGGAGGAGACCCAACGCGAGCAGCGCGAGGAGTTCCTGGAGAACCTCAAGCCGGGCGAGCGCCGCAAGGGTGTCGTCTCCTCGGTGGTCAACTTCGGTGCCTTCGTCGACCTCGGCGGCATGGACGGCCTCGTCCACGTGTCCGAGCTGTCCTGGAAGCACGTCGACCACCCCAGCTCGGTCGTCGCCGTCGGTGACGAGATCGAGGTGCAGGTCCTGGAAGTGGATCTGGACCGGGAGCGCATCAGCCTCTCGCTCAAGGCCACCCAGCAGGATCCGTGGGAGGAGTTCGCGTCCGGTCACCGGGTCGGCGAGCTCGTCTACGGCCGGGTCACCAAGCTCGTTCCCTTCGGCGCCTTCGTCCAGGTGGGCGACGGCATCGAGGGCCTGGTCCACATCTCGGAGATGTCGGCCCACCACGTCGAGCTGCCCGAGCAGGTCGTCACGCCGGGCGAGGAGCTGTGGGTGAAGGTCATCGACCTCGACCTCCAGCGCCGCCGCATCAGCCTGTCGATCAAGCAGGCCGCGGAAGGTGGCGTCGTGGCCGCCGAGTACCAGGAGCACTTCGGCGAGCACGCCTACGACGAGTCCGGCAACTACGTCGGCCCGTCCGGTGAGATCGACGAAGCCTGGGCCGAGTACTACGAGGAGCACGGCCTGGATCCGGCCACCGGCCAGCCCAAGGTGCCGACCGCCACGCCGGCGACCGAGGAGGACGCCGCCGCCGGCGACGGCAACGGCGCCATGGCCGCCGCCCTGGCCGATGCCGGCCTGGAGGCCCCCGCCGAGCCCGAGGACGCCGAGGCCCCCGCCGGCCCCGAGGCGGAAGTCGCCGAGGCCCCCGCGGAGCCCGACGGGGCCGAGGCCGCCGCCGAGCCCGAGGCGGAGGTCGCCGAGGCCCCCGGCGAGGACGACGCCACCGCCTGATCCCGCCGCCTGAGGGCGGCACCAGTTCCAAACTCGAGGCGACAGCTCACGGATTCCGTGGGTTGTCGCCTCGACGTCGTTTGGGGTCGCGACGGAGCGCCGCGCCTTTCCCCATTCCCGTTCGACCAATCGCTAAGCACGCGGAGGGTCCGGCCGACCTAGTGAGAGACACAGGCCGGGCCCACCGGCACAGGCGCAACCAGCAAAGAGGTCGGACGTGAGCTCTCGCAGAACCATGATCCTCATCGCGGCGATCGCGGTGGGCTGTATCGCCGCATTCGTCGTACTCAAGTACGTCAGCGGTGTCGAGGAACGAGCGAACGGGGACGCCGAGCGCGTCTCGGTCCTGGTCGTTCGAGCGGACATCCCCCAGGGGGTCCCCGGTGAGCAGGCCGTGCAGGAGGGTTGGATCGTCGAGGACGAGATCGCCCGCGAGTTCCTGCCCGCCACCCGCATCACCGACTTCGACCAGATCACCGGGAAGGTGGCCCTGAACACGCTGGCTGCCAACCAGGTCCTGGTGGAGGGGATGTTCGTCGATCCGACGACCAACTCGATCGGGTTCGGACGACGCCTCGAGGAGAACCACGTCGCCTACACGATCTCGGTGGACAGCACGAGCGGCGTCGCCGGCCTGCTCGTCCCCGGTGACCTGGTCGACATCTTCGCCACGACCGGTGAGGGCGACCCCACCGACGCGGAGGTGTCGTCCGACACGGCCGAGCAGCAGGGGATCTTCGGGCAGAACGCCCGCCTCCTCTACCACCAGGTCCGCATCCTGGCCATCGGCACGGAGACCGCGCCGCAGCCCGGTGAGGAACAGGCCGCCGCCGAGGGTGAGGAGACGGCCGCCGAGGCGCCACAGGCCAGCGGCCTGCTGACCCTCGATCTCCCGATCGACGCCGCCCAGCTCATCGCCTCGGTGGATTCCAGTGCCCTGCGCCTGGCCCTGACCGGGCCGGACTACCAGGCTCAGCCGATCCCCCGGATCGACCTGAACGACCTGGCCGAGCTGCCCGGCGAGACGGACGCCCGGACCCGCTTCGGGACGCTCACCCCCTACGGGCCCGACGGCCCTCAGTAACCGACCCACTCGCCGAATCGCCCCACCGGAGCCTGAGCTATGAGCAACCTGTTCTCTGACCCCCTCGGCAGCACCGACTCGTTCGGTGGCGCCGCGGGCGTCGAGCTGGCGCCCATCGGGGTGTCGGTGCCGACCGGCTACCCGGGCGGCGACGCCTTCGGTAGCAGCAACGGCACCATGGGACTCGAGCCTCTGTCCTCCGCCCCGGACCTGAGCCACCTGCCGCTGGCCACCGTCGACGTCGACGAGATGGTCCGCACCCAGCTGGCCATGCAGCTCGGCACCCACGCCGTGCCCTTCCCGTCGATCGAGGCCCTGGCGACCAAGCTCACAGGGACGCCTCTGGTCGTGGTCCTGGGACCGTCGATGGCCTCGCCGGACCAGTTGGTCGTGGTCGAGCGCCTGACCCGCCCCCGGCCCGAGATCGGGGCCATCCTCATCGCCGAGCAGCTCACCACGGAGGTCCTCCAGCAGGCCCTCCGGGCCGGCGTCCGGGACGTGTTGCCGCTCCAGGACCTCTCCCATCTGGCCATGACGGTCAAACGGGTCGGCGACATGCTCGGCAGTGGCTCGCAGCAGCCGGCGATCATGGACCCGAACAACGTCCACGGAGCCCCCGAGCCCGGCGGCGACGGCCAGGTCATCACCGTCTTCTCGACCAAGGGTGGGGCGGGCAAGTCGGTCATCGCCTGCAACGTGGCCGTGCGCTTGGCCAAGAAGAGCAACCGGCCCGTGGCCCTGGTCGACGCCGACCTCCAGTTCGGCGACGTGGCCGTCATGCTCAAGCTGGCCCCCCAGCACACCATCGTCGACGCCGTCGGCTCGCTCGATCGCGGCATGGACGCGGCGATGCTCCAGAGCCTGCTCGTGCAGCACGATGCCTCCGGCCTCTACGTGCTGCCCGCCCCCCTGGAGCCGGCCTTCGCCGACCAGATCCGGGGCGAGGAGATGGTGCGCATCGTCGAGGTGCTGCGCAGCTTCTGCAGTCACGTCATCATCGACACGCCGGCGTACTTCAACGACGTCGTCCTCGGCCTGATCGAGATCAGCGACGACGTGCTCCTGGTCGCCGGGATGGACATCCCGAACATCAAGAACGTCAAGATCGGGCTGCAGACCCTGCGCCTGCTCAACACGCCGATGTCCAAGCTCCGCCTGGTCCTCAACCGGGCCAACTCCAAGGTGAAGCTGGACGTCAGCGAGGTCGAGAAGACCCTGCAGGTCAAGGCCGATGCCCTGATCCCGAGCGACGTCGTGGTGCCCCAGTCGGTGAACAAGGGCATCCCCGTGGTCCTCGCCGCCCCCAAGGCGGCCGTGACCCGGGCCATCGAACAACTCGCCGACACCTTCCTGATTGCCGAGACCGCCGGTCGTTGACCGGTAACCAACCGCCGAGGAGAAGCTGATGTCGCTGTACAAGCGCCTGCAGGACGGGGGAGGAGCCCCCGCGGGTCAGAGCGGCCTGCGGGACCCTGTGCTCGACGAGCTGCGGCACAAGATCCACCACGTCCTCATCGACGAGCTGGGCCCCATCCTCTACGACAAGCGGATCTCCGAGGAGGACCTGCGTCGTCGGGTCCACGAGCAGCTCCACGCCGCCCTGGCGCAGGAGCGGGCGCCGCTGTCGGCCGCCGACAAGGCCCAGCTCATCCAGGACGTCTCCGACGACATCCTCGGCTACGGCCCCATCGACCGGCTGCTCAACGACGAGGAGCTGACCGAGGTCATGGTCAACGGACCGAGCTCGGTCTACATCGAGCGCTCCGGCAAGCTCGAGAAGACCGACGCCCGCTTCGTGGACGAGGAGCACCTCCGCCGCATCATCGACAAGATCGTCAGTGAGGTCGGTCGTCGCCTGGACGAGTCGAGCCCCATGGTGGACGCCCGTCTGCCCGACGGCTCCCGCGTCAACGCGGTGATCCACCCGCTGGCCATCGGTGGGCCCTTCCTCACCATCCGAAAGTTCTCCAAGGACCCGTTCCAGATCGACGACCTGATCCGCTTCGGGACCCTGAACGCCGCCTCGGCCCGCTTCCTGCAGGCCTGCGTGGTCGGGCGCCTGAACCTGATCGTCGCCGGCGGTACCGGTACCGGCAAGACCACGACCTTGAACGTGCTCTCCTCCTTCATCCCCGCCGACGAGCGCATCGTCACCATCGAGGACGCCAAGGAGCTCCAGCTGCACCAGGACCACGTCCTGGCGTTGGAGGCCCGCCCGCCCAACATCGAGGGTCGGGGCCAGGTCACCATCCGTGACCTCGTCAAGAACGCCCTGCGCATGCGTCCCGACCGGATCGTGGTCGGGGAGTGTCGTGCCGGCGAGGCCCTGGACATGCTCCAGGCCATGAACACGGGCCATGACGGCTCGATCACGACCATCCACTCCAACACGCCTCGGGACACCCTGTCCCGTATCGAGACGATGACCCTGATGGCGGGCTTCGACCTGCCGGTCCGGGCCATCCGGGAGCAGATGGCCTCCGCGCTGGACTGCATCGTGCAGCTGACCCGACTGCGGGACGGCACCCGGCGCATCACCCACGTGACCGAGGTGCAGGGCATGGAGGGCGACGTCATCACCCTCCAGGACGTGTTCCTGTTCGACTACGGCGCCGGCGTGGACGAGCGCGGCAAGTTCCGGGGCCACCTCAAGGCCACGGGCGTTCGCCCCAAGTTCACCGAGAAGCTCCAGGACCTGGGCATCCGCCTCGGCCCCGAGGTCTTCCAGCCCGAGCCCTCCGGCGGACACCAGATGATCGGTTCCGCCCGATGAGGATCCTGCGCGCCGCCCTCGGCGGCCTGCTCACCGCGGCCGTCCTGGCCGGCCCGGCCATCGCCTTCGCGGCCGACGACGAGGCCGCCGCGCCGTACCTGGCCGTCCGCGGCGTCGACTCGACCGGCGGCGACGTCGTGCGCCTGACCGTTGCCTACGAGGGCGACGAGGGCGACCTGGCCGGCGCCGTCGTCACCGACAACGGCAGCGAGCGCCCGCTCTCGGGCGACGTCGTGCCCCTGGCCACCACCGGCGCGAGCCGGGCCGTGGTCATCGCCGTGGACACCTCCGAGGCGATGGACCCGGTCATGGCCGACATCCGCGACTCGGTCACCGCGGTCGTCGAGGGCCTGCCCGGCGACGTTCCGGTCGGGATCGTGACCTTTGCCGACCGTGTCGTGCCCGTCCGGGCCCTGACCACGGACCGCGCGCGGATCCTCGACACGATCAGCCAGCTGCAGGCCAACGGCGAGAGCGTCCTCTGGGACGGGATCGCGGGCTCGGCCGAGCTCCTGGCCACCGACGCACCCGACGCCCAGCCCAGCGTGGTCGTGGTGACGGGTAGCGGAAACCTCGCGTCGGTCAGCACCTCCGGCGACGCCGTCGGGGCCCTGCGCAACGCCGGTGCCCCGGCCTACATCGTCGGCCTCGAGGGCGCACGCCTCGACACCGGTGGGCTCGAGGACGTCGTCGAACGGGCTGGAGGCCGACTCCTCACCACGGGCGACTCCGAGGCGCTCGACGAGATGGGCACGACGATGGCGGCGACGGTCGACCAGCAGTACGTCCTCGCCTACGAGCCCCCGACCGGCGATGAGGCCGAGGCGGTGGCTGACATCCAGGTCCAAGTCGGTGACTCGACGACGGCTGCCACCTTCGTGCGGGGCTCGGAGTCGGACAAGCCGGCCGACCTCTTCGCCGAACCGCCGCTCCCCGTCCACGACGGCCTGCTCCAGAGTGATCTGGCCAAGTTCGTGGGGGTCGGCCTCATCCTCCTGGCCGCCGCGCTCGGGGCCTTCGCCCTGATCATGCTGACCCAGCGGGACACCAGCCACCTGACCAACGTCCTGCAGCCGTACTCCGAAGGCTTCGTCGACGACAGCTCGATCATCGACGACGACGCGGACGGCGGGCTGGCCAAGACGGCCCTGATCCAGCGCGCCGTCGAGATGACTGGGGACTTCGCCGAGCGGCAGGGCTTCCTCGCCGCGGTCGAAGCCAAGCTGGAGCGGGCCGACCTGCCCCTCCGGGCGGCGGAGGCCCTGTTCTTCTACGCCTCCATGGTCGCGGTCGTGGGCCTGCTCAGCCTGGTGTTGCTCCAGAACCTGGTCGGCACCATCGTCATCACGGTCTTGGCCATCATGATCCCGAAGGCGGCGGTCAACTTCAAGGCCAAGCGCCGACTGAAGAAGTTCAACAACCAGCTCCCCGACATGCTCGCCCTCCTCTCCGGGACGCTGCGGGCCGGCTACTCCCTCATGCAGGGCGTCGAGGCCGTGTCCCGGGAAGTGGAGGACCCGATCGGCTACGAGCTGCGTCGGGTCGTGACCGAGTCCCGTCTGGGCCGGCCGCTCGACGAAGCGCTCGACGCGGCCGCGGAGCGGATGGGCAGCGCGGACTTCCGGTGGGCCGTCATGGCCATCGGGATCCAGCGCGAAGTCGGCGGGAACCTGGCGGAACTGCTGATGACGGTGTCGGAGACCATGACGGCCCGGGAGCGGCTTCGCCGGGACGTCGATGCGCTCACGGCGGAAGGCAAGGTCTCGGCCATGGTCCTCGGGCTCCTGCCCCTGGGCCTCGGCGCGGCCATGTTCGTCATCAACCCGGAGTACATCGGCGTCCTGTTCAGCGAGAAGCTCGGGAACATGATGCTGGGCGGCGCGGTGCTGCTCGCCGGCTTCGGGTTCTGGTGGATGAAGAAGCTCATCGAGATCGACGTCTGAGAGGCCTGACCGATGCTGTTCCTCGCCCTCGCTCTCATTGCCGGAGCGGTCGGGTTCGTCTTCTACATGCTCCTCAGCGACGCCGAGGAGAAGGCCACGGTCCGCTCCTCGCTGCGCCAGCTCGAGGGCTACGAGGTCCAGGACGTCCGTGACCAGGAGCTGCTGATCCCGCTCTACCAGCGGGCCCTGCTCCCCATCCTGAAGGGCCTGACCGCCCTGGGCGGCCGGTTCACGCCGGTCGGCTACGTGGACACCGTGCGCAAGAAGTTCGTCTACGCCGGGCGCATCTCCGCCGACGGTGTGGACCGCTTCCTGGCCATCCGGGTGATCACCGTGGTGCTCATCCCGGCCTGGTTCATCTTCGTCACCGTCTTCCTGCCCGTCACGGGGATCCTGCGCCTCGGGGCCCTCGGCCTCGGCGGGGTCATCCTCGCCCTGGGGCCGGACTCGGTGCTGAACCGCCGGGTCGAGGAGCGCCAGTCGATCATGCAGCGCAAGCTGCCGGACATCCTCGACCTGCTCACCATCAGCGTCGAAGCCGGCCTGGGCTTCGAGCAGGCCGTCGACCGGACGGTGGGCTCGGTCCCCGGGCCGCTGTCCGACGAGTTCGCCCGGATGTTGGGTGAGCTCCGGGCGGGTTCCTCGCGGGCCGACGCCATGCGAGCCATGGAGAAGCGGACGAACGTGCCCGAGATCCGCTCCTTCGTGCTGGCCATCCTCCAGGCCGACGCCTTCGGCGTCTCCATCGGGCGGGTGCTGCGGGCCCAGGCCGACGAGATGCGGATCAAGCGCCGCCAGCTGGCCCAGGAGAAGGCTCAGAAGGCCCCGGTCAAGATGCTCATCCCCATGGTGTTCTGCATCTTCCCGGCGTTGTTCGTGGTGGTCATCGGACCGGCCATGATCAACATCTCCCGAAGCTTCTGAGCCGCCGGACGACCGGGGCGACGACGATGGCGACCATCCAGGCGCCTCGTCGCGACCCGGAGCCGGACGGCCAGGCGCCCGAGGCGCCTGAGGTCCGCCGCCGAGAGGTCACCCTGGCCGGCTTGACCGGCCTGGTGGTCACCGTGGCGGGCCTGCTCATCGGCCTGCAGCGCCTGCAGGACAACAGCTTCCTCACCCACCTGGCCACCGGCCGTCTCATCCTCGACGCCGGCGTCCCCAGCACGGACCCGTACAGCTTCACCGCCCATGGGGCGGCCTGGACCGTGCAGTCCTGGCTGGCATCGGTCGTCTACGCCCTGGTGGAGGACGTGGCCGGACTGGCCGGTGTCCGCCTCCTGATCGGCCTGGGCACGGCCCTGCTGGCCTACCTGCTCTGGCGCCTGACCGAGCCCGCCGGCGCCGTGGTGGCCCGAGCGGCCCTCGTGATGCCCGTCATGGTGATCGGCAGCGAGATGTGGACCGAGCGGCCGATGCTCTTCGGCTTCATCGGCCTGGCCGTCGTGGCCCTGCTGGCCAACGGGGACGGCAAGGCCTGGTGGTGCGTTCCCCTCTTCGCCGTGTGGGTCAACGTCCACGGCTCGTTTCCCCTGGGCCTGGTCCTCGTCGGCACCCTCCTGGTCGGCCGCCGGCTCGACCGGCAGTCGCCCCGCCGAGAGCTCCACGTCCTCGGTTGGTCGGTCCTGGGCGTGCTCCTGGGCGCCATCAACCCCATCGGGCCCCGCCTCCTGGTCTTTCCGCTCGAGCTGCTCCAGAAGTCCGACGTGCTGTCGTTCATCGACGAGTGGAAGCCGGCCGACTTCGGCGACACGATGACCCGGGTCCTCGTGGTCCAGGTGGCCGTCGCCGTCGTCCTCGGTCTGCGCCTGCGCAGCTTCCGGGCCCTGCTGCCCACGGCCGTGTTCTTCGTCGCCGCTCTCCTGGGCAGCCGCAACGTCGGCCCGGCCAGCATCGTCGCACTGGCCTGCATGGCGCCCGGCCTGCGGGGCCTCGGGAGCGATCTGGGCGACGAGCCGAAGCCCGTCTTCCGCACCGCCGCACTGGTGGTCGGGGCCCTGGCCCTGGCCGTCACCCTCGGGTCACTGCTGACCGGCCCCCAGACCGCCCTCGACAGCTATCCCACCGATGCCGTCGCCTGGATGGATGCCCACGGCTACATGGAGCCCGAGTCCCGGGTCATCACCCGGGACTTCGTCGGCAACTACCTCGAGGCCCGCTACGGCACCGACGTCCAGGTCTTCATGGACGACCGCTACGACATGTTCCCGAGGCCCGTGGTCGACGACTACATCGACTTGGTCCGAGGCAACGGTGAGTGGACCGAGATCGCCGACCGCTGGGACGCCGACGCCGTGCTCTGGGACGAGGACACCAATCTCTACGACCGCCTCGAAGCAGCCGAGGAGTGGGACGTCGTCTACCGCGACGACACGTGGATCGTCGCCGTCCCCTCCTGAACCCCGGCGTTCTCGCTCGACCGAGGTGCCTGACCTTCGGGTGGTCAGCGGGTTTGGCCGGGTCTTCGGGTGAATTGTCGGCCGTCGGGGCTTCGGGCGGTGACGGTCCCGGTGCCGGGGTCGCGTCGGAGCCGCCAGCCGGTGTGGTGGATGAGGTTGTGATGCCTCCGGCACAACAGGACGCCGTTGTCGAGGTCGGTGGAGCCGTCGTCGTCCCAGGGTTGGAGGTGGTGGGCGTCGCACCATTTGGGCTTC
>DATDAH010000235.1:0-4925 GCA_036525535.1 Acidimicrobiales bacterium
AGCTGCCCGGGCGCACGCCGGTCGTTTTGGTCGAGGTCCCCGCCCCCGGGGACGGTGACCCCGACGACACCGTGCTCCTCAACGGCCACCTGGACAAGCAGCCGGAGTTCACCGGCTGGCGGGAGGGGCTCGGTCCGTGGACACCGGTTCTGGACGGCGATCTCCTCTACGGCCGGGGCGGGGCCGACGACGGCTACAGCGCCTTCGCTGCCCTCAGCGGCCTGGAGGCCGTGCACGCCGCCGGCGGCTCCCACGGCCGGGCCCTGGTGCTGATCGAGGCCAGCGAGGAGAGCGGCAGCCCCGACCTGCCCGCCCACGTCGACGCCCTCGCCGACCGGCTCGGAGCGGTGAGCCTGGTCGTCTGCCTCGACAGCTTCGCCGGGGACTACGAGACGCTGTGGGTGACGACCTCCCTGCGGGGCCTCGTCGGTCTCGACGTCCGCGTGCGGGTCCTCGAGGAGGGGGTGCACTCCGGGGTGGCCGGCGGCGCGGTGCCGTCCAGCTTCCGGGTCCTCCGCCGGCTCCTCGACCGGATCGAGGACAGCGAGACCGGCGACCTGCTCGTGCCCGAGCTCTACGTCGAGGTCCCCGAGGCCCGCCGACGCGAAGCGGAGGCGGCGGTGGCCGCCGGCCTCGATCCATTGGCGGGCCTGCCGTTCGCGGGCGCGACCCGGCCCGAGGGCGACGACCCCGTCGAGCTGCTGCTGGCCACGACGTGGCTGCCCTCGATGGCGGTGGTCGGCATCGAGGGCGCGCCGCCGCTGTACGACGCCGGCAACGTGCTGCGGGCCGAGACCGCGGTCAAGCTCTCATTCCGGCTCCCCCCGACGGCGGACGCCGACACGGCTGCCGCCGCCCTGCGGGCGCTCCTGACCGAGGACCCGCCGTCGGGCGCCGTGGTCGAGATCAGCGGCCACGAGTCGGCCAGCGGGTGGGCCGCGGCGCCGACGGCCCCCTGGCTGGCCGACGCCTTGGCCGCGTCGGCCACGGCGACCTTCGGCCAACCGGCCCTCTACACGGGCGTGGGCGGCGCCATCCCGTTCATCAACATGCTGGGGGAGCGCTTCCCCGACGCCCAGTTCGTGGTCACCGGCGTGCTCGGTCCCGGCTCGAACGCCCACGGCCCCAACGAGTTCCTGCACGTGCCCACGGCCCGCCGGCTCTCGGTGTGCGTGGCCCACGCGCTGGACGCCCACGCCCAGCGACCCCGCCGCTGACCCGACCCTCGTCCGCAACCGTGGCACGCTGTCGACATTCGCTGTGGTCGGGTCGCCGGCACGATCCTCGTCCTCGCCCTCGCCCTGGGTGCGGGCGCGTGCACGACCGATCCCGGGGCCGAGGCTGATCGCGAGGGTGATGGCTGCAAGGACTTCGCCCCCAACCCTGATGCGCCGTTCTTCGCCGAGAACGAGACCTACACCGACACCGCTCCGGTCGCCTTGGCCACCGCCGAGCCGGCCGAGGTCGGCCTGGACGCCACCCGGCTGCGAGACGCGGCCGAGAACGTCGCCCTGTCCCCCGATGTCGCGAGCCTGCTGGTCCTCCGTCACGGGCGGCTGGCCTTCGAGCGGTACTTCAACGGACGCGGACCCGGCAGCGCCGACAACGTCCACTCGTTGTCGAAGTCGATCCTCTCCTTGCTCACGGGGATCGCCGTCGCCGACGGCGTCCTCCGGCTCGACTCGACGATCGCCGAGTTCCTCCCCGAGGACCTCGTCGGCGAGCACGGTGACCTGACGGTCCGCCAACTCCTCACCATGGCGGCCGGCGTGGAGTCCGACGACGCCGCGCCCTACGAGTGGGAGCCCAGTGTGGAACCGGGCGAGCCGTCGTTCCTGGAGGCGGCGCTCTCCCGCCCGTCCGTCGCCGAGCCGGACCAGGAGTTCGCCTACAACACCGGCCTCACCCAGGTGCTGTCAGCCGTCTTGACCGAGGCCACCGGGGAGTCGCTCTGCGCCTTCGCCGCCGATCGCCTGTTCGGGCCGCTCGGCATCGACGTCGAGCACTGGGGCATGGACCTGGACGGCTACTTCGCGGGCGGGCACTCGCTGTTCCTCACCCCCCGGGAGGTGGCCCGGATCGGCCAGCTCGTACTCGACCACGGCGACTGGGACGGCGAGTCCCTGGTCCCGTCCGCCTGGTTGGACGAGTCGCTCGCGCAGGTCTGGGACCTTGGCTGCCCGAGCCTCCAGCCCGTCCGCGAGGGCTATGGCTACCTGTGGTGGCTCGAGGACGTCGCCGGCCACCGCGTCTGGCGCGCGTCCGGCAGCCACGGCCAGGAGCTGCTCGGGGTCCCCGACCTCGATCTGGTCGTCGTCCTGACCCACGACAGCTCCGGGTCCGACCCCGGCGGGGTCGTGGGCCCTCTGGCGCTGTTGGAGCAGTACGTGCTCCCGGCCGTCGACGACACACCCCCGGTGACCGAGGGGCCCGACTGTCCGAGCCCCGCCCTCGACGGGCACACGGTTGCCCCCGACGGCTCCGGACGGGCCGCCGTCGCCCACTGGCCGTCGGGCGCGCTGGCGGGGGGCTGGTCTCCGGACGGCGAACGCCTCGTCGGCGTCCTCGACCGGGACCTGAACCGGGAGATCTACACGTTCGCCCCTGACGGGTCATCGCCGGAACGCCTGACGCGGGACTTCGCCCACGACCTGATGCCCGCCTGGTCGCCGGACGGCACCCGGATCGCGTTCTCCCGCGGTGAGCCCGCCGACGGCGACCTGTACTCGGTGGGCTCCCACGGCGGCGGGCTCCGGCGGCTGACCCACCTCGACGGCTTCGAGCAGTCCCCCACCTGGTCCCCGGACGGCGAACAGATCGCGTTCGTCCGCGGCCACGGCGATGTCCGCGAGTGGGCGGCCGACGGCGCGCTCTGGGTGATGGGGGCCGACGGGTCCCGTCCTCGGCGCCTCGCGGATCAGGCCGTGGCGTATCCGTCGTGGTCGCCGAACGGCAACCAGATCGCGCTCGAGCTCCGGGGCGAGGAGAGCCACATCGGCGTCCTGGCGCTCGACGACCGGACCGTGACCGATCTCGGCCCCGGGGCTGTGCCCAGCTGGTCCCCCGACGGCCGGCGGCTGGCGTTCATCGCGGCACGGGGTGGCCACTGGGACGTCTACGTCATGGACGCCGACGGCACCGACCGGGTGGCCCTCACCCACGACGCCGGTTTCGACACCTTCCCCCTGTGGTCCCCCGACAGCAGCCGGATCCTGTTCCACGCCAGGCGGCCCGCGTCGACACCGCCCGCCGCGGATCCGTTCCGGTAGCACGCGGCGTGGGGGGAGCGCGGCACGGCTCCACGGGAACGAGTCACCCGTACGGGTGACCGCGGGACGGAACGGGTAGGTCGAGCCCATGAACCGAGTGCTCGACGCCACCCCTGTCCCCGACCTCGACGCCCACGTGGCCGGCGGCGGGGGCCGCGGCCTCGAGACCGCCCGCAACCTGGCGCCCACCGACATCATCGACCTGGTGGCCGCGGCCGGCCTGCGGGGCCGGGGCGGGGCCGGCTTCCCGACCGGCACCAAGTGGGAGACCGTCGCCCTCTACGAGTCCGACCAGCCGACGACCGTCGTCGTCAACGCCGCCGAGGGCGAGCCCGGCTCGTTCAAGGACCGGGCGGTCATCCGGGCCAACCCCTTCCGCGTGATCGAGGGGGCGCTCATCGCCGCCCGGGCCGTCGACGCCGCCCGGGTCGTGGTGGCCACGAAGGCGAGCTTCACCGCCGAGATCGCCCGGCTGGAGGCGGCCGTCGCCGCCGTCGCCGGGGCGGGCTGGGCCCCCGACGTCAGCATCGAGGTCGTCCGGGGACCGTCGGAGTACCTGTTCGGCGAGGAGACCGCCCTGCTCGAGGTCGTCGCCGGCCGGCCGCCGTTCCCCCGCATCGCCCCGCCGTACCGCCGGGGTGCGACCGACGTCGGCGACGACCCAGCGTTCGCGGCGGGCGCCGACCTCGCCTCACCGGGCGGTGACGTCCCTCCGACGCTGGCCAACAACGTCGAGACGCTGGCCCACGTGCCCGGCATCCTCGCCGAGGGACCCGACTGGTTCCGGTCGGTGGGCACCGAGACCTCACCGGGCACCGCGGTCGTCACCATCACCGGAAGCACTCGGCGCCATGATGTGGCCGAGCTCGCCCTCGGGACGACGCTCGCCGAAGCAATCGCCCAGATCGGCGGCGGGGCACTCGAGGGCCGGAGCCTGGTCGCGGCCCTGTCCGGCGCGGCCAACCCGATCCTGCCCGCCGCCGCGTTCGACACGCCGCTGGGCTACGACGAGATGCGGGCCGCGGGGTCCGGTCTCGGCGCCACCGGTTTCATCGTCTTCGACGACACCGACGACCTGGTGGCCGTGGCCCACGGGGTGACCCGGTTCCTGTCCGTCGAGTCCTGCGGCCAGTGCCGCCCGTGCAAGCAGGACGGCACCCAGTCCGCCGTCCTGCTGGAACGGATCCGCCGCTCCGACGCCACCGAAGCCGACCTGGCCCACCTGGAGGACTGCCTGCTCACGGTGACCGACGGGGCCCGGTGCTTCCTGGCCCAGCAGACCCAGCAGGTGGCGGGCTCGGTGCTCCAGCAGTTCCCGGACATGGTCGCAGCCCACCTCGACGCCTCCCGGGAGGCGGCCGACGCGTACCTGATCGCGCCCATCGTCGACCTCCGCGACGGCGAGGCCGTGCTCGACGAGCGGCAGTGGTCCAAGCAGCCCGACTGGACCTTCGACGAGTCCGACTCCGGGCAGGCGCCGGCGGAGCGCTACGGGGTGTCCGCGTAGAACTGGCTGAACCAGCGGCGGAACTCGAGGATGGGGGCCTCCCCCGCCGCCAGCTGCGGACGGGGGACATAGCGCTTCCGCTCCCAGATGGGGATGTCCTGGGTGACCTCCCGGCTGACCGAGGACACGAAGGCCTCGGCCACGCGCGC
>DATDAH010000236.1:0-8006 GCA_036525535.1 Acidimicrobiales bacterium
CGACCACGCGGTCGGCGCCCCTCGTCCCGTGGCCGTGCAGGCCGAGCGCCTCGGCACCGTCGTCGAGATCGCCGCCGGGCGCCTGGTCGTCAACGCCCGGGTCGACACGTATGTGTCCGGGGACGGCGACGACGACGACGCCATCGCCCGGGCCACGGCCTATCTCGCCGCCGGGGCGGACTGCGCGTACCCCATCGGCCGGCTGGACGACGCCACCACGGCCCACCTGGCCGAGGCGATCCCCGGACCCGTCAACGTGCTGGCCTACCCCGGCGGGCCGACCGTCGAGCGCCTCGGTGCCCTGGGCGTGGCCCGCCTGACGTTCGGCTCCGGGCTCTTCAAGGAGGCAATGGCGACGGTGACCGCCCGCGCCGAGGAGCTCGCACCGTGAGCATGGCGGTGCGCAGCACCATCAAGCGCCATCCCGAGAGGGGGAGTCACGAGACCGACGTCGTCCACGCTGTCCTCGACGCCGCCCCGATGGGCCACCTCGGCTTCGTCGTCGACGGCCAGCCCTTCGTCATCCCGATGCTCTACGGCCGCATCGACGAGGCCATCTACCTGCACGGCTCCGTGGCCAGTCGTCTGCTGCGGACGATGGCCGGCGGGGTCGACGTCTGCCTGACCGCCACGCTCGTGGACGGGCTCGTCCTGGCCCGGTCGGCCTTCCACCACTCCCTGAACTACCGCTCCGCCGTGGTGTTCGGTCGGGCCGTGCCGGTCGAGGGCGAGGAGAAGGTCGCCGCGCTGAAGGCGATCAGCGAGCACCTCCGACCCGGCCGCTGGGACGAGGTCCGGGCCCCGTCCGACATCGAGCTCCGCCAGACGGCGGTGCTGCGCCTCGAGGTGGAGGAGATGTCGGCCAAGGCCCGCTCGGGCGGTCCCATCGACGAGCCCGAAGACCTCGACCTCCCGGTCTGGGCCGGGGTGGTGCCCTGCGTGCTGGCCTGGGGGTCCCCGGAGCCCGCCTGAGCAACGTTCTGGCTCAGACCGGCGGCAGGCCGAGATCCTCCCGGCGGAGGTTCATCTCGGCGATCTCGGACTCCTGGGTGGTCACGATCGCCTGCGCCAGGCTGGTGATGGACTCCTCCGAGCCGTGGTCGGCGGCGTACTGGGCCATGTGGGTGCCGCCCCGGTGGTGGTCGATCATGAGGCTCGAGAAGAGGTCGTCGAGCTCCTGGCCCCCGGCGGCGTCCAGCTCGGCCAGCTCGGCGTCGGTGGCCATGCCGGGCTGCTCGGTCTGGGCCACGGGGGCCATGTCCATCCAGCCCATGGCCGTGTCGAGGTCGAGGTCGGGGGAGCCCCAGTCCTCCAGGTACTGGCTGAGCAGCCGGGACTCGCCGGCCTGGACGAGGACGATCTCGTTGGCCATCTGGAGGAACGTGGGGTCGGTGCCGTCCTTCAGGTAGCTCAACGCCATGGTCACGCCCTGGAGGTGGTGGGTGCGCATGTCGTCGGCGAAGCCGATGTCGACCGCGTTCGGGCTGGGCTCGTTGGCGGCCTGCTGCCAGGCGAAGACCCCGGCGCCGGCGAGGAACATCAGGGCGAAGGTGGCCAGCACCGCCCGGCCCAGGTCGACCTTCCGCCCCTCGAAGACCGGCTCGAGGTCGTCGTCGTCCTCGGCGGGGTCGGTGTCGGTGGGGTCGGCGACCGAGGTCATCGTCATCAGCATGACGGAGTGGGCGGCGAATGCGTCGTCACGTGGCGTCGCCGCCCCTTGACCTTCGAGCTGGGTCGAAGGTCTACCCTCCGACCATGGAGGCCTGCACCATCGCCGAGGCGTCGGCTCGTACCGGCTTCTCCGCCAGCGCACTGCGGTACTACGAGCAGGTCGGCCTGATCGAGCCTCAGCGGACGCCTGCCGGCTACCGGCTGTACGACGACCGCTCGCTCCTGCGGCTGACCTTCATCTCCCGAGCGAAGGCCCTGGGCCTCTCTCTCGAAGAGATCGCCGAGGTGGCCGATCTGTGGGACGGCGACCGGTGTGGGCCCGTGCAGGACCGGCTTCGCACGGTGCTGGTGGACAAGATCGCGGCCTGTGACCGCCAGGCCCGGGACGCCGAGGCGTTGGGCCGTCAGCTGCGCCACGTCGCCGCCGGCCTGGAGGGCCACCGCCCCGACGGGCCCTGCGACGAGGACTGCGGCTGTCTGGCCCCGAGCGGCGCTCCGCCTGTCGCCTGCACGCTCGAGGTCACCGCGATGCCGCAACGGGTGAAGGACTGGCGTGAGGTCAACGCCGAAGTCGGTGCTCGGGAGGCGACCGCGACCGGTGTGCGCCTGGTGTTCGCCCGGGGCGTCGACGTGGGCCGACTGGCCTCCTTGGCCGCGGCCGAGCAGGACTGTTGTACGTTCCTGCGCTTCGGCCTCACGCTCGGCCGCGAGGACGTCACGCTCGAGATCAGCGGCGCTGACGATGCGCGCGCGGTGATCGACGCTCTGGTGGCCCTGTGAACCGGGCGGGCGTCCCCGTCGTCGCGGTGGCCCTCGGCCTCGCCATCGTCTACCGGCGACGGCGCGCCGCTGCGTAGGGGTCCCCGCTAGTCCCAGCTCGGGAACGGCTCGCCGACCAGCTGCTCGGAGAGCCCCCAGAGGCTGAGGGCGGCGGCGTCGTCGGTGGCGTGGGGGGCGACGAACTCGGAGACCGCGGTGTCGGCCAGGTAGGAGCCGCCCGGTATGTCCTCGCCCGTGGCGGCCCAGACCTGGGTCGAGGCGCCGGTGTCCACCTGCTTCAGCTCCGTGCTCGGGCCCTCCTTGGGGCGGTTCTTCATGCGCTCGACCATGGCCTCGAAGTCGGACCGGTCGAGGTGGCGGGCCAGCTCGGTGGCCACCGCGCCGGG
This sequence comes from Acidimicrobiales bacterium, assembly GCA_036525535.1. GTDB lineage: Bacteria > Actinomycetota > Acidimicrobiia > Acidimicrobiales > DATDAH01 > DATDAH01. The sequence goes on from DATDAH010000236.1 coordinate 2,838, forward strand.
GTGGACGGCGTAGGCGTGCAGCCCGTGGTCGCCGAAGCGCCGCTCGAGCTCCCGGGTGAAGAGGATGTTGGCCGTCTTGGCCTGCCCGTAGGCGACCCACTTGTCGTAGTCCCGGCCCTCGAAGTTGGGGTCGTCCAGGTCGACGCCGCCGATCAGGTGGCCGGCCGAGGTCAGGTTGACGACGCGGGCGGGGACCGACGCCATGAGGAGGGGGAAGAGGCGGGCAGTCCAGAGGAAGTGGCCGAGGTGGTTCGTGCCGAACTGCATCTCGAAGCCGTCGGCGGTGCGGCCGAGCGGGCAGGCCATGACGCCGGCGTTGTTGACGAGGACGTCGAGCCGGTCGATGCGGGTGAGCAGCTCGTCGGCCGCGGCCCGCACGGCGGCCAGGTCGGCGAGGTCGAGGTGCTGGTACACGGTGGCGCCGCCGATCTCTTCGACCGCGGCCTGGCCCTTGGCGTCGTCGCGCCCGCAGAGGACGACCTCGGCACCCGTCGCGGCGAGGGCCCGGGCGGTCTCCTTGCCGAGTCCGCCGGTCGCCCCGGTGACCACGACGGTCGTCCCGTCCAGGTCCAGTTCCGCCACCAGCTCGTCGGTCGTGGTGTCCACGTCGAAGGCCATCCGCGGACCCTACTCAGCCCTCGGCATGGCCTCCCGTGGACCCGGCAGGTTCGCGGTCGGGAGCGGCCGCTAGCCGCAGCTCGTGGTCCCGGAGTCCGTGAACGTCTGGCCCGCGATGGGCACGAACTGCCAGTCGTAGCTCGTCGGGTGCAGGGTGAGCTTGATGACACCGTGGGTGCTGCTGTTCCTCACCTGGCTGTTGGCCGCGGTGGTGGAGCTGGCGCTGCTCAGGCTCGAGCCGCCGGTACCGACCACGAACTGCCGGATGCCGCGAGCGGGATCGGCGACCCCGGCGGGCGTCTGTGGCGCGAAGCGTTCGTAGTTGTGGCGGTGACCGCTCAGGACGACGTCGGCGCCCGCGGCGTAGAGCGGCGTCCAGAAGTCGCGCATGTCGGAGTCACCGCCCTTGGAGCTGAAGAGTGGTTCGTGGTGGATGGCGAGGATGCACGCACGGGGGTTGGCCGCCAGGTCGGCCTGGAGCCATTGTCCCTGCGGCGAGCTCGCACGACACCCACCGACGTTGGAGCAGTTCGAGTTGAGGTGGATGATGTGCCAGGCGCCCAGGTTGTAGCTGTAGTAGCCCTTCGTCGGATCGCCGGCAGCGGCGCCGAAGTAGCTGAAGTAGGGCGCGGCGTTCGCCTGGTCGTAGTCGTTGTCACCGGCCGTCGGATGGGTGCGGGCCTTGTGTCGACCCCAGGTGGGGGCGTAGCAGTTGGTCAAGCCGGCGGTCGTGGCCGGGTAGGCGGTGTCGCCGATCGTGAAGACGGTGCCGGGGATGTTGTCGAGCAGGTTTGCCGTCGCGTCATCAGTCGTGCGCCCGCAGTCCGCGATGTCGCCGGCGCCGACGAACACCTCGCTACCGGTACCTACGGCGTAGACGGTGATGGTGACGGTGGCGGTGTCGCAGGCGTTGAGGGTGTCGCAGATCTGGTAGGTGAAGCTGTCGGCGCCGGTGAAGCCGGTGGTGGGTGTGTAGGTGAAGGTGCCGTTGGCGTTGTTGGTCAGGGTGCCGTGGCCCGGGTTGGCACAGCCGGTGCAGGTGGTCGTGGCGCTGGCGGGGTTGAGGTTGCCGTTGGGGTCTTGGTCGTTGGCGGCGACGTTGATGGTGACGGGGGTACCGGCGGTGGTGGTGGCGCTGTCGTCGCCCGCGACCGGTGGCGCGTTGGTGGGTCCTCCTCCGCCGCCGTTGAGCACGAGTTGTGGTGGTGAGGTGCCTTCGCGTGAGTCGTACTGGACGCCGTCGGTGCTGTCGGGGAGCAGGACGAAGTTGTAGGTGCCGTTGCCGGTGATGTCGCCGGTGAGGTCGTACTCGGACCAGGTGCCGGCCGTGGCGGCGGCGACGTTGCCGATGGCGGCGCTGGTCGCCGCGGGCTTGTTGTTCCAGGTGATGCCGGTCTCGGTCCAGGTGTTGTCGGTGAAGTAGAGGGACGGGGCGTTGGCTGAGGTGTTGCGGACGAACAGTCGCAGCGTGGCGGTCTGGACGGTGCCGGTGACGCCGGTGACGTTGAACCGGAGGTAGCTCTGTTCGCCGGGGCTGTCCACGTCGAGCCGGTTGACCGTGCCGGAGTTGACCGTCGGGCTCGCCTGCAGGACCCGGGAATCGGCCGCCGCGGCCAGCGTCTGGGGGGTGCTGACGGTGTTGACGTTGATGGTGACGGTGGCGGTGTCGCAGGCGTTGTCGGTGTCGCAGATCTGGTAGGTGAAGCTGTCGGTGCCGGTGAAGCCGGTGGTGGGTGTGTAGGTGAAGGTGCCGTTGGCGTTGTTGGTGAGGGTGCCGTTGGTGGGGGTGGCGCAGCCGGTGCAGGTGGTGGTGGCGCTGGCGGGGTTGAGGTTGCCGTTGGGGTCGGTGTCGTTGGCGGCGACGTTGATGGTGACCGGGGTGCCGGCGGGGGTGGTGACGCTGTCGTCACCGGCGACGGGTGGCGCGTTGGTCGCGACTGGGGTGACGTTGATGGTGACGGTGGCGGTGTCGCAGGCGTTGAGGGTGTCGCAGATCTGGTAGGTGAAGCTGTCGGTGCCGGTGAAGCCGGTGGTGGGTGTGTAGGTGAAGGTGCCGTTGGCGTTGTTGGTGAGGGTGCCGTTGGTGGGGGTGGTGCAGCCGGTGCAGGTGGTGGTGGCGGTGGCCGGGTTGAGGTTGCCGTTGGGGTCGGTGTCGTTGGCGGCGACGTTGATGGTGACCGGGGTGCCGGCGGGGGTGGTGGCGCTGTCGTCACCGGCGACCGGGGGCGCGTTGGTGGGTCCTCCGCTGGTCACGACGAGCTGTGGTGGTGAGGTGCCTTCGCGTGAGTCGTACTGGACGCCGTCGGTGCTGTCGGGGAGCAGGACGAAGTTGTAGGTGCCGTTGCCGGTGATGTGCCCGGTGAGGTCGTACTCGGACCAGGTGCCGGCAGTGGCGGCGGCGACGTTGGCGATGGCCGCGCCGGTCGCCGCGGGCTTGTTGTTCCAGGTGATGCCGGTCTCGGTCCAGGTGTTGTCGGTGGGGTAGATGGAGGGGGCGTTGGATGAGCCGTTGCGGACGAACAGTCGCAGCCTGGCGCTCTGGACGGTGCCGGTGACGCCGGTGACGTTGAACCGGAGGTAGCTCTGTTCGCCGGGGTTGTCCACGTCGAGTCGCGACACTGTTCCGGTGTTGACCGTCGGGCTCGCCTGCAACACGCGCGAATCCGCGACGGGAGCGACGACGACGTCGGCGGCCACGGCGTCCGGCGCGCCGAGGGCCAGCACGCCCGCGCCGACGACGACCACGAGGACCGAAGACAGGTAGCGGCGACGGGCACCGTCCCCCTTCGTGCCCTGGATCGAACTCACTGCCCGCCGCCTTCGCATCAGGTGCCGCTCCCTTCCCGCCGTCGATTGTTACCACCGTTCCTCCGTGTTGTCCCTATCCGCGAGGGGGATTTCGCGCCGGATTCGCCGCATGAACGCGATCCGTAGGCACGTGGCCGCGCGTCGTGCTGATTCGGGGCGCCAAGCGGATCAGAGGAGGTGCTTCTGGACCTTGCCGAGGGGATTGCGGGGGAGCGCGTCGACCCAGACCACCTTGCGGGGGCGCTTGAAGGGGCTGAGCTGGATCTCGGCGTGAGCCAACAGCGCGGCCGTGTCGCCGTCGCCGACGACGTGGGCCACCACCGTCTCGCCCCACTCGTCGGAGGCTTCGCCGACGACCGCCACCTCCGCGACCCCGGGGTGGTCGGCCAGGACGTCCTCCACCTCCCGCGGGTAGACGTTGTAGCCCCCGGTGATGATCAGCTCCTTGGCCCGCCCGAGGATGGTCAGGTACCCGTCGTCGTCCCACGACCCGAGGTCGCCCGTGTGGAACCAGCCGTCGTCGGTGAACGTTTCCGCGGTCGCCTCCGGCCGCTGCCAGTAGCCGGCGAACACGTTGGGACCCCGGACGTCGATCCCGCCCGACTCGTCGGCCAGTCGGACCTCCACCCCAGGGAGCGGGAAGCCCACCGTTCCCGCCCGGCGTTCCCCGTCGTAGGGGTTGGAGACGAGCATGTTGGTCTCCGTCATGCCGTAGCGCTCGAGCACGCGGAGCCCGGCCACATCCCGCAGCGCTCGGTGGAGCTCGGCGGGGAGCGCAGCCGATCCCGACACGCAGAGGCGCAGGCGACCGAGCTCGGCGGCCCGGCCCGAGGCCGCCAGCCGGTGGTACATCGTCGGCACGCCGAAGAAGAGGGTGGCGCCGTGCTCGGCGGCCGCGTCGAGCACGCCGTCGACGGTGAAGCCCGGCAGCAGGACGGCCGACGCCCCCGCCAGCAGCGTCCCGTGGAGGCCGTTGCAGAGGCCGTGGGCGTGGAAGAGCGGGAGAGCGAGGACGAGCCGGTCGTCCGCGGTCCAGCGCCAGGCGCGCTCCAGCGCCTCGCTGTTGGCCAGCAGGTTCCCGTGGCTCAGGGCGGCACCCTTCGGGGCGCCGGTGGTCCCCGACGTGTACCCGAGATGGGCCAGGTCGTCTGGTCCGACCGCGTCCAGCACCGGCGCCGGGGCGTCGGGGAGGTCGACCTCGGGGCCGACGACGACGACGTCATCCTCTCCGGCGTCGCGCACCCACCGGCCCCGCTCGACATCGTCGACCACTGCCGCCCGGATGCCGGCGTCGCGCACGACGTGGGCCACCTCCCGCTCGGTGCATGCGGTGTTGACCGGCACGGCGACGAGCCCGGCCCGGTACGCGGCCACGTGGGCCATGACCAGGGCGATGGACGGCGCCGTGCTGAACAGGACCCGGTCACCAGGCGCCAACCCGGCCCCGGCGAAGCGCCCGGCCACCCGACGGGTCTCCGTCTCCAGCTCCCCGGCGGTCACCCAACCCCGGCCCGCCTCGCACAGGACCTTGGCCTCCGGCGCGGCCGCCCAGCGCTCGGCCCAGGCCGCGGGCAGGCTCCGCCGGGCCAGCGGGTCGTAACCCGCCGGATCCTCGCCCGGTCCGAAGTGCGCGGTCAAGGGGGGGTCAGGGGGCGCAACGGCTGGTCGGGGCTGTCGGTGACGTAGAGGTCGACCTGGTGGCCGGCGCCGGAGGCGGCCTCCTGGCTCAGCAGGATGCTGTAG
>DATDAH010000237.1:0-18421 GCA_036525535.1 Acidimicrobiales bacterium
GCCGACGCGCTCGCCCCGTTCGGCGTGACCATCACCCGCCTGCCCCTGACGCCGGCGGCGATCATCGAGATCCTGGGGGAACGGGCATGACCAGCACGGCCGGCGGCGCGTGAAGATCGGTCTGACCGCCGCCGCCGCGACCCTCGACAAGACCATCGCGCAGGCGGAGCAGGCCGAGGCCGACGGCTTCCACTCGCTCTGGTACGCCAGTGGCCTCCTGGGCGACCCGCTGGTGGCCATCGCCCTCGCGGGACGAGCCACGTCGACCATCGAGCTGGGAACCGCGGTCCTGCAGACCTATCCCTGCCATCCGCTGCTGCAGGCCCGTCGAGCCGCTTCCGTCGTCGAAGCGATGGGTCGTCCCGGCTTCACCCTCGGTGTCGGCCCCTCCCATGACGCGGTGGTCGAGGGCACCTACGGCTTGGCGTTCGACCACCCGGGCCGCAGCTCGGAGGAGTACGTCCAGATCCTCACGACGCTGCTGCGAGGGGAGGGCATCGAGTTCGAGGGCGAGGACTGGACGGTCCGGGCGCCCGAAGGCAGCGTGCGGGCGGTCCACCCGGTCCCGGTGCTGCTGTCGGCGCTGTCGCCGCGCCTGCTCCGTGTGGCCGGCGAGCACGCCGACGGGACCGTGCTGTGGATGGCTCCGCGGGCGGCGATCGAGTCCCACGTGGCGCCCCGGATCACCGAGGCGGCGACGGCGGCCGGCCGGCCGGCGCCTCGGATCGTGGCCGGCCTCCCTGTCGCCGTGGACGACGACCTGGACGCCGCCCGTGAAGCGGTGGCCGCGACCGCGGCGGGCTACGAGAGCCGTCCCATCTACAAGCGGATCATGGCCGTCGGGGGGGCCGACAGCGCCGCCGAGGCCGCCATCGTCGGCGACGAGGCGTCGGTCGAGGCGCAGGTACGGTCGCTGTTCGACGCCGGGGCGACGGATCTGTCGGCCTTCATCGTCCCGGTCGGCCCGGACCGTCGCGCCTCCGTGGGCCGCACGACCGAACTGCTCAGCAACCTGGCCCGAGAATGAAGGAGATCGACTCATGACTCCCACCCCACCGTGGTCCGAGCCCCGCACCGCCATCGTCACCGGAGGCGGGTCGGGCATCGGCCTGGCCATCAGCCGACGCCTGGCCGACGACGGCGCCGCCGTCGCCATCTTCGACCGTGATGGTGACACGGCGGCCTCCGCCGCCGCCGGAATCGAGGCGAGCGGGGGTCGGGCGCTGGGCGTGACCGTCGACGTCAGTGACCGGGCCCAGATCGACGCCGGCGTGGCCGAGGTGCGGGAGGCGCTCGGCGCGGCCACGATCCTGGTCAACAACGCGGGCATCTCGCCGTTCGAGAAGTTCCTCGAGATCGAGCGCGAGTCCTTCGAGCGGGTCATCGCCGTGAACCTGATCGGCCCCTTCGAATGCTGCCAGGCCGTGGCCCCCGACATGATCGCCGCCGGTTGGGGGCGGATCGTGAACATCGCGTCGTCGAGCGCGCAGACGGGCAGCGGGCTCCAGGTGCACTACTCCGCCACCAAGGGCGGCGTGATCGCCCTCACCCGGTCATTGGCCCTGGCCCTCGGGTCCAAGGGCATCACGGTGAACGCCGTCCCCCCGAGCCTGATCGACACCCCGCCCCTCCGCCAGGCCGAGGAGGACGGCCTGCTGGGGCCGGGAGGGATCGAGGCGGCGAGGAAGGCACTGCCCGTGCGCCGGGTGGGGACGCCCGAGGACCTGGCCGCGGGGGTCGCGTTCCTCACCCGCGACGACGCCGGTTACATCACGGGCCAGGTGCTCGGAATCAACGGTGGCCGGGTCATGCAGTGACCAGTGGACGCCGGGCCCAGCCGCTGCTAAACAGGTGTTCAGCAGACGATCTGTGAGGGGGGAGTGACATGACGCCGCGGATCCGCCGGTTACCGCATGGTGAATGGCCGGCCGACATGGGCGACGCCCTCGCGGCAATGGTCCCACCCGTCCAACGCCATCCCCGCCCTCCGACCGAGGACCGACCCCGGGGCAAGGACGTGGTCGGCACGTTGGCCCACCACCCCGAGCTGGCAAGGGCCTTCTTCACGTTCAACGGCCACCTGCTGTGGGCCACCTCGCTGACCCCCCGCCAGCGGGAGATCATCGTCATGCGGATCGCGGTGCGTCGTCAGGCCGGCTACGTCTGGGCCATGCACCTGTTCGAGGCCCGGGACTCCGGCCTGACCGAGGAGGAGATCGGCCGCATCGCCTTCGGGCCCGACGCCCCCTTCTGGGCACCCCTGGACCAGGCGATCATCCGGGCCGTCGACGAGCTGGTCGACGACGGCGGGATCGCCGCGGCGACCTGGGCGGTCCTGGCCGACGAGATGGACGAGCAGCAGCTGCTCGACCTCATCTTCACCGTCGGGGCCTACGAGATCACCTCGTGGCTGGCCAACTCCGTCGGGTACGAGGCCGATCCCGGGGTCCCCGAGATGTACGAGCGCTACCGGCCACCCCCGGCCGAAGCCCCGTGAAGCCGGCCCCGTTCGCCTACCACGCCCCCTCGAGCCTCGACGAGGCGATCGGGCTCCTGGCCGAGCTCGGCGACGGCGCCAAGGTCCTGGGCGGCGGCCAGAGCCTGGTGGCGATGCTCAACCTGCGCCTGGCGGTCTTCGACCACCTCGTCGATCTGCGTCGGGTCGACGAGCTTCGGGGCATCGAGCGCCGCAACGGGTCGGTCTGGATCGGCGGGGGCACGACCCAGGCCACGATCGAGGCTTCTCCCGTGGTCGCGGAGGGCGTGCCGCTGCTCGTCCGGGCCACCGCGCTCATCGGGCACTTCCAGATCCGCAACCGGGGCACGATCGGCGGCTCGCTGGCCCACGCCGACCCGGCGGCGGAGTACCCCGCGGTCGCGCTGGCCCTCGACGCCGAGTTGGAGGCGCAGTCGCCCCGTGGCCGGCGCACCATCCCGGCGGGCGAGTTCTTCCTCGGCTTGTGGACCAGCGCGCTGGCCGAGGACGAGGTCCTCACCGGCGTCACCTTTCCCGTCTGGACCGGGCGCACGGGGTGCGCGGTCGAGGAGCTGGCTCGACGTCACGGGGACTTTGCCATCGCCGGCGCGGTCGTTGCGGTGGACCTCGACGAGGGCGATCGCGTCCGCCGCAGTGCCATCGCCCTCCTCGGCATGGGCTCGACGCCCGAGCGGGGGTCGGCGGCCGAGTCCGCCGTCACCGGTGCCGCCGTCGACGACGTCGATGCCGGCGAGGTCGGGCAGGCGGCGGTGTCCGGCCTCGACGCGGTCCCGTCCGACCTGCACGGTTCGTCGGCCTACCGGACCCGAGTCGGCGCGGCGATGGTGGCCCGAGCCTGGACCCGTGCCGTCGAGGAGGCCCGTCGTGCATGACACCGAGGTCGAGGTCCGGGTCAACGGTGTCGCCCGCAAGGTCACCATCGAGCCGCGGCTGACCCTGGCCGACTTCCTGCGCGAGCGCTGTGGCCTGACGGGCACCCACCTCGGCTGTGAGCACGGGGTCTGCGGCGCCTGCACGGTGGTGCTCGACGGCGCCGCTGTCCGGTCCTGCCTCGTGTTCGCCGTGCAGGCCGACGGGGCCGAGGTCACCACGGTCGAGGGCCTGGCGCCAGAGGGCGACCTGAACCCGGTGCAGGCGGCGTTCCGCGACCACCACGGCCTGCAGTGCGGGTTCTGCACGCCCGGCTTCGTCGTCTCGGTGACCGCGTTCCTGCGCGACAACCCCGACCCGAGCGACGACGAGATCCGCGCCGGGCTGTCGGGCAACCTCTGCCGCTGCACCGGCTACCAGGGGATCCTCGTCGCCATCCGGTCCGCCGCGGAGGCCATGCGATGACCGCCATCGGCGCCCTGCTGGCCCGCGTCGAGGGCGAGCTGTTCCAGAACTCGTGGGTGGTGGACGATCTCGTGGCGGCCGAGGCGGCGATGCGCACGGCCCTCGGCTGCGACGCCTTCGTCGGGTTCGAGATGGACCCGAAATGGCAGGTCCGGGGCGAGACGATCTCCAGCCCGATGACCTGTGGCTTCGCCCGCAGCGGCAACATGCAGATCGAGCTGATGCAGCCGCTCGGCACCGAGGGCGTCGTCGCCGAGTTCTTGAGCCGCTTCGGCCCCGGGCCCCACCACTTGGGGGTCCGGGTGGACGACCTCGACGCCGCGGTCGCCGCCGCCGGCGTCCCCGCCGCGATGAGCGCCGACTTCGGCTCCCTCCGGCTCGCCTTCCTCGACACCGTCGAGGCGCTGGGCCTCTACATCGAGCTGCTCGAAGACCCCGACGGGATGCTCTGGGCCACGAAGCCGTGGCGCGACGACCGAACCGGATCCCACAAGGAGGACCCATGACCGACACCCAGGAACGACCGGCCGGCTGGCAGGGGAAGTTCACGCCCCAGTACCCCGAGCTGGGCACCGGCCCGGTCAACTACGAGGACTCGATCTCCCCGGAGTTCTTCGAGGCGGAGCGGGAGGCCGTGTTCAAGCTCTCGTGGCTCTACGTGGGGCGGGAGGAGAAGCTGCCCAAGCCAGGGACGTTCTTCACCCGTGAGCTCCCGGGTGGCCTCGCCTCGATCGTCCTCAGCCGGGGCCTCGACGGGACCGTGTACGCGTTCCACAACGTCTGCGCCCACCGGGGCAACAAGGTGGTGTGGCAGGAGCACCCGGGTGAGGAGTCCAGCGGTTCGTGCCGGCAGTTCACCTGCAAGTACCACGGCTGGCGCTACGGGCTCGACGGCTGCGTCAGCCACGTCACGAACGAGGAGCAGTTCTTCGACCTCGACAAGGACACGCTGCGCATGCCCGAGGTGCACTGCGACGTGTTCGCCGGGTTCATCTTCGTCAACCTGTCCGAGGATCCGGTGCCGCTGCGCACGTTCCTCGGTGACCGCATCCTCGAGCTGGAGGCCTACCCGTTCGGCGAGATGACCGAGCGTTACGGGTTCTCGACCCTCATCAAGGGCAACTGGAAGCTCGCCGTCGACTCCGTCTGTGAGTGGTACCACCCGGCCTACGTCCACGCCGCCTTCATCAGCACCAACGTGGCGGAAGCCGAGAAGATGGTGCCGCCCGTCGACGCCTACCACTACGACGTCTTCCGTCCCCACATGTTGACCTCGGTCCCCGGGCCGCCCCCGCTGAAGCCACGGGAGCCGGGGACGGCGGGTGAGCCCGAGCGCGAGCAGCGCTGGGTCTACAAGCTGTTCCGGGCCGGGCTGTTCGGCCCCGATGACATCCCCGACATCGGGGAGCGACCCGAGTTCCTGAACAAGGGCCGCATCCCGTCCTGGGGCAACGACCAGTTCTGGCTGTTCCCGAACCTCTCGATCCAGGTCTGGGCCCGGAACTACTACATCACCTACACCTACTGGCCCGAGTCGGTGGGCACGCACACCTACGAGATCGACCTCTACTTCGTGCCCCCGGCGAACGCCCACGAGCGCCTCGCCCAGGAGCTGGTGGTCGACAGCACGATCGAGTTCGCCATGCAGGACGTGAACACGATCGAGGCCACCCACTCCGCCTTGGCCACCCGGGCCCAGAAGCAGTTCCACCTCGGTGACCAGGAGCTGCTCATCCGCCAGTTCCACACCGTCATCCGCGACACGGTCGCGGCGCACCAGGAGGTGACGTCATGAGCACCCTGCCCCAGGGGTTCGCCGAGTTGGAGCCCTACGTCGAGGACTGGGCCCGGCCCACCCGCGCCGAGCGCTACGCGGTCCGCCTGTCGAAGACCTTCGACGAGCTGGTTGAGTTCTACGACGCCATCGCGCCCCACGCCGAGGCCGCCATCGCCCACCTCGACGCCTGCGATCTCGGCGCGCTGTCCGACGACGAGGCGCGCCTCCTGCACCTCCTCTACTCGATGATCCTGGTGTCCTACGCGGTCAACGTGTTCCACCAGCCCCGCATCCCGGACTCCGGAGCGGCGTTCTTCGACATGGTGGTCGAGCCGGCCGTCTGACTCGAGGGGCTCTCCACTGATGACCAACCCGACTCAGCCCCTCCGCGTGATCCAGTGGTGCACGGGCAAGATCGGTCAGATCTCCATCCGGCACCTCGCCGCGAACCCGGCGTTCGACCTGGTCGGTGTCTACACGACGTCAGCGAGCAAGGACGGCGTGGACGCAGGGGTGCTGGCCGGCATCGCTCCCCTCGGCGTGGCGGCCACGACCGACAAGGGCGCCGTGTTCGCGCTGGACGCGGACTGCGTGAACTATCTGCCGCTGACCGTGGACATCGATGACATGGAGGCGCTCCTCCGCTCCGGGAAGAACATGGTCACCGCCGTGGGCTTCACGTTCCCGGCGGTGGGCGACGAAGCGGCCGCGCGGGTGGAAGCGGCCTGCCAGGCCGGCGGCACCTCGTTCCACGGAGGAGGGATCCACCCGGGCTTCGCGGGCGACATCTGGCCGCTCACGACGTCCCGGCTGCTCAGCCGCATCGATCAGCTCGTCGTGACCGAGGTGTGCGACTTCAGCAACCACCCTCAGGCCGAGTTGCTCTTCGGTGCGTTCGGCTTCGGCCGTGATCCCGACGAGGCGACCGAGGATCCCAGTCCCGTCATCCGCTCGCTCGACCAGGACTACAACGGATCAATGGTGATGCTCGCCACCGCGCTCGATCTGGACGTCGAGCGGTACACGAGCGACATCACCCTCGCGGTGAAGGACGAGGACATCACCATCGCCACCGGCGTCATCCCGGCGGGCACCGTGGCCGGCATGCGCCATCGGTGGGAGGCGATCGTCCACGGCAAGCCGGCCATTGTGTTCCAGTCGAACTGGAAGATGGCCGACGGCCTGACCCCGGACATCTGCGATGGCACCAACCGCTACATCGTCGAGTTCCACGGCGAGCCGTCCACCAAGATCACCCTCGAGCACCTCGAGGCCAGCGCGACCGGCGACCCCGGCTATCCGGGGCGCATCTGGACCGGGATGTCGGTGGTCAACCTCATCCATGACGTGGTCGCTGCTCCGCCCGGGATCCGCACCCACCTCGACCTGCCGGTCGGTCGTCCCCGCGGATTGTTCCACCAGGGCGACACCTGGCGGGGCCCGTGATCGAGCGCTTCTCGTTGGAAGGTCGGACGGCGATCATCACCGGCGCCGGCACAGGCATCGGTCGCGGTACGGCCCTCGTGCTCGCGGACCACGGTGCCGATGTGGTGCTCGCCGGGCGGCGGCCTGAGCCGCTGGCGGCGACTGCGGCCGAGGTCGAGGCGCTGGGGCGACGGGCGTTGAGCGTGCCGACTGACGTGACCGACCCTGCCGCGTGTGAGCGCCTGGTCGCCGCCACGCTGGAGGAATTCGGACGCCTCGACGTGCTGGTCAACAACGCTGGTGGCAGCGAGACCAAAGCACTCATGAAGTGGTCTGACGAGGAGTGGCACCAGACCATCGACCTCAACCTCAGCAGCGCGTGGTTCCTCTCGCGCCGCGCGGCGGAGCCGATGATCGCGCAGGGCAAGGGGGCGATCGTCAACATCTCCTCGGGTGCCGGACTCATCGCGATGTCGCAGTCACCGGCCTACGCGGCAGCGAAGGCGGGCCTCAACAACCTCACCGGTTCCCTGGCTGCGGGATGGACCAAGAAGGGCGTTCGCGTCAACGCCATCGCCTGTGGCGCGATCAGAACGCCCGGGCTCGAGGGCGAGGCGCAGCGGCACGGGTACGACGCCGACCTGGTCGGCAACACCAATGCCTTGGGGCGCCTCGGCGAGCCCGACGAGATCGGCCACGGCGTGCTCTTCTTCGCATCGGACGCGTCGAGCTTCTGTTCGGGCCAGACGCTCTACATGCACGGCGGGCCCGGGCCCGCCGGCATCTGACGACGTCGACCATCCGAGGAGACCTCCATGACCCTTGAGGACGAGTTCGAACAGCTTCGCCGTGACGTCCGCTTCGTCAAGGATCGCATCGAGATCCTCGACTGCGTCAACAACCAGTCCCGCGGTCACGACCGCCACGACGTCGACCTCATGTCCAGCGTCTACCACGACGACGGCGTCGACGAGCACGGGGCCACCGTCAACACCGGACGCCAGTACGGGGGGTGGGCCAACGAGCAGCACGCGTCGGTCTTCATCGACCACCTGCACAACATCACGACGCACACGTGCGAGATCGATGGTGACGTGGCGCACTGCGAGAGCTACGTCATCGGCACGATGCGAGCCCGGGACGACCAGACGGTCGCCCTCATCGGGGGTCGCTACCTCGACCGCCTCGAGCGGCGTGACGGCGTATGGCGCATCGCCCTTCGGCGATGCACGATCGAGTGGACGATGAACGGTGACACATCGCTCATCAACTCCGGCGCCTTCGAGGGGTTCATCAAAGGCACGTGGGACCGCGACGATCTGTCCTACGCGCGACCCCTGCAGCTCGACAGCGAACCGGTCGAGCGCTGGTGACGACTCGCCGCATCCCGAGCGACCCATCTGTGTCGAGGGCGACATCGGGCCCCGTCGAGCTTCACCCCGACGTCACCTACGGTGACGTCGAGCAGCTGAACCCGAGCCCCGGAAGGCAGTGCGATGACAGAACCTAAGGTGACCGTCCTCCACGGCCGGGGAGTGCTCGACATCGACACCGGCGACGTGATCGACGGCGCCTACGTGTGTGTCGAGGGCAGCCGGATCACCTCGGTCGGCACCGACTCGAACGTGGCCACCGATGCGGACGAGGTGGTCGAGCTCCCCGAGCTCACGTTGCTGCCCGGCTTGATGGACATGGAGGTCGACCTCGTGCTGGGTGGCCCGGGCGCGGGCCTGACCGACCCGGTGATCACCGATCCGGTCAAGATGACCCTGCGGGCGATCGTCAACGCCCGGCGGACGCTGCGGGCCGGGTTCACGACGGTCCGGAACCTGGGGCTGTTCGTCAAGACCGGCGGCTACCTGCTCGACGTGGCGTTGAGCGAGGCGGTCGAGAACGGGTGGATCGACGGTCCCCGCATCGTCCCGGCCGGCCACGCCATCTGCCCGACGGGCGGTCACCTCGACCCGAGCGCGCAGAGCGGCCTGGCGCCGCACATGATGCCGCTGTCGATCGAGGAGGGGATCGCCGACGGCGTCGACGCCGTTCGCAAGGCGGTCCGCTATCAGATCAAGCACGGGGCTCAGCTCATCAAATGCTGCGCCTCGGGGGGCGTGGTCGCCTCGCGGGGGCCGTCGGGAGCTCAGCAGTACTCGAACGAGGAGCTGGCGGCGATCGCCGACGAGGCCCACCGGCGCGGGGTCCGGGTCGCCACCCACTGCCACGGCGACACCGCCGTCAACGCCGCCCTCGACGCCGGCATCGACTGCATCGAGCACGGGTTCATGATCACCGACGACACCATCCAGCGGCTGGTCGACACCGGGACCTTCCTGGTCTCCACCAACGCCCTCACCGAGGACTGGGACGTCTCGAAGCACCCCCCCGAGACGCGGGCCAAGGTGGAGGACGTCTTCCCGAAGGCGAAGGAGTCGTTGTCCAAGGCCATCGAGGCCGGCGTCAAGATCGCCTGCGGCAGCGATGCCCCCGCCATCTGGCACGGCCGAAACGCCGAAGAGCTCGTCGTGCTGGTCAAGCGGGGCATGACGCCGCTCGAGGCCATCCGGGCGGCGACCACGGTCAGCGCCGACCTCATCGAAGCCCCTGACCTCGGTCGGATCGCCCCCGAGATGCAAGCCGACATCATCGGCGTCCCCGGCGACCCGCTCGACGACATCAGCACCACCCAGCGTGTCGCCTTCGTGATGAAGGGCGGGCGCATCCACAAGCGACCAGAGGAGGATGGAGCATGACCGACACCGAAGCGCGCCCGGGGCTGAGCCTTCCCGCCCGGGAGATCCCGATCCCGACCTCGGTCAGCCCGGAGGCCCAGGCCGTGATCGCCATGGGTCGGCTCGGCCCACCGGCCCCGGAGGCCTACCCGGCGCCGGACGACGTCGCCGGTTGGAAGGCCTTCATCGCCAAGACCGACGAGTTCGTCCAGTCCATGATCGGGGATCCGACGGCGGGCTTCACGGGCACGCTCGCGGCGCGCGATCTCGGTCCCTGCCCGATGTACGTCGTGACTCCCGAAGGGGTTGCCGCCGACGATCGCCGCGTCTTCTTCGACATCCACGGCGGCGCCTTCATCCTCGGTGGGGGCGACATGTGCAGGATGACCGCCATCGTCTCGGCCAAAGCCGCCGCCGCGCCGGTGTGGGCCGTCGACTACCGCATGCCGCCTGACCATCCGTTCCCCGTGCCGCTCGACGACTGCCTCCTGGCCTACCGCCTCCTGCTGGAGGAGCGCGAGCCGCACGAGGTCATCGTCGGCGGCACGTCCGCGGGCGGGAACCTGGCCGGCGCCCTGATCCTGCGGATCCGGGACGAGGGCCTGCCCCTCCCGGCGGCTGTCATCATCAACACCGGCGTGTTCGACCTCACCGGCGCCGGCGACTCGAGGCAGACGAACGCGGGACTGGACAACGTCCTCGACGGTGGGGCGTCCGACGGGATCGCCATCTACTACGGGAGCCACGACCCCCGCGACCCGTACGTCTCACCGTTGTTCGGCGACCTCGCCGGCTTCCCGCCGACGATCCTCCTGACCGGCACGCGGGACCTGCTGCTGTCGGACAACGTCCGCATGCACCGGGCGCTGCGGGCCGCGGGCGTCGACGCCGAGCTCCACGTCTGGGAGGCCGCGGGCCACGGCGGCTTCATGGGCATGGCCCCCGAGGACGCCGACCGCTACGGCGAGCTGCGCCGCTTCGCCGAGGCGCATTGGGCCGCCGCATGAAGTCTGACGGCTACCCCACTGTCGATCCTTGGGTCGTCGACTGGTTCGACGAGAACGGGGCCATGATGGATCGGCCCGCGGCGTACGCGTTCCCGATCCTCGCGGCGGACCTGTCCGGCCTGCCGCCGGCGTTCGTGATGGTCGGCGGCTGCGACTGGCTCCGCGACGAAGGGCTGGCCTACGCCGAGCGGCTGCGCGACGCCGGCGTGCCCACGGAGGAGCTGATCAGCAAGGGTCAGCCCCACGGATTCCTCAACCTCGACTTCCCGGCCTCCGCCGAGGTCTACGACGCGGCCGGCGCCTGGCTGCGGGACGTCTTCGCCGCGGCGGGTTGACTTCAGGCTGACTGCTTGCGCTTCCTGGGCGCCTGTTCGGCCGGCCCTTCGATCCGCTCGAGGTGCTTCTCCACGAAGGCGATCGTCTCGGCCAGGCCGGTCTCCATGCCCAGGGACTGCTCCATCACGATCGCCCGGGAGATCCCGGCGATCGCGACGAGGAGCACCTCGGGCGGGACCTCATCGGGGTCGAGGCCGTACTCGTCCAGGTGGCCGGCCAGGGTCTCGAGCTGGTTGCGTCGGAACTGCTCGGCGAA
Source organism: Acidimicrobiales bacterium (assembly GCA_036525535.1). Lineage (GTDB taxonomy): Bacteria > Actinomycetota > Acidimicrobiia > Acidimicrobiales > DATDAH01 > DATDAH01. The sequence continues at coordinate 11,363 of DATDAH010000237.1, forward strand.
CTCCGCCAGCTCGCTGCGGATGGACTTGCGGTGGTTCGACAGGGCCATGAACTCCATCATCAGGGCCGTCCCCGCCTGGTCACTGCTGACCGCCCACAAGGCCCGCAGCGGCTGAGGCGACGTCAGGTGTCGCTCCTGGCGCTCGAGCTGCTGCCTGGCCCGGCGGCGGAGGACCTCGAGGAAGAGGTCGTCGAGCGTCGGGAAGTAGTAGTGGATGAGGGCCGGGGTGACCTCGGCCTCCTTCGCGATCCGGCGGGAGCTGACCGCGGCGTAGCCGTCCTCGATCATGACCCGTTCGGTGATGTCAAGGAGTCGGAACCGGGTCTCGGACGTCTCGGTTCCGGTGCGTCGAGCTTTGGCCATGTCTCATTCTCCTTGACGGACGGCGCTTTGCTACGCTAAACACCTGTTCAGCATCGCACAAAGCGGGGCAGAGGGGAAACCGTGATGGAGCTCGAAGGACGAGTCGCACTCGTGACCGGGGCGGGCTCAGGCATGGGCCGGGCCACGGTGGGACGTCTGGTCGACGAGGGCATGCGGGTCGCCGCGCTCGACGTCAACGCGGATGCCGTGCGAGCGGTCGCCGACGAGACCGGTGCGCTGGCCGTCACGTGCGACGTGTCCGACCCCGAGCAGATCGATGCGGCCTTCGCTCAGTGTGTCGAGCGCTTCGGCAGCCTCGACCTCGCCCACTTGAACGCCGGCGTTGCCATCCGGTGGAGCGGGGACATCGCCGACCTCGACGTCGCCCAGTACCACCGGTCGGTGGGGGTGAACCTCGATGGCGTCGTCTACGGCGCCCGGGCGGCCGTGCGGGCCATGCGGGCTCGTCCTGAGCCGGGGGACGGCGTGATCGTCGCCACGGCCTCGATCGCCGGCATCGACCCGTTCCACCCCGACGCCATCTACACGATCGGCAAGCAAGGCGTCATCGGCCTGATCCGGGCCATCGCCCCGAACCTGGCCCCCGAGGGCATCGCCGTCCACGCCATCTGCCCGGGCACGACCGAGACCGGGATGATCAGCGAGTCGGTGAAGGGCTTCTTCCGGAAGGCGGGCATTGCCATGCAGCCCCCGGAGGAGATCGCCGCCGCCGTCGTGCACGCCGCGAGGGCGCCGATCGAGTCCACGGGCTCGTGCTGGGTGGCCAATCCGGGCGAGGCGCCGTTCGCGTTCGAGTTCAACGAGGTCGGAGGGCCGGACACGGTCCTGAACGTCCCGGTGACCGCAAAGCAGTCCTGAGGAGACAGAGGGGATCATGACGATGCGACGGTTCGGGGGGAGGGTGGCGCTGGTCGCCACCGCCGTGGTGCTGGCCGCCGCGTGCACGTCGGGCGACGACAGCGCCAGCGACAGCACGGACGCCGGGACGACGCCGGGCAGCAGCGCGCCGGTGGCCACGGGCCCGGCGCCCGGCGTCACCGATGACACCATCAAGATCGGGATCACCTACACCGATGCTGCGGCGCTGCAGGCCGTCGGCCTCGACTACGAATTCGGGGACATGGAAGCGGCCTACCAGGCACTGGCCGACGACATCAACGAGAACGGCGGGATCCACGGTCGGCAGCTGGAGCTCGTGTTCGCGCCGATCGACCCCACCAGCCCGACGCCTGCCGAGGAAAAGTGCGTCGAGCTGACCGAGGACGAGGACGTGTTCATCGTCGCCGGGTTCTTCCTCGCCGATGCCGTGATCTGCCCGGTGTCGACGCACGAGACCGCCGTGGAGGGGGGCGAGATGACCCCCGAGCGCCTCGAGCAGGCCGCCGCGCCCTGGGTGACGGGGACCCCGGACTCCGACCTTCCGGTCGCGGCCCTGCGGGCGTTCGCCGAGCAGGGCGAGCTGGACGGAAACGTCGCCGTGTTCGTCAATGCCCGGGATCAGGGGGTGCTGGACAACCAGGTCCTGCCCACGCTCGAGGAGCTGGGGGTGGAGCCGGTCGAGGTCGGCGTCGTCGATGCACCGGCGGGGGACCAGCCGGCGCTGGCCGCCAACGTCCGGACGATCGCCGAGCGATTCGAGGCGGCCGACGCCGACACCGTGGTGCTCGTCGGCCTCAGCGGCCAGGACTGGCCGGCCAACATGGCCGACGACCCCTCCTACCGTCCCGAGCTGCTCTTCCTCGACGTCCAGGCCGGTCGGGCCTTCAGCCTGAACGCCGAGACCACCGACAGGTCAGTCCTCGAAGGATCGTTCGCCGCCGGCCTCTACGGCCCCTTCCAGGCCGCCTACGAGCTGCCGGCGGCGCAGGAGTGCATCGCTCGGCTGGCCGACCGGGGCATCGAGACCCCCGAGCCCGACTCCGTCGGCGGCGGTCCGAACAACCTGCCCTTCGCCGCTTCGTTCAACGCGTGCGGCGACATGACCCTGCTGCAGGCCTGGCTGGAGGCCGCGGGCGAGGACCTCGACTATGGGACGCTGCAGACCGCCCTCGACGTCGGCTTCGATGTGACGCTCCCGACCGATCCCACGGAACGTCATTACGGCCCTCCGCCCGATGCCGACGGTGACCCGCCCGCCTACCTCTTCGAATGGGACCCCGACGCGGAGGACTTCGCGCTCATCGAGCAGTAGCCAGGGCTGGTTCCCGCCTCGGTTGCACAAGCTCTTACTCTCATTTGTGGAAATCACATTCACACCATCGAGGGGATCATGACCGACGCCACGCGGCCCCGTGCCGGGGTCCAGCTCTACACGCTGCGCGATGCGGGCGACGACCTGCTGACGATGGTGCCGAAGCTGGGCGCCATGGGCTACGACGGCGTCGAGCTGTACGGCGGGCAGCTCACCGGGTTGGACCCGGCCGAGGTCCTGGACGTCCTCGGCGCCGCGGGGATGGAGGTCTCGAGCGCCCATGTCGGCCTCGGTCCCGATGGAACCGTCGACGAGGCCGAACTGGACCGGCTACAGGCGGTCGGCGTCGACACGGTGATCAACCCCATGATCCCTGAGCTCCCCGATCCGGGGGCCGTCGCCGCCACGGCCGAGCAGTTCGCGGCCGCGGCCGCCCAACTGCGTCATCGAGGCATGACGTTCGGCTGCCACAACCACTTCTGGGAGCTGAAGCCGCTCGACGACGGTCGTCCCGCCCTCCTGCACCTCTACGAGCAGCTCGACCCGGCGGTCGTGGCTGAGGTCGACGTCTACTGGGCGCAGGTCGGTGGCGCCGATGTTGCCGCGCTGGTCGCCGAGCTCGGCGAACGCGTGCGCTTCCTCCACGTCAAGGACGGCCCCGCGGACGATCCGGGCGCGCCGATGGTGGCGGTGGGCGCCGGGGTGGTCGACATCCCCGCCATCCTGCGAGCCAACCCGGCGGTCGAGTGGCACCTGGTCGAGCTCGACCGGTGCGCCACCGACATGTACGAGGCGGTGGCCGAGAGCCGGAAGTACCTCGCCACCCTCGGGCTCACCGCCGACCGCTCGTCGTGACCAACGTCGCCCTCCTGGGCTGCGGGATGATCAGCGGGGCGTACGCGCCCACGATCGCCGAGTTCGACCATCTGGACCTCGTGGCCTGCGCCGACGTCGACCCCGCCCGGGCCACGGAAGTGGCCGAGCGCCACGGCATCCCCGAGGTCTGCACCATTGACGAACTGCTGGCCCACGCGGAGGTGGAGGTCATCGTGAACCTGACGCCGGCGTCGGCTCATGAAGCCGTCACCAGGGCCATCCTCGAAGCCGGGAAGGCGGCCTACAGCGAGAAGCCCCTGGGCGTGGACCTCACCGGAGCGCAGGCCCTGGTTGACCTCGCGGCCCAGCAGGGCCTTCGCCTCGGCTGTGCGCCCGACACGTTCCTCGGCGCCGGCCTCCAGACCGCCGCCGCGGCCATCGCGGCGGGCGCGATAGGCACCCCGCTCGCCGCGACCGCCTTCGTGATGGGCGCCGGACCGGAGATCTGGCACCCCAACCCCGGGATCTTCTACGAGCGGGGCGCCGGGCCGCTGTTCGACATGGGGCCGTACTACGTGACCGCCATCGTCCAACTCCTCGGCCCGGCCGTCCGGGTCGCGGCGATGACCCGCGACGACGGCGCGAAGCGGATGATCCACGCCGGCCCGCGCCAGGGCGAGCAGTTCGACGTCGACGTGCCGACCCACGTGGCGGCCACGATCGAGCTCACGTCAGGCGTCATCGCCACCCTCGTGGCCAGCTTCGACGTCGCCGCCACTCGCCACCGGAACATCGAGGTGCACGGCACGGAAGGCACGTTGTCGGTGCCGGACCCGAACACGTTCGACGGCCCGGTGACGGTCCGCCGTCTCGGCGACGCCGAGTGGGTGCCGATCGACCTTCGGCCGGCCACGATCACACAGCAGCGGGGCATCGGCGTGGCCGAGATGGCGTGGGCCGCCGGCGTCGGGCGACCCCACCGGGCGTCGGGCGACCTCGCCCTCCACGCGGTGGACGTGATGTCCAGTGCCGTCACCGCAGCACACGAGCGGCAAACCATCGACCTCACCACGACCTGTACGAAGCCTCCGCTGCTGGCCGAGGGGCTCTCGCCGAACACCTTCGACGACTAGGACTCCTGCATGCTCCGCTACGGCATCGTCGGCGCCGGCTTCGTGTCGGCCTTCCACCTCCGGGCGCTGGAGAGCGTCCGCGGCGTCGAGGTGGCCGGGATCACCTCCCGCACGCCACCCGTCGAGCTGGCCGAGAGCGCCCGGGCCCGCGGCCTCGGCGAGGCCACGGTCTTCGACTCGGTCACCCAGATGCTCCCGCACGTGGACGTGGTGGCGGTCTTCGCCCCCAACGACGCCCGACTGGCGGTCATGGAGGACGTGGCGGTGGGTGGTGCCCATCTCCGGGGGCTCATCATCGAGAAGCCCCTCGGTCGCAACCTGGCCGAGGCCCGTCGCGTCGTCGAGTTGGCGAACGGCCTGGGCGTACCCACCGCCTACTTCGAGAACCAGATCCACATGAAGGCGATCACGAACGCCCGGGCCCAGCTCGAGGCCACCGCCCGGGCCATGGGTCCGCTGGTCCTGGCCCGCTCGGGCGAGGAGCACGCCGGGCCCCACAACGGGTGGTTCTGGGATCCGACCCGCCAAGGCGGTGGCGTGCTGTCCGACATGGGGTGCCACAGCATCGCGGTGGGCTGGTACCTCCTCACCCCGCCGGGGAAAGGGGTCCGGCACCTGGTGCCCGAGACGGTCTCAGCCGAGGTCGGCCTGCTCAAGTGGGGCCAGCCCCGGTGGCGGGCCGTGCTGCTCGACGAGCACGGCGTCGACTACACGAAGACGCCGGCCGAGGACTTCGCCACCGGGATCATCACCTACCGCGACCCTGACACCGACCACCGCTCCAAGGCGCAGTTCACCGTCTCCTGGATGTACGACAAGCAGGGCCTGCGCCTGCTGATGGACGCCATCGGCCCGGGCTACGCCCTCGAGGTGAACACGCTGCGATCACCGCTCGAGGTGTTCATCGGCGACGACGCGGCGGCCTCGGTGGCCGACGCCGAGACCGCGCTCGAGAAGGCCACGGCCTCGCGGGGCCTCCTGGCCGTCCAGCCCAACGAGCCGGACCTGTACGGCTACGTCGACGAGCACATCGACGCCCTCGCCGCCTTCGAGCGGGGGGAGTCGGCCCTGCTCGACCTCGACTACGGCCTGGAGATCGTCCGGCTGACCATGGCCTGCTACCTCTCTGCCGAGGAGGGCCGGGTCGTAGACCTGACCGACCCGGCGACCCTCGAACGGCTCGACGACTTCATCCCCCTGATCCAGCAGGGACACGGCGCCGAGGTGCTGTCTATGCCCGCCCGGTGAGCGCCGGTCCGGGGCGGGCGACGCCCGTAGCCTCGGCGCCGATGCAGCTCGACGACCTCCTGGCCCGTGAATCGATCCGCGACCTCGTCGCCCGCTACAACGCCTACGGCGACAGCGGCCTCTTCGATCGCCTGATGGAGCTCTTCGCGCCCGACGCCGTGCTCGAAGTGGGGGGCGCCCCGAACGAGGGGCACGACGAGATCCGGGCCGTGTTCACCGGGGTCGCCGATCACACGTCGGCCGGCGACGGTGTGCCGGCCTACCTGCGCCACTGCACCTCCACCCACCAGATCGACCTGGTCGACGCGACCACGGCCACCGGACGCTGCTACTTCTTCGTCCTCACCCGGGTGGGCCTCGACCATTGGGGCCGCTACCTCGACGACTACCGGACGGTCGACGGTGAGTGGCGGTTCGCCCGCCGCCAGGTCCTGGTCGATGACATCAGTCCGCACTCCATTCTCCCCCCGACAACGAATTCATGACGACGGCGCGCCCCTTCCGGTTCGCCGTGCAGGCGGTCAAGACCGGGTCGGCGGGGGAGTGGCGCGACCTGGCCCGGCAGGTCGAGGACCTCGGCTACAGCACGCTGTTCTTGGCCGACCACTACTTGGGCAAGGGCCCGGCCCTGCAGAAGGCGCACCAGTTTCCCCAGCACGTGGCGCCGATCGCCGCGCTGGCGACCGCCGCCGCCCACACCACGTCGCTGCGGATCGGCTGTCGGGTGTTCTGCATCGACTACCACGTGCCCGCCGTCCTGGCGAAGGAGGCGGCGACCCTCGACCTGCTCTCCGACGGCCGACTGGAGTTCGGGATCGGGGCCGGGTGGAGCGAGCACGAGTACGAGGCGATCGGGCTCTCATTCGGTTCGCCCGCCGGCCGCGTGGCCAAGCTCAAGGAGGTCGTGGCCCTCTTCGTGGCGCAGTGCGCCGGCGAGCAGCTCGACCTCGACGGCGAGCACGTGACGGCCAAGGGCTACGCCGCCCTCCCGCTGCCGGTGCAGCGGCCCCACCCCCCGATCATGATCGGCGGGTCCCGTAAGGGCGTGCTGTCGTTCGCCGCCCGCGCCGCGCAGATCGTCAGCATCAGCAACGTGCCGTTCGAGGCGGTGAACGACGCCGGTCTGTCCCCCCAGGCCGAAGCCCGGCGGCGGCTCGAGTACGTGCGCTCAGCCGCCGGTGACCGCTTCGCCGAACTCGAGATCGAAGCGTCGCCCTTCTTCACCCGGATCACCGACGATCCGTCGGGCGCGGCCACGAGCATCGCCTCGGCCACGGGCATCCGGGA
>DATDAH010000238.1:0-11101 GCA_036525535.1 Acidimicrobiales bacterium
AGGGGCGGCACTTCCTCACGGCGCTGCTCGTCCCCCACTGGGACAACCTCCGCCGGGCGCTCGCGGACGGCGGGCAGCCCGGAGTGGCGAGTGCAACCGAAGACGAGTTGGTCGTTCACCCGGCCGTGCGGGAGGAGTTGCAAAAGCGCGTGTCGGTGCGGCTGGCCGACGTGGCCGGCTACGAGCAGGTGAAGAAGTTCCTCGTCCTGCCGCGGCCGTTCACCGTCGCGGACGGGGAGTTGACCGTGAGCCTGAAGATGCGCCGCGGCGTCATCTTCGCACGGTATCAGGCCGAGTTGGAAGCGCTGTACCGCGACTAAGCGAGGTGACCATGTCCGCGACAATCTCCCTGGCCGGCCGTGTTGCCGTCGTCACCGGGGCCAGCCGGGGCATCGGGCGGGCCACGGCGATCGCGCTGGCCGAGAAGGGCTTCGACGTCGCCCTCGGCGCCCGCACCGTCCACGAGGGGGACGGCCGGGATGACGCCCGCCCCGGTTCTGCGCCACTGCCCGGCAGCCTCGAGGCCACGGCGTCGGCGGTCGAAGCGCTCGGCGTCCGGGCGTTGCCCGTGCGCATGGATCTCCACGAGCGAGAGTCGCTGACCACCGGCGCGGCGACGGTGCTCGACGACTGGGGCCGCATCGACGTCCTGGTCAACAACGCCGTGGACACCGGCCCCGGCTCCATGACCACCGTCGCCGACACGACCCTGGACGACTACCAGCGCAAGCTGGAGGGCAACTTCCTGGCCCAGCTCGTCCTCATCCACGCCGTGCTCCCCCACCTCCTCGAGCGGGGCGAGGGCACGATCGTCGACATCACCTCGGCGGCCGGGATCACCGATCCGCCCGCGCCCGTCGGCGAGGGGGGTTGGGGACTCGCCTACGCCGCCTCGAAGGCGGCGTTCCACCGGGTCGCCGCCCATTTGGCCGTCGAGTTCGGCCCCCGGGGCGTCCTGGCCTTCAACGTCGAGCCGGGCATGGTCATGACCGAGAAGATGGCCATCAACCAGAGGGCCATGGGCCTGGAGAACAGGTTCCCCGTCGCCCCGCCCTCGGTCCCGGCGGCCGTCGTGGCCTGGCTGTGCAGCGACCCCGAAGCCGCCGACCACAACGGCGAGACCTTCGCCGCCCAGAAGTTCGCCAAAGAGCGCGGTCTCCACCGCACCTGGTGGTGACCCGCCTCAGCCGGCGGTGCCGCGGTCGTCGAGGATGCCGCCGTCGGCGCTGGCGAAGAGGACGTCGTTGATGGCTTGGTGGGGCCCGACGTACTCGAAGGCGTGCTCCTGGACGAAGGTGGCGTACAGCGCGCGGCGCCCGCCCTCCCCCGTCGGCGAGCCGGCCCGGTGCAGGACGTGGCCGTAATGGACCGTGACGTCGCCTGGCTGGGTGTCGACCTCGACGATCGGGCGGCCGTCGACCGAGTGGGGGTCAAGCGGCCACCATCCGGAGGCGTGCGATCCGGGGAGGAACTCCAGGTGGCCGGTCTCGGCGCTGGCGGCCTCCAGCTGGATGCCGACGTTGAACTCCGGGCACATGATCGAGTGGCCACCCAGGCCGCAGTCCCGGTGCCACGGCAGGTCGGCCAGCCCCTCCACGACGCCGGGCGGCTTCATGACCACGCTCAGGCCGTCGAAGCGGTCGTCGGCGAGGCGCACGGTCTCGCCGGTCGGTGCGAGCAGGTCGGCCAAGCGGTCGTCGCCCGTGACGACCTCGGTGATCAGCTCCGACTGCTCCTCGGTGTAGAGCAGGCGGCAGCAGACCTCCTCGGCCTCGGCGGTGCGCGCCCACCACGACCGCTGGTCATCGTTGCGAGCCAGCGCGGTGAGCCGGGTCACCTCCGAGCGCAGCGTCTCGACCTCGTCGGGCGTGAAGACCCCGGGCACCTGCGCGAAGCCGTTCATGGCCAGCTGGTCCGCCAGCGGCGCGTCCGGCGCCACCGGCTCGACGTCCGGCAGCGCCGGGTCCCTTCCGACCCAGGCGGCGCGCAGCGTGGCCTCCCAACGGGACAGGCCGTCGATCCGGCCGACGCAGCAGTCGGCCAGCTGTGCGTACCCGAGCCCGAAGGCGGAGCGCAGCTCGTGGACGAAGTCGCTCCACGCCTCGGGTGACAGGGCCACGTGGGTCCGGGGCGCCTGCACGCCTTCGACCACCTCCACCCCGCCCGGCGCGACCCGGTAGGTGACGGCGTCCTCGCCGACGGACAGCGTGAGCGGGCCGAGGTCATCGGGCCGCCGGGCCAGCACGTCCGCGTGCTCGGTCAGCAACCCCGGCACCTCGTGGGCGTGGAACGCCCCGAGCTCGACGGGCGCGAACGGTGGCGCCCCGACCGCACTCACACCGACCACCCCCCGGTGGACGGGGTCATGCGCGGGTCCAGGTGGCGGTGGAGGCATCGAGGTAGCCCGCGGAGGAGCCGCCGAAGTGGGTGCCCAGGATCAGCGTCTCCCCGTCGCCGAAGCGGTCGACGAACGCCTTCCGGGTCGTCGAGGCCTGCGCCGGGTCGTCGTCGGCGACCATCTTCCACTCGGGGGCCAGGAGCTCGATCGGGTGATGGGCGACGTCGCCGGTGATCACCGCCTGCTGCCCGCCGGACTCGATGAGCACGCTGACGTGGCCCGGGGTGTGACCGAGCGTGGGCACCAGCGCCACGGTGTCGCTCAGTCGGTGATCGGTGTCGACCAGGTCGGCCAGACCGCCGTCGACGAGCGGCCGGACGCTCCCGTCGACCGATGCGTACTGCCTGTCCGATTCGTTCGTCGACCAGAAAGCCCACTCGTCGCCGACCATGACGTAGCGGGCCGACGGGAAGGCGGGCTCGTCGTCGGTCAGGTTGCCGCCCACGTGGTCGAAGTGCAGGTGGGTGCAGACCACCGTGTCGATGTCCTCGGGCGCCCATCCCGCGGCGCCGACCGCGGCCCGGACGTCGGCCTGGTGGTCGGTGATCGAGCCGAAGTCGCGCACCACCCCCAGGATCCGTTCAGCGGCGTCGTCGTGGCCCGCACAGGTGTCGACCAGGATCCGACGGTCCCCGGCCTCGATGACCAGACCGTGCAGGGAGATGTCGGCGAGGCCGTCGTCCACCAGACCGGGCGCCACCCGGGCACAGGCGTCCGCCGTGGCCTCCGGCACCAGGCCGTGGAGCGGGAGGTGCCAGGTCATCTGCGGGACCTTGGTGATGCGGACGGCGCCGACGGTCCACCTGCTCACGGGGCGTCGATCCAGTGCTTGCGCAGGTGGTGGCCGAAGAAGCCGCCTTTGGGGCGGGCGTGGGCGTGGTAGTGGTCCGGGATGTTGCGCATGTTGTCGTCGACGTAGAACTCGCCGATCGTGGCCAGCGCCACCCGACCCAGCTCATCGTGCATGTGGCCCTTGGCGTCCGGCGGCGGGTCGGTGCCGTGGTCCTTCCAGACGACCATGGGCGTCGAGCAGAGCTCGCACTCGGCGATCCAGCAGACGTCGTCCTCATGGAACCAGTGGGTGATCTTGGCCGCCTCGCAGAGGTCGCAGTCCGGGTCCTTCGCCATATCGGCCAGACCCTACGCTGCCGCCCATGACCGACTGGGTGCGTGACCGACTCGAGATCGACGACCTCCTGACCCGCTACGCCACGGCCATCGACACCATGGAGCTCGACCTGCTCGATGAGGTGTTCACGGACGACGCCGACTGCGACTACGAGGTCGTCGGGGGCTTCCGGGGCGATCGGGCCGCCTTCAAGGACTGGCTCCGCGAGGTGATGGGGTTCTTCGAGTTCCACATGCACTACGTGACCAACCGCACCGTCACCCTGGACGGCGACGAGGCGACCGCGGTCAGCTACCTCTACAACCCCTGCGTCCTGAAGGGCGGCGACGGCAAGGTCCTCACCGAGGGGGGCCGCTACCACGACCGGATCGTTCGCACCCCCGCCGGCTGGCGCCTCGCCGCCCGGCGTGAAGAGCCGATCTGGAACGCCTGGCCCCCCGGCCTCCGGCCCTGATCGTCACCTTGATCCGCTCCGCTCCGCCGGCTTCGCCGATCTCTCGAGTCGCCTGAGCTGCTGCGCTCCGCTCCGCAGCGCGGGCTGGACGGGCAAAACTGAAACGTGTTCTAGTTTGCTGTTAGCGTTCCGAGCATGGAGTTCGGCATCTTCAACAGCCTCTACTGCCCCCACCAGGCCGTGGAAGCCAGTCCCGATCCGGAGCTCGTCGAGCACACCCGGCTGATGGACGAGGTCGCCTGGACCAAGACCGCGGACCGGTCGGGCTTCAAGTACACGTGGGCCACCGAGCACCACTTCCTCGAGGAGTACTCCCACCTCTCGGCCAACGAATCCTTCCTCGCCTACCTGGCCGGCGTGACCGAGGACATCCACCTCGGCAGCGGGATCATCAACATCACCCCGCCGGTCAACCACCCGGCCCGAGTGGCCGAGCGGGTGGCCATGATCGACCACCTCTCCGGCGGCCGGTTCGAGTTCGGCACCGGCCGGGGCTCGTCGACCACGGAGCAGGCCGGTTTCGGCATCACGGACCCGGACCTGACCAAGGCCATGTGGGCCGAGGCCCTGCCCCAGATCGTCCGCATGTGGACCGAGACGGACTACTCGTTCGACGGCGAGTTCTTCTCGATGCCCCCGCGCAACGTGCTGCCCAAGCCACTGACCAAGCCCCACCCACCCCTGTGGGTCGCCGCCGGCAACCCCGGCACCTTCGAGACCGCGGCCAAGATGGGCCTGGGCGTGCTCTGCTTCGGCATCTCCAACCCGGAGGCGCTGAAGCCCCTGATCGACGTCTACAAGACCAACATCGGCGACGCCGACCCGGTCGGGGGCTTCGTCAACGACAACATCATGGTGACGACCCAGATGCTGTGCCTGGAGGACGGGCAGAAGGCCAAGGAGATCGCCACCCGGATGACCACCGGCTACCACACGTCCAGCCTCTTCCGGTATCTCGACACCTTCCCCAAGCCCGAGGGCATCCCGACCTGGCCCGAGCTCATCCCCGAACCGACGCTGGACCAGATCGAGCAGTCGGTCGAGCGGGGGCTCATGGCCATCGGCTCGCCCGACGAGGTCGAGGCGTGCGTGGCCAACTACGAGGCGACCGGCGCCGACCAACTCGTCTTCGGGATGCTCTCGACGACGATGCCCATCGACATCGCCGTCGAAGCCGTGGAGACCTTCGGTCGCCACCTGATCCCCGCCTTCGACAAGGACCCGGTGCACCGCACCACGGCCCAGCGCGAGGCCCAGGTGAGCCCTCAGCCCGCCTAAGCGGCGATGATGGGCCGGTGAGCACACCGGCGGTCCGACGCGTCAGCGAGGGCCTGCGCTTCCCCGAGGGGCCTGTGGCCCTGCCCGACGGGTCGATCGTCGTGTGCGAGATCGAGGCCGGCCGCGTGACCCGCGTCCAGCCCGGCGGCGCCAAGGCAACCGTCGCCGTCGTCGGGGGCGGGCCGAACGGCGCGGCGCTCGGCCCCGACGGCGCGCTCTACGTCGTCAACAACGGCGGCTTCATCTGGAGCGATCTCGGCGGGATGCTCATCCCTCTCGACCTGGCCACCGGGGCCAACGAGCCACCGGACTTCCAGGGCGGCTGGGTCGACCGGGTCGACCTCGACACCGGTGAGGTCACCACCCTCTACCGCGAGTGTGACGGCAGGCGGCTGTGCAGCCCCAACGACATCGTCTTCGACGCCGAGGGCGGCTTCTGGTTCACCGACCTCGGCAAGATGCGGGCCCATGACCTCGACCGCGGCGGCCTCTTCTACGCCACCGCGGACGGCTCGACGATCACCCAACCCGTCCACGGCCTCCTCGGGGCCAACGGCGTCGGCCTGGCGCCCGACGGGGGCACCGTGTACGTGGCCGAGTCCCACACCGGCCGCCTCCTGGCCTGGACCGTCGAGGGCCCGGGCCAGGTCGCCGGGCGCGGTGGGGTGCGGCACGGTGGACGCTGCGTCGTGGCCACGCCGGCCGGGTTCGACTCCCTCGCCGTGGAGGCCGACGGCCACGTCGTCGTGGCCGCCATCGGCCACGGACTGTGCGTGGTGGACCCGGCTACTGGCGAGCACGAGTTCGTCGAGATGCCCGACCCCCTCGTCACCAACATCTGCTTCACCGGTGACGACGACCGCACCGCCTACACCACGATGTCCGGCGGGGGCTGGCTGGGCGAGATGACCTGGCCCCGCCCCGGCCTGGCCCTCGCCTTCTGACATGGCCAACTTCTCCGAGCTCCTCAGCAGGCGGGCCGACGACACGCATGACGCGATCCGGTTCCGGGAGGGTCGGGACGACGAGATCCGCACCTGGAGCTGGGCCGAGTACGTCGTCGAGTGCCGGGCCCGGGCCGCCCTCCTCGAGGACCTGCGCCGGGACGGGCCGTTCCACGCCGGCGTGCTGCTCGACAACACGCCCGAGTTCCCGATGTGGCTGGGTGGCGCGGCGCTCGCGGGGGCCACGCTGGTCGGCATCAACCCCACCCGGCGGGGCGATGAGTTGGCGCGCGACATTCGCCACACGGACTGCCAGGTGATCGTCACCGAGCCCGCCCACCGAGCGTTGCTGGACGGCCTCGACCTCGGCCTGTCCGACGACCGGGTGCTCGACGTCGAGTCCGACGCCTACGCGATGGTCGTGGCCGAGCACCGGGGCGCCCCGGCCGCCGCCCCCGAGGTCGACGACGCCACCCAGTTCCTGCTCCTCTTCACCTCGGGCACGACCGGCGCCCCGAAGGCCTGCATCTGCTCCCAGGGCCGCCTGGCCCGGGCGGGCGTCGGGCTCTCGACCGGCTTCGGCCTCGGGACCGACGACTGCGCCTACCTGGCCATGCCGCTGTTCCACTCCAACGCCCTCTTCGCCGGGTGGTCCCCGTCCGTCGTGGCCGGAATGACGATGGTGCTGCGACGAAAGTTCTCGGCATCGGCGATGATCGAGGACATCCGCGACTTCGGCGTCACCTACTTCAACTATGTCGGCAAGCCCTTGGCCTACGTCCTCGCCACCCCCGAACGCCCCGACGACGCCGACAACCCGCTGAGGGTCGTCTTCGGCAACGAAGCCGCCGAGGGGGACGTGCAGCGGTTCAGCGAGCGCTTCGGGACCATCGTCGTCGACAACTACGGCTCGACCGAGGGCGGTGCCGTAATCACCCGGGACCCCGATCAGCCGCCGGGATCGCTGGGGAAGGCCGGCGAGGGCATCGAGGTCCGGGACCCCGAGACCGGCGCGGCCTGCCCGCCCGCCCGCTTCGACGCCGACGGCGTGCTCCTCAACCCCGATGAGGCCATCGGGGAGATGGTCAGCACCACCGGCGCCGCCGGATTCGAGGGCTACTACGCCAACGACGAAGCCAACCGGGAGCGGGTCCGCGACGGCGTCTACTGGACCGGCGACCTCGCCTACGTGGACGGCGACGGCTTCGTCTACTTCGCCGGCCGGGGCTTCGAGTGGCTGCGGGTGGACGGCGAGAACTTCGCCGCCGCACCGGTCGAGCGCATCCTGGCCCGCCACCCCGACATCGCCGAGGTGGCCGTGTACGCCGTGCCCGACGAGGTCGTCGGCGATCAGGTCATGGCCGCGGTGGTCCCGGGCCCGTCGGGTTTCGACGGGGCCGGTCTGGCTGCTTTTCTGGCCGAGCAGGCTGACCTGGGGACCAAGTGGGCGCCTCGCTACGTCCGGGTGATGGACGCTCTCCCCGCGACGGCGACGAACAAGTACCTGAAGCGCGAGCTGCGCGCCGAGGGCTGGGCCGTGTCCGACCCGGTCTGGTGGCGATCCGAGCGCGACGGCGACTACACCGAACTGACCGATGACGATGCTGCGGCCCTGCGGGCTCGGTTCGCCGACCGCTGAGCGCCTGCTGACCGTGCCCGTCGACCCTCTCGACCTCGCCGCCGCCCTGGCCGACGCGCTGGACACTCCGCTCCCCTCCATCGGCCTGCCCGCTCACCTCTGGCTGCTTGGCATCGGCAGCCACCACGACGCCGCCGAACTGGTCACCCATCTCTTCGCCGGAACCGGGCGGTCGTGCCGGGCCATCGGCGCCGACGGCCACGCCCAGCTCTCCGGCCTGATCGGGCCGGCCGACACCGTGGTCCTCATCGGGCCCGATGACGAGTTCCTCGAGTTCGGCCAGCGCGTGGCCGCCGGGGCGGGCGCCCTGGTCGTCGACCTACCCGAGATGGAGGTCGAGGACGACAGCACCACCCGCCACCTGACGTCGGCCCTCCAGCTGGCCCGCATCGCCCTGGCCGGGGGAGCCCACGGCGCCACTGCGGCTGACCTGGCCCGCATCCCGGGGGCGGTGGCGGCCGTGGCTGTCGACCCTCAGCTCCCGGACATCCAGCCCCCCAAACGAGCCCTCCTGGTGACTGGCGGCGGCCCGGCCGCGGTCACCGCCCGTCACGCCGCCGTCGGCTTCCGGGCGGCGGGTCTGCCCGCCGAGGGCGTGGACGCCGCCGACCTGCTCGGAGGCCTCGTCACCGACCTCGGCGCGGAGGACACCCTGATCCTGCTCGACCCCAGCCGCGACGTCGAGAGCCCGGCCGCCTCCCTCAGTCGCCTGGCCGGGGCCCTGGGGACGACGGTCCACAAGATGGACGGCCCCCTCGACCTGCCACCGGTGTGCGCCCAGTTCCCGCTGACCGTGCGCCTGAACCTGCTCGCCCGCTGACCTACCGTCCCACCGACAAGGAGCACTGATCATCGATGGCCCAGAACGTGCCGACCTTCGAGTTCACCGAGGACGCCAAGCGCGTCCGGGAGTTCGTGTTCCGGTTCTGGAGTGACGAGCGGCGTCCGCCCAGCCTGCGCGACGTGAGCCAGGCCCTCGACCTGGACCGCCGGCAGATCATCGACGCCTACAAGGCGATGGACCTCGGGATCATCTTCACGGTCGACCTCGACACCCAGAACGCCAACCTGCTGAAGGCCCCACCGTTCAGTGCCTACCCGAGCCAGGTGGCGGTGTTCATCGACGACGAGTTCCACAGCTACGCCGGCTGCGCCAGCGAGGCGACGGCCATGTCCAACATGCCGGCGTTCGCCGGCCAGGAGCTCCGCCTCGAGGGCTGGTGCGCCTGCTGCATGGAGCCCATCACCATCGGGTCGAAGGACTTCGAGATCACCTCGACCTCCCACGACGGGATCCTGATGCACATCTCGGCCAGCCCCCACGACTGGAACAACGTGAGCATGGTCACCATGTGCGACGCCATGAACTTCGTGCTCGGCCCCGACCACGCCGAGCGCTACGAGCGTCAGATCTCCCGCCGGGGCGTGCTCCTCGACCTCGATCAAGTCAAGAGGTTCGTCACCTACACCGCCACCCAGCGGGCCCATGACTACCACTGGCCACCGCAGACGATGATGCCCGAGATCGTGATCCAGCTCTTCGAGGGCTACGGCGTCGACTGCACCAACTGGAGGGGTTGATGGCCACCGAACCGACCGGCGACTACATCGAAGTCGTGGTCGAGATCCCGAAGGGGTCAAGGAACAAGTACGAGATCGACCACGACTCGGGGGAGGTCTGGCTGGACCGGAACCTGTTCACGGCGACGCAGTACCCGGCGGACTACGGCTTCATCCCGAACACGCTGGCCGGGGACGGCGACCCCCTGGACGTGCTGGTGCTGCTCGACGAGTCGACCTTCCCCGGCTGTCACATCCGGGCCCGTCCGATCGGCGTGTTCTGGATGAAGGACGAGGCCGGGCCGGACGCCAAGGTCCTGTGCGTCCCCGCCGGTGACCCCCGCTGGGAGTCCTTCAACGAACTGACCGACGTGCCCGATCACCTGCTGCAGGAGATCCACCACTTCTTCGAGGTCTACAAGGCCCTGGAGCCCCACAAGGAGGCTGACGTGCGCGGCTGGGACAGTCGGGAGGCGGCCCTGGAGGCCATCGAGGACGCTCGGCGCGCCTACGCCGAGACCCACGCCGATCCCAACGGGGAGTAGGCCTTAACGGGTTCTTAGCGCGAGGTCGAAGGGCGGCGGACGCACCCGTACCGTCGTCGGCGTGAGCATGTACTCCTCGGTGAAGCGGGTGGTCGTCGGCCAGCCGTTGGAGTCGCATCTCGAGGGCGAGCAACGCCTCGGCAAGCCCACCGCACTCGCGGTCTTCGCCTCCGACGCCATCTCGTCGACGGCCTACGCCACCGAGGAGATCCTGGTCGTCCTCGTGCCGTTGGCCGCCATGGCCGCCCTCGACTACCTGGTCCCGCTCTCCATCGTCGTCATCCTCCTGCTGGTCATCGTCGTCACCAGCTACCACCAGACCATCCACGCCTACCCGGGCGGAGGTGGGTCCTACGTGGTCTCCCGCGAGAACCTCGGGGTGAACCCGTCGCTCGTGGCCGGGGCGTCGCTGCTGGTCGACTACACGCTGACCGTGGCCGTGTCGATCTCGGCCGGCGTCGCCGCCATCACCTCCGCCGTACCGTCCCTGCGGGGGGACGAGGTGCTGATCTGCAGCGCCCTCATCGTCATCCTGACCCTGGGCAACCTCCGCGGGGTCAAGGAGTCGGGCCGCCTCTTCGCCTTCCCGACCTACGGCTACATCGTCACCCTGACCGCGCTCATCGTCCTCGGCCTGTACCGGTCCTACACGGGCGACCTCCCACCCCTCCCGGTCGACCAGGCCCAGCTGGACCAGTTCACGGACAACGGCGCTCTGGTCAGCGGCGTGACCCTGTTCGCGCTGCTGCGGGCGTTCTCGTCCGGCGCCGTGGCCCTGACCGGCGTCGAAGCGATCTCCAACGGGGTCAGCGCCTTCAAGTCGCCCGAAAGCCGCAATGCGGGGCGGACCCTGACCTGGATGGGCGTCATCCTGGGCACGGCCTTCCTGGGCATCTCGGTCCTGGCCCACCGTCTGCAGCCCACGCTCTCCGAGGAGCAGACCATCCTGTCGACCCTCGGGCGGGCGGTGTTCGGCGGCGACAGCATCGTCTACTTCGCCCTGCAGGCCTTCACCGCGGCCATCCTGATCCTGGCCGCCAACACCGCCTACGCCGACTTCCCCCGCCTGGCGTCGCTGATGGCCGGCGACCGGTTCCTGCCCCGCCAGCTGGCCAATCGGGGCGACCGCCTGGTGTTCAGCAACGGGATCCTGG
>DATDAH010000239.1:0-21997 GCA_036525535.1 Acidimicrobiales bacterium
ACCCGGATCTCCTCGGCGTCGACGTACTGGTTGTCGCGCAGCCGCTGGAGCCACCACGGGGTGGTCGCCTCGATGAGGAAGACACCGTCGTCGGTCAGGTGCTCGGCCACGTTGCCGAAGCAGCGGACCTGGTCGTCCTGGGTCAGGAGGTTGTGAAAGGTGTTGAACACGACGTACACGAGCCGGTAGCGACCGGCGACGTCGCCGGCGGCGAAGTCACCGATGGTGACATCGAGCTGGACGCCACCGGGCTTGGCCCGGAGGCGCTCGACCATCGCGGGGGAGAGGTCGATGCCGTCCACCCGCACGCCGGTGGCGGCCAAGGGCAGGCCGATCCGCCCGGTGCCAATGGCCAGTTCGAGGACCGGTCCGTCGCCGGCGAGGTCGGCGAGGAACGCGATCGTCTCCGCCTCGTCGCCGCGGACCTCTCCTTCGTCGTAGACGGACGCGGTGTCCTCACCGAAGCTCATGACCGGCTCGTAGTCCTTCACGCCCGGCAGTCGAGCCCGCCCGGCGAGTGAGGACAACCGGATTACGCGCTCAGCGGTGCCCTCGGCGGCCAGCGAGGGCGAAGGGCAGCACGACGAGGCTGCCGAACAGGCTGATGGTCCGGAGCACGACGAGGTGCAGGACCCGGTTCACGGCGTCGCTCATGATCTCCCATCGGCCGCGTGCGCCCCCGCCGTGAGCTCCCGACGCCACCGACGTCGAGGAGATCCCCGGAGGAGAGTGGCGGATCGGGTGTCGTCGCCTTTTGCTCGGTGTGGGCGTCGGCCTACGACGACGCCGTCGTCGACCGGCTCAGCTACGGGCCAGGGGCTTGTACTTGATGCGGTGGGGCTGGTCGGCGGCGACGCCCATCTCCTTGTGGCGCCACTCCTCGTAGTCGGAGAAGTTGCCTTCGAACCAGCGCACCTGGCTGTCGCCCTCGAAGGCGAGCATGTGCGTGGCGATGCGGTCCAGGAACCAGCGGTCGTGGCTGATGACGATGGCACAGCCGGCGTAGGACTCGAGGCCGGCCTCCAGCGCCCGCAGGGTGTCGACGTCCAGGTCGTTGGTGGGCTCGTCGAGCAGGAGCACGTTCCCGCCCCGGCGCAGGACCTTGGCCAGGTGGACCCGGTTGCGTTCCCCGCCGGACAGCGTGCCGACCTTCTTCTGCTGGTCCGAGCCGTTGAAGTTGAACGAGGCCACGTACGCCCGACTGTTGACCTCGACGTCGCCGATGGTCAGCTGGTCGTAGTCGTCGGTGATCTCCTCGTAGACCGTCTTGTCGGGGTCGAGAGTGTCCCGGGACTGGTCGACGTAGGCCAGGTCGACCGTCTTGCCGATCGTGATCTCGCCCTCGTCCGGCTCCTCGCTGCCGGTCAGCATGCGGGCCAGGGTGGTCTTGCCCGCCCCGTTGGGGCCGATGATGCCGACGATGCCGGCAGGGGGCAGCGAGAAGCTGAGGTCCTCGATGAGGAGCTTGTCGCCGAAGGCCTTGCGCAGGTGGCTGACCTCGACGACCTGGTCGCCGAGGCGCTGGCCGGAGGGGATCTCGATCTGCAGGGTCTTGTGGGCCCGGTCGGCCTCCTGGGACTCCTTCAGCAGCTTCTCGTAGGCGTTGAGGCGGGCCTTGCCCTTGGCTTGGCGGGCTTTGGGAGCCATGCGCACCCACTCCAGCTCGCGGGCCAGGGTGCGGCGCCGCCCGTCGTCGGAGCGCTGCTCCTGCTCGAGCCGGATCTGCTTCTGCTCCAGCCACGAGCTGTAGTTGCCCTCGAAGGGCAGGCCCTTGCCCCGCTCCAGCTCGAGGATCCACTGGGCCACGTTGTCGAGGAAGTAGCGGTCGTGGGTGACGGCCACGACGGTGCCCTCGTACTTGGCCAGGGTCTGCTCCAACCAGGCCACCGACTCGGCGTCGAGGTGGTTGGTGGGCTCGTCGAGCAGGAGCAGGTCGGGCTTCGACAGCAGCAGCCGGCAGAGGGCGACGCGGCGCTTCTCGCCGCCGGAGAGGGTGTCGACGGCGGCGTCGCCCGGTGGGGTGCGGAGCGCGTCCATGGCGATGTCAATGGTGCGCTGGAGGTCCCACGCCCCGGCCGCCTCGATCTTTGCCTCGAGGTCGGCTTGCCGGGCGCCGAGCTTGTCGAAGTCGGCCCCGGGGTCGGACCAGCCGGCCAGGACCTCGTCGTAGTCGTGGAGCAAGGCCGCGACCTCCCCCACGCCGTCCAGCACGTTGCCGGCGACGTCCTTGGCCTCGTCCAGGTGGGGCTCTTGCTCGAGGAGGCCGACGGTGAAGCCGGGGGTGAGGCGGGCTTCACCGGAGTAGTCGTCGTCCCGCCCGGCCATGATCCGCAACAGGGTGGACTTGCCCGACCCGTTGGTGCCGATCACCCCGATCTTGGCGCCGGGGTAGAAGCTCAGGTTGATGTTCTCGAGCACCTGGCGGGACGGCGGGTGGAAGCGCCCGACCTTGTGCATCGTGTAGATGAATTGCGCAGCCATGTCGGGGACGCAGGCTAGGGAGCGCTTCGGCCCTTCACTGCCAACGGCTAATCGTCCTTGCGACGACGACCGAAGCGGCGGCGGCGCTTCGCCGCCGACTCGTCCGGCAGTGGGGCCTTCTGCTGGGGGGCGGCCTTGGCCTCCTCGGACTCGAAGCCGGCCAGGGCCAGGTCGAGGCCTTCCCGGTCCCAGTCGATGCCGTCGATCACGAACTCGCGGGTCTCGCCCTGGTCGAGGACCTGACGGGCCGCGGTGGGGGCGGGATCGCCCATGGCACTGAGGGGGATGTAGCTGCGGACGCCGTCGACGATGACGTAGGCGCCGTGGGAGGCGAAGCCCTCGACGGTGCCGTCGGCCGTGGCGCCGAGCGGGTGGGTGGCGGCGAAACGCTGGAAGGCCTTCGACGACGCCTCCGGGCCCTCGGGGCCGGGCCGGGTCTGGGGTTCCTCAGCCGACGGCTCGGTCGGCGGCTCGTCCTTGGCCCGCTTCTCGCGGTCCCGGACGGCGGGCGTGCTGGTGCGGGTACGGGGCTCCTTGCGGACCTCGCGGCGCTTGGCGTCCTGCACGGAGCGCCGGCTGGCCGGGCCGCGGACCGGCGAGCGGGCCACGAAGACCCAGCCGACCCCGGGCACGGGCTTGCCGCCGATGAGTCGGCCTTCGTCGAAGAGCCACTCGTAGTCGCCGTGGAACTCCTGGAAGGAGTCGTTGGACAGGACGGTCGCCCCGGCCCGGTCGGCGATCTGGAGGACGAAGGCGTCGCCGCGGCCGATGGCCCCGGCGGGCGGCGTCAGCAGCTCGTTGGCGGCGACGGCGAGCTCGTACTCGTCGCGCTCGGCGGGGTCGATGCGGTGGGCGAACGTGGCGTCCACCACCACCGTCACGGTGTCGTGGGGGTGCTCCTCGAGGAACGAGCGGACGGCTTCGTCGAGTTGCTCGAGGCTGGGCTGGGAGCGTCCTTCGGTGGCGATGTTGGAGCCGTCGACGACGACGTGGCCCCCGCCCGACGCTTCGGAATCAGTCATGTGCGCCCCAGTAGACCATCCGTGGTCACCGATTCCGCGGAACTCCACGCCCGGCGGCGGTGCGGTCGAGCCTCATCGCACGCACCGTCTGTGGCGCCGAGTGGACCCCTAGTGTCCCCTTATGCCCGATCAACTCACCGGTGAGGTCACCGAGCTCCTCCAGGTGCTGATCCGGAACCAGTGCGTGAACGACGGCAGCGTCGAGTCGGGCCACGAGGCCCGTAGCGCCGACATCCTCACGAACGTGCTCGAGGGCCCGGGCGTCGACATCGAGCGCTACGAGCCCGAGCCGGGGCGGACCAGCGTCGTGGCCCGCATCGAGGGGTCGAACCCGGCGGCGCCGTCGCTGTTGCTCATGGGCCACACCGATGTCGTACCCGTCAGCCCCGACCGGTGGCGTCACGACCCCTTCGGCGGCGAGCTCATCGACGGGGAGGTGTGGGGCCGGGGCGCGGTCGACATGCTCAACCTGACCGCCTCCATGGCCGTCGCCACCCGCAAGCTGGCCGACGAGGGGTTCCGGCCCGAGGGCACGCTCATCTACCTGGGGGTGGCCGACGAGGAGGCGCTGGGTACCCACGGGGCGCAATGGCTGACCGAGAACGTGCCCGAGATGGTCAGCGCCGACTACGTGCTGACCGAGTCCGGCGGGATGCCGACCGAGACGCCCGGCGGGATGAAGCTGCCCCTGATCGTGGCCGAGAAGGGCTCGTTCTGGTGCACCCTGCGGGTCACGGGGACGCCCGGGCACGGGTCGCAGAGCTACAAGGTCGACAACGCCCTGGTGAAGGCCGCCGAGGTCGTCCGCCGGGTGTCGAGCCACCGGCCCCAGACCCGCATTCACGAGACCTGGACCGGGTTCCTGGCCGGCATCGGGTTCCCCGAGGAGATGACGGCGCCCCTGTCGGACCCCGACACGTTCCTCGAGGCGCTGGACATCTATCCCGACGCGATGGCCCGCCTCTTCCACGCCTGCACCCACACGTCGGTCAACCCGACGATCATCCGGGGTGGGTCGAAGGTCAACGTCGTCCCCGACGCGGTGGAGATCGACCTCGACATCCGCGTCGTGCCCAGCGAGACCGAGGACGACGTGCGCCGGATGCTGGACGAGGCCATCGGCGACCTGGCCGACTCCGTGGAGCTGACCGTCCAGAGCTCCGAGCCACCGAGCGCCTCGCCCGTCGACACCCCGCTCTACGAGAGCCTCCAGCGCCTCGTGCCCCGCTGGTACGAGGGCTCGTCCGTCGTGCCGATGCTGACCATCGGCGCCACCGACGCCCGCTTCTTCCGCTGGCTGGGCATGACCGCCTACGGCTTCGGCCTCTTCAGCGAGAAGATGACCTACGAGGACTACAGCGTGATGTTCCACGGCGACGACGAGCGCGTCGACCAGGAGTCCCTGCGCCTGTCCACCGAGCTCTGGCAAGCCGTCGCCATCGACCTCCTCGCCTGACCCCCCATCGTTCTGGCGCCCGATTGAGGCGCCCGGTGCCCGCAATCAGGCGCCAGAACGGATGGCTCGGAGGCGGCTGAGCGTGCCCTGCCGGTCGTGGAAGATCTCGGTGTCGGTGAAGGAGTGGACCCGAAAGCCGGCGGCGACGAGGGCAGTGCGCCGGACGGCGTCCGCCTCCCGGTCGACGATCGCGTCGTGGTAGAGGGCACTGTCGACCTCGATGACGATCATCAGCTTCTCGCTGACGAAGTCCACCCGGCCGAGCCACTCGCCCATGTCGAGCAGGTTTCGCTGGCGCGCGACGACGAGGCCGACCACCTTGCACAGGTCCTGGAAGCGGTCCTCGAGGTTCGTGTCATTGGGTCGGTAGGCGGGTCCTCTCTCGGCGAGCAGCTCCCGCATCAGCGTGATCCCCTTGCGCCCACGCTCGGCCAGGTCGTCCAGCATCAGGTGTGCACTCGTGTGATTGAGGATGTGCCTGGCCCATCCCCGGTCGAGGGCGCGTTCCGCACCCTTCGCATCGCCCAGGGCCGCGATGTCGAAGGGGATGCGTGACGGCACGGTGATGGCCACTCCTCGGTGCGTTGTGAGGTGGTGATCCGGGAGGGCCCGCGGTTCGTGGATCGTCGACAGCCGGCTCGGCGTGCTGGTCGCGTCACGCAGGCGCGTGACGTGCAGCGGCCTGAGCTGGAAGCCGTTGAGGTCGAACCACGCCGCCGCCGGGTGGTGCGAGAGTCCGGACCGCCGTCCGGCGTCGAGAACGGCCGACAGCGCGGACCGGCCCTCTGATGGCGCCGCTCCCGTACGGCACAGGACCGTCGGCGTGAGGCGTTCCCAATTGCCGGAGCGGATCATGTGCTTGATGGTGTCGCGGGTGCCGCCGGTGGCGATCACCTGCCCGACGGCGAGGAGGCCGTGCTGCCGAGCGGCGAGCGCGACCAGCTGGGCGTGGATGTCCATGGTTCCCCTTGGACTCGTCCGAACTGGCGCCTCAAAGTGGTGCCGGGACGCCTCAATCGGGCGCCAGAACGGGTGGTTTGGGGGGAAGCGGGACGGCTAGAGGGCGGAGAAGGCGTCGTCGAGGAGTTGTTCCTGCTCCTGCTTGTGGACGGCGGCGCTGCCGGTGGCCGGGCTGGCGGACTCGGAGCGGGTGACGGCCCGCACGAAGAGGCGGTCGGCGTAGCCCTCGAAGAGGTAGCGCTTGGCGAAGCGCCAGGCCCCCATGTTCCGGGGCTCCTCCTGCAGCCAGACCACCGACTCGCTGTTGGCGTACTTGGCGACCAGCTCGTCCAGGCGCTCGGCGGGCCAGGGATAGAGCTGTTCCATGCGGAGCACGGCGACCGGCGCACCCGTTTCGTCCCGGCGGGCGATGGCCTCGTGGGCCACCTTGGCCGAGGCCAGGATGACCCGCTTGACCGCGGCCGCGTCGGTCACTCCCGGGTCGTCGAGGATCTCCTCGAACGTGCCGGAGACCAGGTCGGCCACCGGGGACCGGGCCTGCTTGGCCCGCAGCAGTGACTTGGGCGTGAAGATGATGAGCGGCTTGCGCACCTCACGCCGCATCTGCCGCCGCACGAGGTGGAAGTACTGCGCTGCGGACGACGGGTAGGCCACCTGCATGTTGTCCTCGGCGCACAGCGTCAGGAAGCGCTCGATGCGGCCCGAGGAGTGCTCCGGGCCCTGACCCTCGTACGCGTGGGGCAGGAGCATGACCAGGCCCGACGTCTGGTCCCACTTGTCCTCGGCCGACACCAGGAACTGGTCGATGATGATCATCGCCCCGTTCACGAAGTCGCCGAACTGCGCTTCCCAACAGACGAGGGCGTCCTTGTCCACCACCGAGTAGCCGTACTCGAAGCCGAGGGCGGCGTACTCGGAGAGCAGCGAGTCGTAGACGAACCACTTGCCCTGCCGCTCGCCCAGATGGGCCAGCGGCATGTACTCGGCGCCGCTCTCGTAGTCGACCAGGACCGAGTGGCGGTGCGAGAAGGTGCCCCGCCGGGTGTCCTGACCGGCCAGGCGGACGGTCGTGCCGTCCTCGAGCAGTGAGCCCAGGGCGAGCGCCTCGGCCAGGCCCCAGTCGACGTCACCGGTGCCGTCGGCGAAGGCCGCCCGGCGGGTGTCGAACTGCTTGGCCAGCTTCGGGTGGACGGCGAAGCCCTCGGGCACGGTGTCGATGGCGGCGAAGATCCGCTGCACTGTGGCCAGGTCGAGAGCGGTGTCGATGTGGGGGAGCACCCCGATCGGCGGCGGGGCGGGCTTCGCCCGGATCTCGCCCACCGCCTGGACGTGCTCCCGGGTCTGGTCCAAGGCGTCCTGCAGGCGCGACTGGAAGTCGTTCAGGGCCTGCTCGGCCTCCTCCAGCGTGAGGTCGCCGCGGTTGACCAGGCTCTCGGTGTACTGCTTGCGGACCGACCGCCGGGCCTCGATCTTCTTGTACATCAGCGGCTGCGTGTAGGAGGGGTCGTCGCCCTCGTTGTGACCGAACCGGCGGTAGCAGATCATGTCGATCACGACGTCCTTGTGGAACCGCTGGCGGAAGGCGTAGGCCAGCCGGGCGGCCCGCACGCAGGCCTCGGGATCGTCGCCGTTCACGTGGATGATCGGCGAGGCGACCATCTTGGCGATGTCGGTCGGGTACTCCGACGAACGGGCCGATTCGGGCGGCGTGGTGAAGCCCAACTGGTTGTTGACGACCAGGTGGATCGTCCCCCCGACCCGGTAGCCCGAGATCTGGCTGCTCTGCAGCGTCTCGGCCACGACCCCCTGCCCCGCGAACGCGGCGTCGCCGTGCAGCAGCAGGGGCAGGACCGAGAAGCTCCCCGGCTGGTCGATCAGGTCCTGGCGGGCCCGCACCATGCCGAGCACGACCGGGTCGACGGCCTCGAGGTGGGACGGGTTGGCCGCCAGCTCGATGGGCAGCTCGGCGCCGGTGCGGCTCACGTACTTGCCCGACTGGCCCAGGTGGTACTTCACGTCTCCGGAGCCCTGGATGGTCTCGGGGTCGATCGAGCCCTCGAACTCGGCGAAGAGCTGGTCGTAGGACTTGCCCACGACGTTGGTCAGCACGTTGAGCCGGCCCCGGTGGGCCATGCCCAGCACCGCGCCGTCCAGCCCCTCTTCGGCCGCCGCCTCGAGCACGGCGTCGACCAGGGGGATGGCGGACTCGGCCCCGTCCAGCCCGAAGCGCTTCTGGCCGACGTAGCGCTTGCCCAGGAACTGCTCGAAGGCCTCGGCCGCGTTGAGGCGCTCGAGGATGTGGCGGTGCTCGTCGGCGCTGAGGACCTGGTCGACCCCCTCGACGTGCTCCTGGATCCAGCGCTTCTCCTCCGGCTCCTGGATGTGCATGTACTCGATGCCGATCCGGCGGCAGTAGGCGTCCCGCAGGATCCGCAGGATCTCGCCCAGGGGTAGCCGGTCGGTGTTGCAGCCGAGGTTCCCGGTGAGGAACTCACGGTCCAGGTCCCAGATGGTGAGGCCGTAGGTCGCCGGGTCCAGCTCGGCGTGCATGTGCGGTTCCTTGGCCGCCAGCGGGTCGAGGTCGGCGATCAGGTGCCCCCGCACGCGGTGGGCGTTGATCACGGAGTTGACCTGCATCTGCTTGTCGAGCATCGCCTGGTCGCGGTCCAGGGGATGGATGTCCGGGCGCCACTGGACGGCCTCGTACGGCACCCCCAGCGAGCGGAAGGCGTCCTCGTAGAAGTCGTCCTCGCCCAGCAACAGGTCGTGGACCCGCTTCAGGAACAAGCCGGACTCGGCCCCCTGGATGATGCGGTGGTCATAGGTCGAGCTGACGGTGATGACCTTCGACAACCCGAGGTCGGCCAGGACCCGGGGGTCGGCGGCCTCGTAGGCGGCGGGGTAGTCGAGGCGCCCGACCCCGACGATCAGGCCCTGGCCCGGCATCAGGCGGGGGACCGACCGCTCGGTGCCGATCGTGCCGGGGTTGGTGAGGCTGACCGTGGTCCCGGCGAAGTCGTCCGGGGACAGCTTGTTGTTGCGGACCTTCTTGATGATCTCCTCGTAGGCGGCCCAGAAGCCTCGGAAGTCGAGGGTGTCGGCGTCGCGGATGCAGGGCACGAGCAGGGTCCGGGACCCGTCGTCCTTGGCCACGTCCACGGCGAGGCCGAGGCCGAGGTGCTCGTGACGGACGAGCCGAGGCTTGCCGTCGACCTCGAGGAAGCTGGCGTTCATCGCCGGGACCTCGTCGGCGATGGCCCGGACCACGGCGTACCCGATGAGGTGGGTGAAGCTGACCTTCCCTCCCTGGGTCCGCCCGAGGTAGCCGTTCATGATCCGGCGGTTGACCTCGAGCAGCTTCGCCGGGATCTCCCGGAAGCTGGTCGCCGTGGGCACGGCGAGGCTGGCTTCCATGTTGGTGACGATTCGGGCCGCCGCGCCCTTGATGGCGACGCCGTCGGGATCGACGGCCGGTGGCGCGGCCTTGGCCGGGGCGGGCTCGGCGGGGGGAGGGGCCGGGGCCTCGGTCGTCGGTGGGGGCGCGGTCACGGGCGCGGGTGCGGCGTCGGCCGATGAGCCGTTGGTCCGGTAGTCGGCGAAGAACTCCTGCCAGCTCTCGCTGACGGACGCGGGATCGGCCCGGTACTGCTCGTACATCTCATCGACCAACCACTCGTTGGGCCCGAGATCCTCGAAGTTGCGTGGGGCGTCAGCCATCAAGGCGAGCCTACCGATCGCCTGCGTCGTCCTTCCGGTGATCCTGGAGGCGTCCCACCCAGCGTTCGAGGGTGTCGCGCTCCTGGACTCCTGGGATCAGGAGGCGGCCGTCGACCCACCACGCGGGCGTGCCGGTGACGTCGTGGTCCCGAGCCTCGGCGAGCGACCGTTCGAGGGCGCGGTCGCCGTCCCCCCGGGCCACGGCCTGGCCGATCGGGCCCGGGTCGAGGCCGGCGTCCGCCAGGAGGGCGTCGATGACCGCGGCGTCGCCGAGATCGAGATCGTGGACCCACTGGGCGTCGTAGAAGGCGGCGTCGACGGTGGGGAACGCCTCCGGGTGTTCAGCCCGGACGACCTCACTGGTCTCCAGGGCCAGGCGGGTGTTGGCGATCCGGCTCGGGGCCCGGAACGGCAGGCCGACCGCCGCGCACTCGGCCGCGATGTGGCCGAGGACCTGGGCAAAGCGGCCGTCCGGGCGCACCGGACGGCCCGCGGCGGGGATCTCCGGGTGCAGCTCGTACGCCGTGACCGTGACCGTGACGCCGAGGGTCGTCAGGAGGGCTGTGCGGTCCCGTCCGAGGTGGCACCAGGGGCAGAGGTAGTCCCGCCAGAGGAGGGCCTGCATCGTGGGCCGACGGTACCGTGCGCCGCTGTGCGGCTCGCCACCTGGAACGTCAACTCGCTGGCCGCCCGCCTGCCCCGTGTCCAGGCCTGGGTGGAGGAGTTCCAGCCCGACGTCCTGTGCCTGCAGGAGACGAAGTGCGCCGACGACGCCTTCCCGGCCATGGACTTTGCCTCCTGGGGCTATGAGGTCGTGCCGCACGGTGAGGGACGGTGGAACGGGGTCGCCATCGCCAGTCGGGTGGGCGTCGACGAGATCCGCCCCGGCCTGGACGACGCCGACCTCGATGTCGAGGCCCGCCTGTTGACCGTGCGCTGTGGTGACGTCCACGTCATCACGGCCTACGTGCCCAACGGGCGCACCCTCGACGCTCCGCAGTTCGAGCAGAAGCTGACCTGGCTGGCCCGCCTGCAGGCCCTGCTGGCCGAGCGCTTCGAGCCGGCCGTCGACCAGGTCGTCCTCTGCGGCGATCTCAACATCGCCCCCGACGACCGGGACGTCTACGACCCGGCGGTCTACGTCGGCACCACCCACACCAGTGCCCCCGAGCGAGCGGCCTTCGACGGCTTCGTGGACTGGGGGATGGTCGACGTCTTCCGGCAGCGCTACGAAGGCGGCGGCCTGTTCTCGTGGTGGGACTACCGTGCCGGCAACTTCCACAAGGGCAAGGGCATGCGCATCGACCACGTCCTGGCCACGCCGCCGCTGGCCGAGCGGGCCGGGGCCGTCCTCATCGACCGGAACGCCCGCAAGGGCGAGAAGCCGTCGGACCACGCGCCGGTGGTGGTGGACTTCTCATGAGCGGCGAGCCGCCGAAGATGTCCGACGAGGACCGCGGGATGGTGAGCGAACGGTGGCGGGAGGTGGAGGCCGACGACCTCACGCCGCGCCAGCGGGAGCAGCGGCGCCTGGCGGATCGGATGCGCACGGTGATCGATCGCCTCGTGGCCACCTCTGCCCCGGAGGAAGCGCTGCGGTACGCCGCCGACTCCCTCGAGCGCCTGGCTGCCGAGTTCGAGCAGTACCCGCAGGGCAACACCTACGAGGGCTTCGCCGAGGCGGCCAACGCCGGCGGCGACCAACAGGCGTTCTTCGACCACAGCCCGCTGATCGGCCTGGCCAACCCGCTGTCGCCGCCGGTGGTCATCCGGGTCGAGGACGACCACATCGACGGCCGGGTGACCTTCGGAGCCGCCTACGAGGGCCCGCCGGGCTGCGTCCACGGGGGCTACATCGCCGCCGCCTTCGACGAGGTCCTCGGTTCCGCCCAGTCCCTCGGCGGCCGTCCCGGCATGACCGGCACGCTGACCATCCGGTACCGCTCGCCCACGCCCCTGCAGACGCCCCTGCGCTTCGAGGCAAGGGTGACCAGTGTGGACGGGCGCAAGATCTTCACCACCGGCAGGTGCTTCGCCGACGACGTCCTCACCGCCGAGGCCGAAGGCATCTTCATCAGCATCGACCGGGAGCGGGTCGAAGAACTGCTCGCCCTGCGGGACGGCACCCCCGACTGATCGTGCCTGCGGGTGCTCAGGACCTCTCGGCGTCGCCCAGCACGAATCCCTCGGCGATCACGACGTTGCCGTTGGAGGCCGCCAGCCTCAGCGGGAGCGCGGCCTGGTACCCGTCCGATTCGTACCACTTCCGGGCCTGTTCGACCGACGGGTACTCGACGATGACGGTCCGGGTTCCGTGCCACTCGCCCTCGAGGACCTCGACGTTCTCGTCGACGACGAGGACCCGGCCGCCGAAGTCGACGAGCGGTCCGGTCGAAGCCGCGCCGTACGCGGCCATGCCCGCCGGGTCGTGGATGTCTTCGGTCAGGATGACGTAGCCCTTCGGCATCCGCTCCTCCTCGTCGGTCGGCCGAGCCGCTGGCCCATCTTCGCTCAGGACGGGTCGAGGGCGGCGAGGATCCCGTCGCCGAAGCGGGCGGCCTTGATCGGGCCGAGCCCGGGGAGCCCGGTCAGCGCCTCGACGGAGGCCGGGCGGGCCTCGGCGATGGCGTGGAGGGTGCGGTCGTCGACGACGGCCTGTGGGGCCACGCGGGCCACCCGCGCGGTCTGGGCCCGCCAGGCGGCCAGTCGGGCGAGGATGGCGTCGACCTCCTCCGCGGGGGCGGGGTGACGGGCGTGGAGCTCGGCCCGCGGCGTCTGGAGGTGGTGGCGGCCGTCGACGGGGCGGGAGGCGACCAGGAGGTCGGTGATCGCGGCCTCGACCGGCGGGAGCCACGGGGACGGGCTCCGGTCACGGGCTTCGCCCCCCTGGACCCGGGTGCGGGACCAGTGCAGGCGAACCTCGTCCTGCGCCCGGGTGACGCCCACGTAGAGCAGGCGCTGCTCCTCGGCCCGGGCCGCCGGCGTCTTCGCGTAGCCGATCGGGACCAGGCCGTCCTCCAGCCCCGCCAGGTGGACGACGGGCCATTCGAGGCCCTTCGCCGCGTGCAGGGTGCTGACCTCGACGACGTCCTTGTCCGCCCCCTCGCCCGAGCGCACGGCGGCCACCAGCCAGCTGGCGAAGGCCGGGCCTGACGGCTCGGGGTCGAGGGCCTCGTACTCGCGGGCCAGGATCACGAGGGTGGCCCGGTCCTCGGCGGCCTGGTCGACGTCTTCGGCGGCGCGGGGTGTGGGCTCGGGCTCTGCGTCGACCGGAGGCGACCGGAGATCGGCCAGCACGGCGGCATACGGCTCGCGGCGCAGGCGGCGGAGGACATCGACCACGCCGGGCCGGCCGAGGAGCTGGTCGGCACCACGGAGGCGGTGGGGGATGCCCGCCCGACTGAGGGCCTCGGTGATCACGGCCCCTTGGCCGTTGGTGCGCACGAGCACAGCCTGGGTCGACCACGGCCGTCCCGGACCGTGGCGCTCGCGGACGTCCCGGGTGATGGCCCGGGCCTCGGCGGCCTCGTCGGCGTGGGCCACGACCGTCGGCATCGGCCCGTCCGGTCGGTGGGCGACGAGACGGCTGGTCTCCAGGACGGCCGCGGCCGTGGCCAGGATCTGCGGGGTCGAGCGGTAGTTCCCCCGCAGGTGCAGGACGGCGACACCGGGGTAGCGCTCGGCAGGGAACACCTCCTCGAAGCGGTCCAGGTAGCGGGCGTCCGCCCCGTTCCAGCCGTAGATGGCCTGGTGGGGATCGCCGACGACGAACAGGTCGTCGGCGTCGCCCAGCCAGGCCCTCAGGAGTCGGTACTGCAGTGGGTTGACGTCCTGGAACTCGTCGACGAAGAGGTGGCGGAAGCGCCAGCGCTGGGCGGCTGCGGCGGGAGCGTCCCGCTCCATGATCCGCAACGCCAGCCGGAGCAGGTCGTCGAAGTCGATGACCCGGGACTCGGTCTTGGCCTCGGCGTAGCGGTCGAGGAGGTGGGGCATCTCGTCGCCGGACAGCGGTGGGCGGCGACCGGCTCGGGCGGCGCGTTCCAGGTAGTCGGAGGGGCTGATGAGCCGGGCGGAGGCCCACTCGATCTCTCTGACGACGTCCTGGGCCGCGTCCCGGCGCCGGCCGAGCAGGTCGGCGACGAACCGGAGCTTGCGGTCCATGAGCCGAGGGACCTCGGCTCCCCGATCGGCCCAGCGGGCCCGGAGCTGGGCGTAGGCGATGGCGTGGAAGGTCCCGGCGGCGACGTCGTCGCGGAGGCCGAGGTCCCGCAGACGGGCCCGCAACTCCCCCGCGGCCTTGCGGGTGAAGGTCAGGGCTAAGGCGTGACGGGGGTCGAGGTCGCCGGTGG
Source organism: Acidimicrobiales bacterium (assembly GCA_036525535.1). GTDB lineage: Bacteria > Actinomycetota > Acidimicrobiia > Acidimicrobiales > DATDAH01 > DATDAH01. Next base: position 13,986 of record DATDAH010000239.1, read on the forward strand.
CGGCCCGATGAGCGATGCGGCGGGTCAGGACCCGGGTCTTGCCCGATCCGGCCCCGGCGTGGACGCAGAGGGGCCCGGCCGGGCTGGTGACCGCCGCCCGCTGGGCCTCGTCGAGGCCTCCCAGCAGCTCGTCACCCTGCCCTGCGGTCGCCACCCACGGAGCGTACGGCCGGCGGGCCGGGCGGTAGGTTCCGGCTCCGTGCACGTCGCCCCCGAACGCTTCGAGGACCTGGTGGCTGACGCCCTCGACGACATCCCCGAGGAGCTCGGCGCGCTCATGGACAACGTCGCCGTCATGGTCGTCGACGACCCGCCCGAGCCCGGCCTGCTCGGTCGCTACGAGGGGGTCCCGCTGACCGAGCGGGATGACGGCTACGGCGGCTACGGCCACCTGCCCATGCCGGACCGCATCGAGATCTACCGGCACCCGTTGTGCCTGATGTGCCGCACCGAGGAAGAGGTCGTCGAGCAGGTCCGGATCACCGTGGTCCACGAGGTGGCCCACCACTTCGGGATCGAGGACGACCGGCTCGACGAACTCGGTTGGGGCTGATCGGCCAGGAGTACGCTGCCCGGCCGTGGCCTATCCGAGCAAGCTCCTGAACGAGAACGAGACGGTCGAGCTGGATCTGCGCCCGCACTGGTGGTTCATGGTCCCCCGACTCAGCCTCTTGGCCCTGGCCGTGCTCCTCGGGATCTACGCCATCGGCACCGATGTCTCCTGGCTCGACGCCTCCTGGTTCAAGGCCCTCGCCGGCCTCCTCGTCCTCGCCGCCCTGGTCTTCTTCCTCCTCCGCTACGCCCTCTGGATGACCACCAACTTCGTGGTCACCAGCGACCGGGTCATCTACCGCAGCGGCGTCCTGTCGAAGCGGGGCATCGAGGTGCCCCTCGACCGCATCAACACCGTCGTGTTCCACCAGGGGCCGTTCGAGCGCATCATCGGCGCCGGGGACCTGGAGATCGAATCGGCGGGCCAGAACCCGGCCCGGTTCACCGACATCCGCAAGCCGTCCATCGTGCAGGCCGAGATCTACAAGCAGAGCGAGGCCAACGAGAACCGCAAGTTCGACCGGGTCGGGGCCAACCTCGAGGGTGGCCTCAGCGGTGGCGGGCTCAGCGTCGCCGAGCAGCTCGAGAAGCTCGAGGGCCTGCGGGACCGCGGCTCCATCACGGAGGAGCAGTACGAGGCGCAGAAGGCCCTGCTCCTCGGCTGACGGATCAGGCGGTCGTCACCCGGGCGCCGGCCGCCGGGCGGACCTTCCACCCCTCGGTTAGCGCACCGGGCGTCGTGAGGGCGACGACACAGCCGCCGAAGCCGGCGCCGGTGAGGCGGGCGCCGTACACCCCGGGCCGTGCTGACAACCGTTCGACCAGGGCGTCGAGCACCGGGGTCGAGACCTCGTAGTCGTCGCGCAGGCTGGCGTGGCTGGCCGCCATCAGGGCCCCCGCCTCGTCCGGCCAACCCCCTTCGAGGGCCTCGGCGAAGGCCCACACCCGGGCGTTCTCGCTGATCACGTGCCGGGCCCGGGCGGCCAGGAGCGGATCGTCCAGCCGCCGGAGGTCGAGCGTGTTGGCATCCCGGAGCGGGCCGATGACCGTCTCGGCCATCTCGGCCTGGGCCCGGCGCTCGGCGTACGCGGAGCCGATCAGCGTGCGGGCCTCGCCCGAGTCGACCACGACGATCTCGAGGTCATCCGGCACGGCCACAGGCCGGAAGTCGAGCGAGCGGCAGTCGACGAGGAGGGCGTGGTTCTCCACACCCGCGGCCGAGGCCAGCTGGTCCATGATCCCGGACGGGACGCCGGACGCGGCCTGCTCGGCTCGCTGGCAGGCTTCGGCCAGCTCCCGCGCGCTCCCCTCGAAGCCGAGGGCCAAGGCCACCGCCACCTCCAGGGCGGCGCTGGAGGACAGCCCTCCCCCGATCGGCAATGACGTCATGACGGTTCCGGTGAACCCCGTCGCCGGGCGGACCTCGGCGACGACGCCGGCCACGTACCGGGCCCAGGCCGGCGCGACGGTGGTCGGGTCGTCGACGTCGAGCGGGATGACCGCGGGCTCGTCCTCGTTGGCGGAGCGGAGGACGACCCGGTCGCCGCCGGCTTCGCCCTCGACGGTCGTGCCGAGGTCGACGGCCATCGGGAGGACGAGGCCGCCCAGGTAGTCCGTGTGATCCCCGATCAGGTTCACCCGTCCCGGCGCGTGGGCCCGGATCATGCGTCCCGCAGAGAGGCGGCGGCGGCCTCGGGGGCGACGGGGTTGAAGTAGATGCCGGCACCGACCTCGGCGGCGGCGACGAAACGGGCCGTCCCGGGCGATCGGAACAGGGGGGCGATGTGGAGGTGGACGTGGGCGTTGGGCCAGGCCCCACCATCGGTCGGACGCTGGTGGAACCAGGTCATGTAGGGCATGGGGGCGGAGAACAGGCGGTCCAAGCGGCCGAAGGCGTCGACCAAGACGTCGGCCAGGCCGTCCCGGTCGTGGTCGGCCAGCGACGGCAGGCCCGGGAGGTGGGCGTCGGGGGCGACGAGCAACCCGTAGGGCCACTCGGACGCCGCGGGGACGCTCACCCGCCAACCGCCCGCCTGGCTGACCAGCAGGTCGGCGAGAGGCGCCGCGCAGAGCGAGCAGCCGTCTGCCGCCAGCTCCTGGGCTGGGACCGGGGGGATCTCGTCGAAGGCGTAGATCTGGCCGTGGGGGTGGGGGATGGTGGCCCCCACCTCGGGTCCTCGGTTCTCGAAGACGAGCACGTAGGCCACGTCGTCGCGGGACCCGAGGGTGGCGGTCCGTTCGGCCCACAGGTCGACCACCCGCCGGGCCCCGGGCTGGCCGAGCGAGGCAAAGGTGGCGTCGTGGTCCGGCGTGTAGAGGACGATCTCGGCTCGCTGGTCGGGCATCGGCGGCCAGCGGTTGGGGAACGCCTTCACCTCGTAGGGCTCCGAAGCCTCGAGGCCGCCGACACAGAACGGGCACTGGTCGGTCCGGGGTTGGTTGGGCCGGTCCTGCCGGGCCGCCACCACCCGCACCCGGGCCCCCGTCAACGCATCGACCCGCCGATCATCGGGCATCAGGGGCCGAACTGGTCCTTGGCGGCGGCCAGGTGGTCGAGGACGGCGAGGTCCCACGGCGCTCTCAGCGCCAGGTTGATCTGGTCGGCGCCGGCGTCCACGAACGCCCCGACCTGGTCGACCATCTCGTCGGGCGAGCCCACCAGGCAACCCGGCCGGGCGTAATCCGTCATGCCCCCGAACTGCGCCCGGAGCGCGGCGTCGTCGACCGCGGCACCGACGTTGACCGCACACCGGATCTCGACCGGATCCCGTCCGACCCGGTCGCAGTGCTCGGCCAGGACGCCCTTCTTGTGGGCGAAGACCTCGGGGGCCACGAGGGGGATGTTCCAGCCGTCGGCGTAGCGGGCGGCGATGGCGAGCGTCCGCTTCTCGCCCCCGCCGCCGATCCAGATGGGGAGCTCGGCCTGCAGCGGCTTGGGGTCACAGGCCGCGTCGGTCAGGGTGAACAGGTCGCCGGCGAAGTCCGTCCGGTCCTGACGGAGCAGACCTCGGATGCACTGCACCGCCTCCTCCAGGATGTCCAGGCGGGCCCCGTCGCCGGGGTAGGGAATGCCGTAGGCGTGGTACTCGCCGCTGGCCCACCCGGCCCCGAGGCCGATGTCGGCCCGGCCGCCTGAGAAGTGGTCGATGGTGGCGATCGCCTTCGCCAGCACGGCCGGGTGCCGGTAGCCGGCGCAGTAGACCAACGCGCCGACCCGGACCCGCTCGGTGCTCATGGCCAGGGCGGTGTGAGCGGCTACGGCCTCCAGGCAGTGGGTGCCGGCGAGGTCGGCGGCGTAGAAGTGGTCCCATATCGAGATCCAGTCGAAGCCGTGGTCCTCGATCCGGCGCCAGAGGTCCTGGAGCTCGGTCACCGTCGTGTTCTGCAGGCCGGTGTGCACTCCCCAGAGCGGGCTCATGGGTCGGAACGTAGTGGGGACGCCGGACGAACGGGGCCTCCCTGAAGGCAGCGACGGGGACCTTGCTGCCTAACCTCTGCGTCCGGCGGCACGGCCTGGAGGTGGGCACTGATCTTCCGACAGCGGTCATGGGGCAGCGACGGCACCTGGTACGGGTGGCTGCTCGTCCTCGGTGTCGCGGCGGCGATCCTCTGGGTCTCCATCGGTGTGCTCCGCGGTGACGACGAATGGGCTCGGCGGGGCTCGCCCGCGCTGGCCTGGACCGGCGAGCGCCTGTTCGTCTACGGCGGCAATCCCGTGCCCTCCGAGCGCGAGAGCGTTCGGACCGTCGAGCCGCTGAACGACGCCGCCCTCATCGACCCTGCGAACGGCGATGTCGACCAGCTGCCCGACCCCCCGTTCGACCGGCCGCTGCGGTTGACCCCGGCCGCGGTCGCCGTCGACGACGAGGTGGTGGTCGTCGGCCAGGTCTGCCGGGAGACCGACCACGACGACCGGGCCTGCGACGCCGGCGCGTACAGGGGGGCGGTCTACTCGGTGACCGATGACGACTGGCGGGAGATCGACCTCCCCAACCGCCTGAAGCAGATCAGCAACGGCCAGAGCAATGCCGTCGGGACCACCTCCGACGGCCGGGCGGTCCTCGCGCTCGGGGCCCGCGGCGGCTTCGGCGCCATCGCCAACCGGGAGATCTGGACCTATTCGCCGGCCGACGACGAGTGGGAGCAGGTGCCGCCGCCCGGCTCGCTCATCGAGGGCGTCTGCATGGCCGGCGATGCCGTCGTCGTGGGTTCAGGCCTGCTTCCCCGGACCGCCGCGGGAGACGCCGGAGCACCGGTGACCCCGACCGAGCCCGCCGCGGTCGGACCGTCCCTGGCTGTCCTGGCCCTCGACGGGGACGCCCGGGTGTGGATCCCCACCGGCCCAGCCGGGGTGTTGCCGACCGCCGACCAGGCCAGCATCACCTGTGGCGACGAGCTGGTCCTCGTGGACGGTGGCGCGGAGGCCCTGCGGGTCTTCGACTTGGGCGTCGACGGCGGCTGGCGGACGCCGGCGCCCAGGCCCGGTGACGACGTGCACGCCTCGCGGCTCTGGACGGGCGAGGAGTTCCTCTTCCTCGACGCCAACGCCCCGACGCTGGGCTATGACCCGGTGGCCGACACCTGGCGGGGCATCGAGAACTCCGCCCCGACCGGTCGCCGTTCGGTGTGGACCGGTGATTCCGTCGTGGGCTGGCCCGGCCGCACCGACACCCCCGTCCAGTTCGACGTCGACGGGGATCCCTAGTCCCGACTCTCGGCCCCATCTGGCTGGCGGCGCATGGGGACGTGGGCGATGTCGTCCTCGAGGTACTCGGGGCCGGTGATCACGAACCCGAGGGCCTCGTACCAGCCGACGAGGTGGGCTTGGGCGTCGGCGACGACGGGGCCGGGGTGGTCGGCGAGGACGCCCTCGACGAGCTGTCGGGCCAGGCCGGTGCCGCGGGCGTCGGGACGGGTCACGACCCGGCCGATCCGGGTGGCGCCGTCGGCCTCGACCAGCGTGCGCAGGTAGGCCACCGGCGATCCGGCCTCGTCCTCGAACCAGCGGTGCTCGGCCTCGGGCTCGGCATCCCGCCCGTCGAGCTCGGGGTAGGGGCAGTCCTGCTCCACCACGAACACATCCGTCCGCAGCTTGAGCACGGCGTAGAGGGTGGTGGCGTCGAGGTCGGCGAACCGGGCGGTGCGGAGGATCATCGGGTCGATTCTCGCCCGTACGATGCCGGGCATGGGTCCACTCTCGGGGGTCAAGGTCATCGAGCTGGCCGGCATCGGGCCCGGCCCGTTCACGGCGATGGTGCTGGCGGACATGGGCGCCGACGTCATTCGCATCGACCGGTCGGTGGCGTCCCTGGGCGGCGACCCTGCCGATCCGCCCAAGGACATCCTGACCCGGGGACGGCGGTCGATCGGCCTCGACCTGAAGCACCCCGACGGCGTCGAGACGCTCCTCAGGCTGGTCGAGGGGGCCGACGTGCTGGTCGAGGGCTTCCGCCCCGGCGTCACCGAGCGCCTCGGCTTCGGCCCCGACGTCTGCCTGGCCCGCAATCCCAAGCTGATCTACGGCCGCATGACCGGCTGGGGTCAGGACGGCCCCTACGCCCAGGCCGCGGGCCACGACATCAACTACATCGCCCTGGCCGGTGCCCTCCACCCGATCGGCCGCGCCGGAGAGGCGCCGATCGCCCCGCTCAACCTGGTCGGCGACTTCGGTGGTGGCGGCATGCTCCTCGCCTTCGGCATCGCCTGCGCGCTGGTCGAGGCCAAAGCCTCCGGGGAAGGGCAGGTGGTCGACGCCGCCATGGTCGACGGCTCGGCCCTCCTCATGACCTTCATCCACGGGCTCAAGGCGATGGGCGTCTGGGGCGGGCCCCGAGGGACCAACCTGCTCGACAGTGGCGCCCCCTTCTACGACGTGTACGAGTGCGCCGACGGTGAGTACGTCGCCCTCGGGTCGATCGAGCCGCAGTTCTACGCCGAGCTGGTCCGCCTCAGCGGCATGGCCCACGAGCCCCACCAGATGGATCGCGGCGCCTGGCCGGAGATGCGCGATGAGTTGACCCGGGTCATGAAGTCGAAGACGCGTGATGAATGGTGCGCCCTGATGGAGGCCAGTGACGTGTGCTTCGCCCCGGTCCTGTCCATGGAGGAGGCTCCGAGCCACCCCCACAACGTGGCCCGCGACACGTTCGTGGACGTGGCCGGCGTGCCCCAGCCGAACGCCGCCCCCCGCTTCAGCCGGACCCCGGGCGCCATTCAGGGCCCTCCGGCGCACGCCGGCCAGCACACCGACGAGATCCTGGCCGAGGCCGGAATGAGCGCCGACGAGATCGCCGCCCTGCGGGATGCGGGAGCGGTGGCCTAGTGGCCTCACTGGTCGTGCTCCACGCCCACCCCGACGACGAGTCGATCCAGACCGGCGGCACCATGGCCAAGGCGGCGGCTGACGGTCACCGGGTGACCTTGGTCGTGGCCACGCGGGGCGAGCACGGCGAAGTCGTGCCCGGCGTCCTCGACGAGGGTGAGCCCCTCGGCCTCCGCCGCATCACCGAGACCTATCGGTCCGCCGAGCTGCTCGGTGTCCAGCGGGTCGAGTTCTTGGGCTATGTCGATTCCGGGATGATGGGCGAGCCCACCAACGACGAGCGGGCCTGCTTCTGGCAAGCCGACGTCGATCACGCCGCCCGGCGCCTGGCCCTCATCCTCGAGGAGGAGCAGGCCGAGGTCCTCACCTACTACGACGAGATCGGCGGCTACGGCCACCCCGACCACATCAAGGTCCACGAGGTCGGTCGGCGGGCGGGGGAGCTGGCCGGGACACCGCACCGCTTCATGGCCACCATGAACCGGGACTTCATCCTCGAGCTGGTCCGAGCCCGGATGGAGTCCGGCGAGTTCGACCTCGGTGACGCCGAGGCGCCCGAGATCGACGAGGAGAACTTCGGCCAGCCCGCGTCCCGGATCACCCACTGCATCGACGTCTCCGCCCAGATCGAGGCGAAGCGGGCCTCGATGCGGGCTCACGCCAGCCAGATCCCCGACGACCACTTCTTCCTGGCCCTGCCCGACGAGGCCTTCGCCTTCAGCTTCGGGCAGGAGTGGTTCATCGACGATCAGGACGGCGCGACTGGCGGCGAGCCGTTCGCGAGTGACCTGTTCGGCTGACGGGCTTACGCTCGGGGCATGAGCAACCCCCGCTGGCGAGGCATCAACCACCTGGCGCTCATCACGCCCGACATGGACGCGACGGTGCGCTTCTACCACGGGGCCCTGGGCATGCCGATCGTGGCCACGATCAATGCCGGGCCCATGCGGCACTACTTCTTCGACATGGGGATGGGCAACACCATCGCCTTCTTCTGCTGGTCCGACGCCGAGGTCGACACCTTCGAGAAGCCGGCGGGCATCCCGCCGGACTTCCCGGCCCAGTTCGACCACGTGTCGTTCAACCTGCCCGAGCTGCGGGACCTGATCGACCTGCAGGGCCGCCTCCGGGAGCACGG
>DATDAH010000240.1:0-8608 GCA_036525535.1 Acidimicrobiales bacterium
ACCCCAAGGGGGCGATGCTCCGCCACGCCGCCGGCATCCGGGCCTACGACGCGTGGTCGACGGTGGTCGGCCTGCGGGAGGGCGACCGCTACCTCATCATCAACCCCTTCTTCCACGCCTTCGGCCTGAAGGCCGGGATCCTCGCCAGCCTCATCAAGGGGGCGACGATGCTGCCCCAGCCGGTCTTCGACGTGCCGACGGTGATGGAACGGGTGCCGGTCGACCGGATCACGATGCTCCCCGGGCCACCGGCGATCTACCAGACGATCCTGAACCACCCGGACCTCGAGCGCTTCGACATGAGCTCGCTGCGCCTGGCCGTCACCGGCGCCGCCCCGGTGCCGGTCGAGATGGTCAACCGGATGTACGACACCCTCGGCTTCGAGACGGTGGTCACCGGCTACGGGCTGACCGAGGTCCACGGCATCGCGACCATGTGCCGCCACGACGACGATCCCGAGACGATCGCCAACACCGACGGGCGGGCCATCCCCGACGTCGAGGTCCGGGTGGTCGACGACGAGGGCAACGAAGTGCCGCGGGGTGAGCCCGGCGAGGTCGTCATCCGGGGCTACAACGTGATGAGCGGCTACTTCGAGGAGCCCGAGCAGACGGCCGAGACCATCGACGCCGACGGCTGGCTGCACACCGGCGACATCGCGGTGATGGACGAGCGGGGCTACATCGACATCACGGACCGGATGAAGGACATGTTCATCCAAGGTGGCTTCAACGCCTACCCCGCCGAGATCGAGAACCTGCTCCTGGATCACCCGGACATCGCCCAGGTCGCGGTCATCGGGGTGCCCGACGAGCGCCTCGGTGAGGTGGGCATGGCTTTCGTGGTCCCGACCACCGGCACCCGCCCGGACGAAGCCGCGATCGTGGCCTGGGCCCGGGAGGCGATGGCCAACTACAAGGCCCCCCGCTACGTGGAGATCGTCGAGGCCCTCCCCATGAACGCCAGCAACAAGGTCCTCAAGTACGAGCTGCGGGGCCAGGCGCGGGAGCGGCTGGGGGTGTAGGCCGGCCCGGCCGCGTCACGAGCCGGGGACGGTCCGTTCGTCGTCAATGAGCCAGTGACCGTCGACCTCGGTCAGCAGGTAGACGGCCTCGAAGGCCTCGGTGTCGCCTCGGGTGAGCCGGCCGTCGGTGGCGCGATCGCGGCGCACGGAGCCGTGAGCTTCCAGCCCCAGCCGGGGGGCGGCCTGTCCCTCCGCCAGCTCGCGGTGGAGGATGAGGCGCAGGGAGTCGAAGCGATAGTGCGGCACGGTCACGTCTCCGGTCGTGTCCATCTGGGCCAGGAGGTCGTCGAGGCGGACGCTCACGGCGGCCTGGGCCGCCACCTCCTCGTCGCCGGTGCGCAGGGCTTCCGCCTCGATCTCGAGGTCCTCGACCAGGTCGCGGGCCAGGAGGTCGATCTCGGACAGCTCGAATCCGAGGACGACATCGGCCACGGAATCGTCGATGGCGACCTCGGGGACCGGCCCGATGGCGACCACCGGCCGCTCGCCACGGAGCTCGTAGTCGGGCAGTAGGGCGCGCGAATGCCCTCCGGCGAGGATCAGGGTGAGGACGAGGAGGCCAGTGGCGAACGCGCCCCCGACCGCCAGCCCTGGTCGGCGCCCCAACCCAGCCCGCACGTCGGACCAGCGGTCCTCGTTCGAGCCGGGGGCCGGCAGAGACCGCTCCAGGAGGGGCCGCACGGCGCACATCGCCACCAACGCGGCCAGGATGGCCACCTTGGTGGCGAACTCGGTCTGCTGGGGCGCGGCGAACAGGGCGGCCACGACCCCCACCCCGGCGCCGTAGGTCACTCGGGCCACCCGGCCCAGCGGGGCGGTGCGCGGGTCGGTGATCATGAAGAAGAGGAAGATGAGCGTCTCGGGCGAGGAGACGATGACCCACCACCACGCGAAGTCGGTGAGCAGGCCCACGTGCCACCGGGCCGTAATGGCATGGCCGCTCAGGGCCACCACTCCCAGGGCGAGGGCGAGGGCCACCCAGAAGCTGACGACCACGCCGAGCAGGTGGAGGCGTCGGGTGACGAGGACGCCGCCCACGATGATCACCGCGTAGGTCAGGGCCAGACCCGGTGACCACGGTCCCCACCAGAAGTCCTGGGGCTCGACCCGAGCGCTGCCGAGGACGAGGAAGCACAGGACGAGGCCCAGGTTGGAGGGGTTGAACAATGGTCGGTCCCCGACCCGGATGAGGTACTTCGACATCACGGCCAGGGCCGCGGTGCCGGCGAAGATGGCCCAGCCCCGGGTGCTCCACCAGTCGCCGTGCTCGGTTCCGGGGACCCGGAGGAGCAGGGCCACGCCGTTCCCGGTCAGCAGGGCACTGGCCGGCCAGGCCAACACCCCCTGACGTCGGGCCACGATCGTGACCTCGAGGATGAAGCAGGTCGCCAGCGACACCAGGATCTGGGTTATGGACAGGTCCCAGTCGATCACCGTCTGCCCGAGGACCTGAACGGTCAGCAGGGTGGCGGCGACGTGGAGACGGCTGTCCCGTAGAGACGGGAGGATGACGGGCCAAGAGCGGCCGCCGATCCGCACGGAACGGGCGGCGATGACCGGGACGGGCAGGGTGGCCGTCGTCAAGGCATCGACCCTAGAGGTCGGACGGCGGCGGCTGGGGTTCAGCGTCTACGGTCGCGGCTCCGGCCGACCGAGCCGCAGCGCAAAGGAGTCACCGTGCCTCACATCGACCTGCCCGAGGAGCTACCCGGGATCATCGGCCCCATGGCGTTCCGCCCGGAGACGGCCAAGCCGCTCAACGACCTCGCTGAGGTCCTGCTCCGCGAGGAGCACCCGGACAACCACCTCACCCGGGGCGAGCGGGAGCTGATCGCGGCCCATGTCTCCCGGCTGAACGACTGCCACTTCTGCCACAGCTCCCACGCCACGTTCGCCGCCCTGCAGCTGGACGACGGTTGGGACACCGTCGACGCCGTGATCGTGGATCTGGACGGCGCCCCGATCTCGGACAAGCTGCGGGCTCTGCTGCGCATCGCCGGCAAGGTGCAGGAGGGTGGGCTCAACGTGACCCCTGAGTTGGTGGCGGCCGCCCGCGCCGAAGGGGCGACCGACGTCGAGATCCACGACACCGTGCTCATCGCCGCCGCCTTCTGCATGTACAACCGCTATGTCGACGGCCTGGGGACCTGGGCCCCGCCCAATCGGGAGGACTACGCCGAGACCGGTCAGATGATCGTCGACAACGGCTACCGCAACAGCATCCCTGTGCCCTGACCGGCCGGTCCGCAGCTGAAGGAGCGAGACGATGGAAACGGTGCGGTGGGGCGTGCTCAGCACGGCGGCGATCGGGATGGAGAAGGTCATCCCCGCCATCCAGCAGGCCGACGGTTGCGAGGTGGTGGCGATCGCGTCCCGGGACGCCGGGCGGGCGGCGACCGCGGCCGACGCCCTGGGCATCGAGCGTTCCTGCGGCAGCTACGAGGAGCTGCTCGCCTCCGCCGATGTCGACGCGGTCTACAACCCACTGCCGAACCACCTCCATCGGGAGTGGACGGTGGCCGCGTCGCGGGCGGGCAAGCACGTGCTCTGTGAGAAGCCCTTGGGGCGGACGAGGGACGAGGCGCGAGCCATCGTCGACGAGTTCGAGCCCGGGATGGTCCTCATGGAGGCCTTCATGTACCGGTTCCACCCCTCATGGCAGGCGGTGCGCCGCTTGGTCGCGGAGGACATCGGCCGGCTCCAGGCGGTGCACACCCGGTTCTCGTACTTCAACGACGACCCGGCCAACATCCGCAACCAACCGGAGACTGGTGGCGGCGCGCTGCTCGACATCGGCTGCTACGCCGTCGACCTTTCCCGCCTGCTGTTCGGCGTCGAGCCCACCTCGGTCGTCGGGATGGCCGACATCGATCCGGTGACGGGTGTCGATGTCCTGAGCTCGGCGGTCCTGGCCTTCCCCACCGGCCACGCCACGTTCACCGTCTCCACCCGGGGCGAACCTGATCAGCGGGTCACGGTGCTCGGCTCCGAAGGCCGGGTCGAGATCGAGATCCCGTTCAACATCCCCCCCGACCGGTCCACCCGTGTGTGGCGGACTGCCGGCGGCGACCCGCCCACCGCGCCCGCCACCGAGACCCTGACCTTTCCGGCCGCCGATCCGTACACGCTGCAGGCTGAGGCGTTCGCCTCGGCCGTCCGCGAGGGCCACTCGGCCCCGATCGACCCGGAAGAGGCAGTGGCGAACCTGGCGGTGCTCGACGAGATCCGCGCCCAGAGCCGATCCGCCGCCGAGGCGTGAGCGCCGCGCTCGCGCCCCACCCCGCGCCGAGGGTTTGCTAGCGTCCGGGTTTCGTCTCCGGCGATTGTCGTCCGGTATGTGGCGTAGGGGGAGAAAATCGATGATCAGAAACCTTCGGGGGGCTCGCCTGCTGGCCCTGCTCCTGGCGTTCCTATTCGTGGTCGCCGCTTGCGGCGACGACAGCGACGACAGCAGCAGCGGTGACGACGGCGGTGGCTCCGAGGCGGCTGGTGACTGTGCGACGGCCGACTCGAGCATCTGGGTGCTCCTGCCGGACACCGAGTCGTCGGATCGCTGGGAGACCCAGGACAAGCCGTTGTTCGAGCAGGCGTTCGAAGAGGCCGGCATCGACGCCACCGTCGTCAACGCCGAAGGGGACGCCCAGCAGCAGCAGGCGCAGGCCGAGCAGGCCATCGCCGAGGGTGCCGGGGTCATCGTGCTCACCGAGCTCGACTCCGGTTCCGGGGCCACGATCCTCGATCTCGCCGCGGAAGCGGACGTGGCCACCGTGAGCCACGACCGCGAGAACACCGAGAGCGACGGCGCCGACGCGTACGTCAGCTTCGACAACGCCCAGGTGGGGGCCCTCATGGCTGAGGTGCTCGAGCCGGCCATCGACGACCTCGGACTCGATCATCCGGCGAACGTCGTGATGCTCAACGGTGGTCCGACCGACGACAACGCCCGTCTGTTCCGGGATGGCTACAACGCCACCGTGGAGGAGCGGGTCGCGGCCGGCGACTGGAACCTGGTGGCCGACGAGCCCGTGCCGGACTGGGACAACGCCCAGGCCGGGGTGATCATGGAGCAGATCCTGACCGACGCCAACAACGAGGTCGACGCGGTGTTCGCCGCCAACGACGGCCTCGCCGGCGCGGCGATCACCGCCATGCAGGCTGCCGGTCTCGACACCCAGAACATCCCCATCAGCGGGCAGGACGCCACGGTTCCCGGCATCCAGCTCATCCTCTCGGGCGATCAGACGATGACCGTCTACAAGCCCATCACCGAGGAGGTGCAGGCCTCGGCCGATGCGGCCATCGCCCTGCGCAACTGTGAGGACGTCACCACGGTGGCTACGGACACGGCGCCCGTCGGTGGCGGTCCTGCCGTTCTGCTCGAGCCCATCGCGGTGACCGCAGACAACATCGCCGACACGGTGTACGCCGACGGCTTCGTGTCCGAGGAAGACGTCTGCGCCGGCGAGTTCGCCCAGTACTGCTAGTCATCGGCTGACCACCCAGGTGGGGGCGCCCCGAGGGGCGCCCCCGCTTCGGGTGCGGACGAAAGCGTGATCATGGCTGAAGCACCCATCCTCGAATGCCGGGGCGTGTCCAAGGCGTTCGGGGCCGTTCAGGCTCTCTACGGCGTCGATTTCGAGGTCCGCCCCGGCGAGGTGATGGCGCTGGTGGGCGACAACGGCGCGGGCAAGTCGACCCTCATCAAGGGCATAGCGGGCATCTACCCCTTCGACCGGGGCCAGGTGCGCTACGAGGGTGCCGACGTCCACATCAGCGGCCCCGCCGAGGCGGCCGGCCTGGGCATCGAGATCGTGTACCAAGACCTGGCGCTGGCCGACAACCTCGACGTGGTGGCCAACATGTTCCTGGGCCGCGAGCGCAAGACCGGCATCATCCTCGACGAGGCGCACATGGAGGAGGACGCGCAAGCCACCCTCGACAGCTTGTCGGTGACGACCCTCCAGTCCGTCCGTCAGGTGGTGGCCGGGCTGTCCGGCGGCCAGCGCCAGGCGGTGGCGGTGGCCAAGGCCGTCATGTGGGAGTCCAAGGTGGTGATCCTCGACGAGCCCACCGCGGCCCTGGGCGTGGCCCAGACCCGCCAGGTCCTCGACCTGACGCGCCGTCTGGCGGACCGCGGCCTGGCCGTGGTCATCATCTCGCACAACCTCCATGACATCTTCGAGGTGTCCGATCGGATCTCGGTGCTGCGGCTCGGCCAGATGGTCGACCTGTTCACGACGGCAGAGACCGACCAGCAGGAAGTGGTCCACGCCATCACCGCCGGCGAACTGCAGCACGTCCCCGGCATGGCCGACGCGGTCGAAGCATGAGCGACACCCCACCGCCCGTCGAGCCCGGCCCCGACGCCGTCGAGCCGCTCATCCTTCAGGAGGCCGAGCTGCTGAAGGCTTCCCAGGCCGAGACCGGGTTCGCGGCGCTGCGGACGTACGCGAAGGCCTGGCGGATCCGGGTCAAGTCCGGCGACCTCGGCGCGCTGCCCCTGATCGTCGGCCTCGCCCTCATCATCATCGTGTTCGGTTTCGCCGAGGAGGTGTTCATCACCCCACGGAACTTCACCAACCTGCTCCTGCAGATGGCAGGCATCGCCACCATCGCCATCGGCGTGGTCTTCGTGCTCCTCATCGCCGAGATCGACCTGTCGGTGGCCTATGTCAGCGGCGTGGCGGGCGTGGTCATGACCCTGCTGCTGCGGCCCGACGACCCCGGCTGGGCCTGGTACACGGCCATCCTCGTGTCGCTGTTGATCACCACGGTGATCGGCTTCGTCACGGGCGTGATCGTCACCAAGGCCGGGGTCCCGTCGTTCGTGGTCACCCTGGCCGGCTTGCTCGTCTACAGCGGGGTGGTACTGACCCTCACCACTGAGGCCTCGAACTCGGGGACCATTCGCATCCAGGACGACACGGTGGTCGACATCGCGGGCTCGTTCCTGAGCGACGGTCTCGGGTGGCTCCTCGGCATCGGCTCGGTCGCCGTGTTCGCCGCGGTGCAACTCTGGACCACGTTGACCCGTCGATCGAGGGGCCTCCAGACAAAACCCCTGATTCTCGTCGTCCTCCAGATCGCCGGGCTGGCGGCCGTGGTGGCGTGGGCCGTCTGGTACGCCAACCGCGACCGGGGCGTTCCCTTCGTCATCGTCATCATGTTGGTCCTGCTCACCTTCTGGTCCTTCATCGCGGCCCGAACGGCCTTCGGTCGCCACATCTACGCCGTCGGCGGGAACCCCGAAGCGGCCCGCCGCGCCGGGATAAACGTCGATCGGATCCGCATCGCCGTGTTCATGATCATGGGGTTCATGGCCGGCGCGGGGGGCATCATCCTCGCCTCTCGCATCCGCTCGGTCTCGACCGGCACCGGGGGCGGCAACCTGCTGCTCAACGTCATCGCCGCCGCCGTCATCGGGGGCACCAGCCTGTTCGGCGGTCGCGGCCGACCGGTCAACGCCTTGCTCGGCGCGTTGGTGATCGCCAGCGTGGCCAACGGGATGGACCTGCTGGGTCTGGCCGCCGGCACCAAGTTCATCGTCACCGGGCTCGTCCTGCTCGCCGCCGTGCTGGTCGACTCGATCTCGAAGAAGGGGCGGGCCTCCGCCGGGCTCGTCTGAGACGGGTGCGTCGCGGGCCGCCGAGTCGTTCGCGGGTCGTGGCGACAACGGTGGTCTTGGCCGTGGCCTTGACGGCGTGCTCCGATGCCGGGACCGTTCCCGACGCCGCGCCGGGGATCGAGACCCGAGCCGAGGAGGCGGTGCCCGGGGCCATGACGCTGGTCGACGTCGCCGAGGAGCAGGGCGTGGACTTCACCCACGGTGCCTTCCGCTGGGAGGTCTCCGGCGACCGGGCCGCCATGATGGGCGGCGGCGTGTGCTGGCTCGACGCCGACGGGGACGGCCGCCTCGACCTCTACGCGGTCAACTCGTATGCCGAGTTGGAGTTCCTACGGTGGGATGCCGAGGGCGGCGTGCCCACCAATCGCCTCTATCGCAACGACGGCGACGGCTTCACCGACATCAGCGTCGGTTCGGGGGCCGACTTGGCGGTTCGCGGCGAAGGCTGTGTGGCCGCCGACTTCGATCTGGACGGAGCGACCGACCTCTATGTGACCACCGCGCGCGGGAACTCCCTGCTGTGGGGCGGAGGCGACGGGACGTTCACGGAGGGGGCCGAGGCCGCGGGGGTCGACGCCTACGGCTGGTACACCGGGGCCGCCGTCGGCGACGTCAACGGCGACGGCTGGCCCGACCTGTTCGTGTCCGGTTACGTAGACGTGAACGCGCCGATTGCGGAGTCGGCCCAGGGGTTCCCCAACAGTCACCAGGGCGTACGCGACCTGCTCTACCTCAGCGAGGGCCCGGGCCCCGACGGCCGGGTCACCTTCCGCGAGGTGGGCGAGCGGCTCGGTATCGATCCCGACGCGGAGTACGGCCTCGGCGCCCTGCTCACCGACGTCGATCGAGACCACGACCTCGACCTCTACGTGGCCAACGACACCAACCCGAGCCGCCTCTACGTCAACGAGCCGGCGCGCGGGCAGGGTGACCCGGGCCGTCTCGGGTTCGCCCTCCA
>DATDAH010000241.1:0-3775 GCA_036525535.1 Acidimicrobiales bacterium
AGGTGCTTCGTGAAGCCGGCGGACCAGTCCATGAGGCCCGTCGGCACCGAGTAGCCGGACTCCTCGTTGATCGTGGCCCAGTTCCCGGCCACGTCCTCGATGGTCGGGTCGCCGTCGGCGTGGAGATAGCCCTCGGTCGAGGCGATGAAGATCCGGGCGAAGCGGCCGGCGCCGGCGGCGTAGATCTCGCCGGTGACCGGGCAGTCTTCGTGAGCGAGGAAGGCGACCATGGGCGCGACCTGCTCCGGCGGCATGGGCGGCGTCTCGTCCGTGGCGGGGCCGGCCATCCGGGTCACCGCCGCCGGGGCGATGAGGTTGACCTTGATGCCGTGCCGGGCGCCGGCGGTGCTGAGGCTGCGGGTCAGCCCGATGACGCCGCCCTTGGCCGTGGCGTAGGCGAGGTTCTTGGGAAGGCCGAAGAAGCCGGCGGACGTCGTCATCACGATCCGGCCGTAACCCTGGTCGACCAGGAGGGGCCAGGCCGCTCGGGTGGTGTTGAACGAGCCGCCGACGTGCACGGCGAAATGGCGCTCGAGGTCGACGGCGTCGACCTCCGGGAGGCCCGCCCACCGCATGATCCCGGCGTTGTTGACCAGGACGTCGAGCCGCCCGAACTGCTCGACCGCGGCGTCGATCAGTGCTTGGCCGCCGTCCGGTGTCGACACATCGCTGCCATCGGCGATGGCCGCTCCCCCAGCGGCGGCGATCTCCTCGGCGACGGCGGCCGCAGGGCCGACATCGGCCCCCTCACCCTCCATCGAGCCGCCGAGGTCGTTGACCACGACAGACGCGCCACGTTCGGCGAGCAGGCGGGCGTGGGCCCGCCCGATGCCTCGGCCCGCGCCGGTCACGACCGCGACCCGCCCGTCGAAGCGGTGCTCGTTCACCCGCGACCCCCATCCGTGTACCGTTCGGTCCAGTGCCGGGAACCGAGACGGAACGCCCACGCAGCGAGAAGTGGAAGGCGCGTCGCGACGCGATCGTCGACACCTCGGCCCAGGTCTTCGCCCAGCAGGGTTACCACGCCACCGGCATCGTCGAGCTGTGCGACGTCAACGGGCTGGGCAAGGGCGCGTTCTACCACTACATCGGGTCCAAGGAGGAGCTGCTCGCCGCCATCCACGACCGGGTGATGGACGAGGTGATGCTCGGCGCGGAGCGGGTGGCCGAGTCGGATGGATCGCCGGCCGCAAAGCTGGCGATGCTCGGCGACGAGTTGCTCGACGTCATCCACCGCTACCCGGATCACGTCTGGGTCTTCCTTCACGAGTTCCCGGCCCTCACCGCCGAGCGGGCCGAGACGTTCCGCGTGCGGCGCCGCGAGTACGAGCGGCGGGTCGAAGCCGTCCTGCAGGCCGGCGTCGACAGCGGAGAGTTCCGGGACGTCGACCCCCGGCTCACGGCGCTGGCCTGGCTCGGCATGCACAACTACACCTACCTGTGGCTGAAGGTCGACGGGGACCTGACCGCTCGCGACGTGGCCAAGCCGTTCGCCGAGATCTTCATCCGAGGGATCGGCCGCTAGGAGCCGAGCCGCCAGGCGAGGCGACCGAAAGGCACCGTGTCCTGACTCGCCGAGCGCCGCGAGGCGAGCCACCCGTTCACCGGGCGAAGGCCACACGTAGTCGCTGAAGCCTCAAGTCGTCAGGCGGCGACGGGCGCCGTCAGCCCCAGGATCCCGCCCAGCGTGCCGCCCACCATGGCGTCCCGCTCGTCGTCGGGAACGCCGGCGAACAGCTTGGCGATCAGCTCCCGACTGCCGCCGAAGGTCCCTTCGGCGTGGGGGTAGTCGTTGCCCCACACGATGCTCGACACCCCGGTGATGTGCCGACAGGCGACGGCGACGGGATCGTCCTGGAAGGAGATGTGGAACTGCCGCTTCACGTACTCGCTCGGCATCAGCGGGTAGGGCCACTTCTCGTTCAGGCGGAACAGCTGCGCCATGTGGGGCTGGTCGTCGGCGGGCCGGTCGTCGTCCCAGTGACCGAGCCACCAGTCGGCGTCCTGGCCGATGCCGGTGATCCAGCACTTGTCCATGGCCCCGACCAGCGACCCCAGCCAGTGGGCGTTGAACTCGATCAGGGCGAAGTGGAGGTCGGGGAAGCGCTCGGGGACGCCGCCACCGATGAGCTCGCAGAGGACCTGCTGGGGGACGATCGTGCTGTAGATCGACTGGGTGACCATCCGCTTGGATGCCGACTTCTCGGTCACCGGCTGGTTGACCTGCGCGGCGGACTCCATCACGACCTTGAGCGTCGTGGACTCCGGGTCGTCGACCTTCACCCCGCCGGTCTGGGTGTGGATGAACACCTGCACGCCGCCGGCCTGGGCGGCCGCCCACACCGGGTCGAGGTCCCGCGACCAGTAGGGCATCGGGGCGATGGCGGGCAGGAGGATGGCCCGGAAGCCGGCGGCCGCGACCCGCTCGATCTCGGCCACGGCCTCCCCGATGTCGGTGAGCGGCACGGGCGCGGTGGGCACCAGCCGGTCGAAGTACGGGGTGAACCGCTCGATGAGGTAGTCGTTGTAGACCCGGGCGTGGGCCATGGACAGCTCGTGATCGTCGGAGTAGAGCCCGAACAGGGACAGGTTCGGGTGCATCACGCCGACGTCGACGCCGTCGAGGGCCAGATCCTCGATGATCTGCTGGGGGTCGCCCTCCGGCGTGCGCCCCTGGGTCTGGCGGTACCGGGAAACCGTCCAGCCGTCGAACCCCGGCGTGTGGAGCTTGCGGAAGACCGTGGCCCCGCCCTCGACCAGCGGCTCGATCTCGAAGTCCTCCTCCCAGACCGCGCGGTCCCGCAGGTGCTTCGGGAGACGGGTCTTGAAGAGGTCGATCGGCTCGAGGATGTGCCCGTCCGCGGACACGACGAGGGCCTTTTCGGTCACTGCCCGAAATCTAAACCAACCGGTCGGTACAAGCAATGTGCCGACCCCTATGGTGGACGGCCGTGACCCAGCGCTGGCAGCGACGCCCCGACGGCTCGACGTGGGGGGACTGGGGGGACGACGACGAGCTCGGCCGCATCAACCTCATCACCCCCGAGAAGGTCCTCCAGGGGGTGCGCGAGGTCGAAGCCGGGATCAGCTTCTGCCTGAGCCTGCCCCTCGACTTCCCGGGCGGGACGGCCTTGAACCAACGGCGACCGCCGCCCCGCGTGGCGCCGACCGAGGACATGGAGGGCGTCGCCGACACCTTCTACAACGTCCACATGAGCGAGATGCCGGACTTCGGCGACCCCAAGTACGTCGACGTCTGGGCCGACGACGTGGTAACCCTCGCCCTGCAGTACTCGACCCAGTGGGACTCCCTCGCCCATGTCGGGGCCGAGTTCGACGCCGACGGCGACGGCGTCGAGGAAGGCGTGTACTACAACGGCTACCGGGCCGGGGTCGACCTCGTCGGCCCGAGCGACGATGCCCGGGGCGACGGCAGCGGACACGCCTCCTTCGCCCGCCACCTCGGCCTGGAGCACATGGCGTTCCACGGGGTGCAGGGCCGCGGCGTCCTCGTCGACCTGGCCCACCACCTGGGCCACGACTGGCGGGGGGTGGACCTGGCCACGCTCCAGGACGTGATGGCGGCCGACGACGTCGTGGTCGAGCCCGGCGACATGCTCCTGCTGCACACCGGCTTCGCGACGAAGGTGCTCGAGTGGAACAAGGACCCGGACCCCAGGGAGCTCTTCACCACGTGCTCCTACCTGGACGCCCACGACCCGGCCCTGCTCGACTGGATCGCCGAGTCACAGATCTCGGCCCTCGTGGCCGACAA
>DATDAH010000242.1:0-14723 GCA_036525535.1 Acidimicrobiales bacterium
AACGGATGGTGCATCGGGTGGTCCGACTCCATCTCGTTCACCAGCCGGATCTTGACCCGGTCGCCCACCGTGAAGTCCCAGGCGATGGCTGCGTTCTCCGCGCCGGTTTCTCGGTCGATCAGCTTCCAGAGCATGTTCGAGGGAGTCGACTCTCGGTTGATCTCCGGCATGAGGTCCTCCCACTCCAGCCCGTCGCCGTGGTCGTGCCCGTGCTCGTGCTCGTGCGCGCCGTTGGGGGGCCCATCTGGGTCCCCGGGAAGCAGCTTCATCCCGCACTGCGGACAGGTCCCCGGTTCGTCGCTGGTGACCTCCGGGTGCATCGGACACACGTAGGAGGCTGGTGCTGCGGGAATCAGCTTCATCCCGCACTTCGGGCACGTGCCCGGCTCGTCGCTGGTGACCTCCGGGTGCATCGGACACACGTAGCCCGCCGCCGCATCCGCTGCGTCGTCGCCATAGAGCAATGGCATCTCGGCGTAGAAGGCCAGGATCTTGTCCGGCGGACGGTCCAGGTCCGCCTGAATCCGCCCGCGCTCCGCCGTCAGTTCGGAAGCTTCGCGGAGCTCGTCGAATGACCGACTCGACTGTCCGGTCGGGCCTCCTGACACGGCAAAGCCGCCGAGCTCATAGGTCGTGTCGGGGGTCCGGTGCTGCAGCGTCGCCACTCCGGGCCTGTCGAAGTGGACATCGACGACAGCTCGCTCGGAAGGCGCCAGGAGCAGCTCCTCCACGAACTCTTCGCGCTCCACGCGGCCGGAGTCGCCTCCGACCAACTTCATCCGTGCGTCGGCGATGGCGACGTTGAAGATCCGGGTGTTCGCGGTGTTGACGAGGTAGAGCCGGACCACCTCCCCAGCGGTCACATCGGCGGCGAACTCGGTGTTCCCGTTCACGAGCAGCACATTGCCGAATCGGCCCATGGCCACGAACGTCGGACCGGACTTGTGGAAGGCGGCGATCTGACCGTCCTCGACGAGGAGGTCGTCGAGGGTCAGCGTGAGGAAGCGGTCCGCTGGCGGCCAGTAGTCCGGGTCGGACGGCTCGACCACGATCGGACCGTAGAGGCCCATCTCCTGGGCGTAGTCCTCGCGCATGTGCGGGTGGTACCAGTAGAGGCCGGCGTCGGGGAACCGGAGCTTGTGGGTGTAGGTCCCACCGATCGGGATGGGTTCCTGGGTCTCGTGCGGCACGCCGTCGTGGCGGTTCTCGAGCCGGAGTCCGTGCCAGTGGACGGTTGTCTCCATGTCGGTGTCGTTGACGACCTCGACGGTGATCTCAGAGCCCTCATCGACGTGGAGGGTCGGTCCGGGAATCGAGCCGTTGTAGGTCAGCATGCGCAGCTCGTCGGGGCCGATCTGCTTTCGCACCGAGTGCAGGCGCATCTGGTGGGTGTCGCCGTCGCGGAGCCTGACGACGACCGGATCAGCGGCCGCCGGGAGACCCTCGATGTCCGTTGAGAAGAAGTCCTCGGTACTCATGGCGATTCAGGAGCTCGCCGGCAGCAGCGGGCGCAGGTCCTCCGGGATGTCCATGACCAGGAACGCGCTGACGTTGGCTCCCCCGGTGTTGCCAACGGGATAGCGGCCCGTCAACGAGCCCGGTCCGGCCACCACGAGACGGAAGAGCTGTCCCGCGATCTCATGACCATCGCGGTGGCTCACCGCGTACCCGAGCATGGCCACGTGCGTGCGCACGTGCGCCAGCACCAACGGTTGGCTCACGATGTGGGCGCGCTCCAGGTGGGCCCACGCCTTCGCGCTGTCACCTTGCGCCGCCGCATCCTTGGCCAACTGACGTTCGTTCGCCCACACCTGCAACAGACGTTCGCGGTCTTGCTTCATGTGGTCTCCATTCATCTCAGGGCGCCGAGGCACGGTTCGAGTGCCCGGGGCTCAGTAACGGAAGTCAACGCCGGCCAGGATCTCGAGGACGAGGATCGCAGCGACCAGGAAGTCGACTGCGGCGCAGAAGGGTGGCCACCAGCGGGTCGTGGCGACGAAGTGCGTGCGTTCCTGCCAGAAGTCTTTGGTTCCGTGGGCCGCATACCCCACGACGAGCAACCAGGCGGATCCGGTGACCGCGGCCGCGGCGATCACGGTGAACGCGAGCGCGACGGTCGATTCGACGGCGATGACACCGGCCCGCCCATCGGCCACGGCGAATCCGATGTAGATCGCCGCGATCAAGGCGATCGAAATCGCGTGGAACGTCGCCGGATCGATCCAGAAGAAGGCGAGGGGCGAAGCCGCTTGGACCGCGCCAAAGACAAGACCCCAGAGAATCGGCGTGCGCGCGCTCATCCGGCGATCGCCCGCAGGCGGGTTGACAAGCAGCAGGTCTTCGTCCGGCCTGGTGAGGATTTCGGTCATGCCGTGACTCTCCGCCTCGGGTCTGTCATCGCGCTTTCACACGGGCAAAACCAAGCGTCAGTGGCGTGCCGCCGCCTCGGCCGCCGCACAGACTCGTTCGAGCGTCACGTGCATCGTCTCGTCGTTGCGGGCACCTCGGTCGGACGAACCGGTGATGAGCGGCGAGACGCGGCGGAGGATCAGTCCCCGTTCGTCCACGACGGCTTCGGTCACCGCCGTACTTCCGGTGCCCGTGGATTCGCAGCGGTACGACCACGTGGCCACCGCGAGGCTGAGGAACTGCACCTGGAACGCGAACGCCGTCGGTCGATCGGCGATGACCACGGTCGAGACCGTGGACCACCGGTGCCATCCCTTGCGGCTCCATCCTCGAAACCGGGCTCCTGGCTCGGCGGTCGAGGCGTTACCGAGCCATCGGCAACGGACGACCTCGGGGCTCCACTCGGGCATGCGCTCGACATCGCTGATGTGGTCGTAGACGATCGAGGGAGGGGCGTTGACGATGACCGACACCCCCGGCCCGGTCATCGGAGCACGGTGCTCACCGTCTCGGACAGCTCCGGGACCGGGAGCCGGAAGCGTCCTTCACCCTCCTCCAACGCGGCGCGGAGCTCGTCGATTTGCGGCTGATCCTGCGACCGGAGCGGCAGATCGTGACGCAGGCGCTCGGCCTCCGCAACGACGAGGAGGACGCGGGCGCGCTCGGGATCACCCGAGTCCATCGCCAACCGCGCAAGCTCCTCGAGGGACTCACAGATCGCCGCGAGGTGCTGCATCTTCCATGCCAGCCGCAGGCTCCGCAGAAGCACCTCGTGGGCCGCTGCGGGCTCGCCCGCATCCCGGTGCAACCGCGCTAACACCCGCAGTGAGGCGACTGTTCCCTCCGTGTATCCGATGGACTCGTGGAGCCGGAGGCTTTCGGCTGCGGTCGCGACGGCGGCGTCGGTCCGGCCCTGCCGGCCCTCGGCCTCGGCGAGCAGCCCCAAGGCGATCCCCTCGACATGGGCATCGCCGCAGCGGCGAGCCGCCAGGAGGGCATCACGCAGCCGGTCCTCGCCTTCCGGATCGTGCGCGTCGAGCGCCGTCCGCGCCCGCAAGACGCGACACACGGCCTCGCCCCAGGCGTCTCCCGCGGCGACGTAGCGATCGATCGCCTCGTCGTGAGCCACCGCGGCGGCATCCAGGTCCCCGAGCGCCCACAGGGCGACGGCAGTTGCGTTGAGACCGAATCCGATCGCAGTGTCATCGCCGGCTTCACGTGCCTGATCGGTGCCGGACCGCGCCGCTGTCAGAGCCTCGTCGAGGTTGCCGAGGCCCGCAGCCAGGAGTGCGTACCCGCCGAGCACCTTGGCGCGGATGGCCGGGGGGACGCCGCCGATGGTCGCCGCCCGGCGGAGGTGACGATCGGCGACGTCGAGGCGGCCGTCGAGGATCCAGAACCAGGCCAGCGACCCGGCGAGTCGCGCCGCGAGGTCGAGATCGCCGACCGCGAGCGACCATTCGATCGCCGCTCGAAGGTTCGGGATGTCCGCGCGGAGGCGCCGGAGAGCCTGGGCCTGATCAGGTCCGCGGATGACCCGCTCCAGCCGCTCGGCGAGACCGGTGAAGAACTCGGCGTGCCTGCGGCGTGTGGCGTCTGCGTCGAGGCCAGCAAGAAGTTCCTCGGCGTACGCGCGGACCGTGTCGAGCAGCCGGTGCCGGCCGGGCCCGTCCGGGACCACCATCGAATGGCGGACCAGAGCGGACAGCAATGCGAGCGCATCCTCATCAGCCTCGCTCGCGACGTACTCCACGGCCTCGAGATCGAATCCCCCGGAGAACGAGCCGAGCCGGGCGAAGAACCGCCGCTGCTCGGCGGTCAAGAGGTCGACACTCCAATCAATGGCGCCGCGCAAGGTTTGCTGACGCTCTGCGGCGTCGGCCGCGCCTTCGACCAAGAGATCGAAGCGGTCGTGCAGCCGTTCGAGCGTGGCGTCAGGCGTGAGCACGTCGGCGCGAGCCGCGGCCAGTTCGATGGCGAGAGGCAGGCCATCGAGTGCGAGACAGATGTTCGCCACATCGGCCGCGTTGTCACGATTGAGTTCGAAGTCGGGCCGCACCGCCTGGGCCCGTTCGCAGAACAGCTGCACGGCAGGCGCGGCCGCGAGCACCTCGAACGATTCCGTGTCCGGAGCGGCGACCCCGAGGGGCGGAACGGGCCATGCGGTCTCGCCGGCGACGGCCAACGGGCGGCGGCTCGTGGCGAGCACACGGACCGCCGGCGCACGGCGCAACACCGCGCTGACCAACGCGGCGACGCCAGGCAGGACGTGTTCGCACGTGTCGACCACCAACAAGCCCTGCTCGGTCGCGAGCGAAGAGGCGACCACCTCGACCGGGTCATCGCCGGGACCGATGGTCGTGCCCAGCGCGGCCGCCACCGTCGGGCCGACGAGCTCGGCCAGGTCGATCGGGCTGAAATCGACATACAGGACCGACCCCTCCGTCTGGGCTTGCCCGGCGAGGTCGATGGCGAGGCGGGTCTTCCCGGCCCCGCCCGGTCCGGTGAGCGTCACGAGCCTTGATCGGTCCAGGAGCTCTCCGACGCGCTGCAGCTCTTCTTCCCGGCCGATGAGCCCGGTCACCGGCGCTGGGACGAAGTTCTGTCGCCACACCGCCGTCGGAACCGTCGTGTCCGAAGCCGGTCCCGCGAGCGGCTGCCAGTCGAGCGACGGTTCCTGAGCCAGGACGTCCCGCTCGAGTTGCTGCAGAGCGGGGCCTGGATCGAGCCCGAGCTCGTCGACGAGGATCATCCGCGCCGACTCGTACGCGCGCAGCGCGTCGGCCTGACGGCCGCTGCGGTACAAGGCGAGGATCAGCTGCTCGTGGAACCGTTCCCGCAGCGGCTGCTCCGACACCAGCGAGGTCAGCCCACCGATCGCTTCCATGTGCCGCCCCAGGGCAAGCAGAGTGTCGCACCGCTGCTCGCACGCCCCCCACCGCATCTCGTCCAGCCGTGCCGCGGTCCCCGTCGCGAAGGGGTGGTCACGGACATCCTCCAGAGCGTCGCCGCGCCAGAGCGCCAGCGCCTCGTCGAGCGCCCGCAACCCCTCGAGAGCATCGAGCTGGGTCTCCACGAGCTCGATGGGCACGGTCGCCTCGACCAAGGCCTCGAAGCGGAGCGCATCCACGTCGTCGACGTCCACCTCGAGGGCGTAGCCGCCCGGACGGGTCACGATCGGCTGGACCCCGTCAGCTCCGCCGGTCGTCAGGGCCTTGCGAAGGTACGAGATCTGGATCTGAAGGGCGTTGGCCGGGTTCCGGGGCTGATCATCGCCCCAGGCCAGCTCCATCAGCGTGCTGGCGTTGACCATCTCCGGGGCCCGTATCGCCAGGGCAGTGAGCAGGACGCGGGGAATCCCGCGCCGGATCTCGTGGTCGACCCCGCCATCAACCACCCGGAGAGGCCCGAGGACCTCGAACTCCACGCCCCCGAGGCTACCGAAGCCGCTTTCACGCCACTGTTGGGCAGGAATCGCGGGTGCAAGAGAACCGCAAGGGTGACGTGGTGAGATGCGGCGACCGCATCACGAGGAGCAGACCGTGCCCACCCCGATCTCCCGCGACGAGCTGCGTGCCGCGCTGGCCGCCGACGATCCGCCGGTGCTCATCGAGGCGTTGGGTGCCGCGTACTACGCCGACGCCCACCTTCCCGGTGCCATCAACATCCCTCCCGGACACGTCGACCGCGTGGCGCACGAGTTCGTGCCCGACACCGAGTCGCTGATCGTGGTCTACTGCATCGGAGGCGACAGTGCGCGGCTCGTGGCCCGCCGCCTCAGTGACCTGGGTTACGGCCAAGTGCGTGTCTACGAGGGCGGCAAACAGGACTGGGTCGGCCACGGGCTTCCCGTCGAGCGGGCTGCAGGCGAGGGGGTCGACCCGTGACCATGGTGCACGTCGACGACACGCAGGCGGCCCACGCTGACCATGCCAATGGTCACCACGATCACGCCGGGCGTTCCGTCGGCGGTTTTCGCTCAGCTTCGCCCTGACGCATCTCGTCGGCCTCTGGTCAGGTGGCCGGGATCCACAGGCCGTGGAGCCCGTAGGGGATGCGACGGGGGACATGGACAGTGGCCGCCGCGGGACGGTCGAGATCCTCCGCGTCGAGGACGAGGAGGGCGTCCCGGTCAGAGACGTCGTCGTGAACGAGCCCGACGAGCCAGCCGCCATCGTCGTGATCATGACGTTCGGGATCGACGACGAAGAGGAACTCCCCGGGGTGCCGGGCGGGCCCGAAGTCGCGGGTCTGGCGTGTCCCCGCGAGGAGATCGTGCTTGTGGATCGTCGTACCGCTGGAGGGCATGGAGCCGCCGGCGACCGTGTAGAGGTGACGGGGTCGGGCGCCGACCCGTGGCGTCCTGGAACAGCCGGACGAGTGAGCCGCTTCGTCGATCACCTCCTGGTGCACGACACCCTTCTTGCGGTCGAGCGTCCACCGCTCGAGCGCCGGGGCGGCCAGGTGCACGCAGGCCGCTTCGTCGTCGTCGTGGGCGGTGATCGGGACGACGTCCTGGTCGGTCCCGGTCTCGATCCAGCGGACCGGGCCGTCGCCGTCTCGCGCCGCGAGCCCGACGATGCCCCTGCCGAAGAAGGCGATGTGGCGGTGGGTGACAGCGAGATCGCGGATGCGGAGCGCCCCGGGGGGTGAGAGCGTGCGTCTGGACGTGGGCCGGGCGGGCGCCGAGACGACCTGGTGGAGTTGCGGCGGCCGGTCGGTCGAGGCGAGGACGTGGAGCTCGCCGGTGACCGGGTCGGTCTTGGGACGAGCGCCGATGCTGCGGGCCCCACCGGCGAGGTCGACCCGACGAATCGTGTCGAGGCCGATGGTGAGCTCATAGGGCAGCGAGTCGTCGCCCAGCGAGAGGATGCGTCCGCCGAAGGCGATCACGTTCGTGTTCGAGGTGTCGGCCTCTCCACGACGAGGTCCGGGGACCGGTTCGGTGCCCAGCCTGGTGCTGGCGGCCTCGGTCTTGACCCAGCGGTTCCGGTAGGTGACCGCCCGTCCGGCGTAGAGCGCTATGGCATGGACCATGCCGTCGCCGAGGGCCCAGTCGTAGGGCTCCGGCGCGTTGCCGATCGGGTTCGGCCCGATCCGCAGGTAGTGACCCGCCAGGTACGGGGGGACGGTGCCTTCCACGCGCAGGCCGGTGATCGTGGTCTCGTCGGCGACCGGCGCGAAGTTCCCGGAGAGGAAGGGGTTCTCGGTGCGGCGGGCCATGACCTCACCCTGGACCTAAGGCTGGCGGCGTCACATCGGGCGCGACCCCTCAGATCCCTGCGAACCGGAGTCGACTCAGTGACCGCCGAGGCGTTGGGCGATGGCCGCGGCGTCGACCCGGCTGGTGACGCCCAGCTTCCGCAGGATGTTCGAAACGTGGACGCTCGCCGTCTTCTCCGAGACGTAGAGGGCCTCCCCGATCTGCCGGTTCGTCCTTCCGGCGGAGACCAAAGAGAGCACTTCGGTCTCGCGCGGGGTGAGGCCGAGTCGGTCCATCGACCGGTCATCCAGGACGGCGGGAGCGGTCGGCGTGACACTGAGCCGGGTGCGGCGCGACACGTCGGCGACTTCGGCGAGGATCGGGGCGGCGTCGAGGGTGGTCGCGATCCGATGGGCCTCCTGGAGCGACTCGGCGGCGCGAGCGGTGGCTCCCGTGGATGCCGCCGCCTCCGCCTCGCGCAATCGCGCGGTCGCCGTCCCCCAACGGTCGGACAACCGCTCCCAGTGGCCGGCGGCGATCGCCCAGGCGTCCGGATCGGGATCGGTGAGCCGCGTCAGCATGGCGGCGGCGTGGGCGAGGTCAGCCTCGGCCTCGAGCGGAACCCGCCCGTCAGCGTCGCCGGCTCTGGCCGCTCGAACCGAGCGGAGGCGACCGTCGAGTCGCTCGACGGTGGATTCGACGTCGATGGACTCACGTCGGGCCAGGGAGTCGAGTGCGCCTTCGACCGTGGCGTGCACGGTCAGCATCGCGAACCGAACCGACCAGAGCCACGCCGGCGGAGAGTTCGCTTCCCAGCCCCGCTCGGCGGCGACCAACGCCTCCACGGGGTCGCCGAGGATGAGATGGACGTCGGCGGTCGCCCAATGGAGCAGGGAACGACCGAACGAATCGACGGGTTGGGATTCTGCTTCGGACAGGAACGACAAGGCGCGATCGCCCTCACCCCGGCGGGCGGCAAGCATGGCCCCTGATCGACAAAGGCGGACTGCCGCGGCGGACTGTCCCTCGTCCCCGCTGTGACGCGAGAGCACGGTCTCCGCTTCGGACCAGCGTCCTAGACGCGTGAGTCCCTCGACGGCCAACGCGTCGAGGTAGCGCCCGACGCTTCCCTCCAGCCCGGTGATCAGACCATCGGCGACACCGTCGAGCGCGAGGCGGATCGCCTCCTGGTATTGGCCGGCGTCGAGCATCACGTGCGCCAGGTAGACGACGGCGAGTGATCGGGTCTGAGCGCTGGACGCGGCGGCCAAGGCCTCCTGACAGAGATCGACGGCCCCGTCGGGGTCACCGAGTTGGCTGCGGACGATCCCGAGCACCCGTCGCGCCATGACCCAGGTCGGAGGATCGAGGTCGGGCGTGGGCACGATGTCGAAGACCTGGCGGCACCAGCGTTCGGCTGATTGGTAATGGCAGAGCATCAGCTCTGCCTGGCCGAGGCCCGCGAAGACCGAAGCCACGTCCCCGCGGTCGTCGCCCGATGCGAGAAGGCCGGCCGCTCGCGCGAACTCGGCGGTGCTCGCCTCGAGCTCGCCCGTCGCCCACAGGTAACGACCCAACCGCTCGTGGCCGAAGGCCTCACCTTTTGGCGGGGGCCCGTGGATGAACGCCGCTCGCGCCAGGTCACGGGCCTCCTCGCGGGCCCCGGCGGCGCTGGCCAGCTCCGCGGCCTGCCACATCCGGTCGCCACGACGTTCGCCTCCGTCCGCTTCGCCGACCTCGTCCCAAAGCTCCAGCGCTCGCTGCAGGTGGCGCAACGCGGCCGCGGGGGCGAAGGTCTCGGCCGCATCGGCGGCGGCGAGCAACGCCGGGAACGCCTCGGCATGGTCACCGCAGCGGTCGAGGTGAAAGGCGAGCTCGCCCGCCCGGTCGGGGCGGGTGAGGGCCGTCGCCGACTGTTCCTTCAGGGCCTCGGCCATGCGGCGGTGAAGGCGGGTGCGCTCCGACGGGAGGAGCTCGTCGTAGACGACCTCACCGATGAGCGCGTGGCGGAAACGGTGGTCGTCGCCGTCGTGGTCGACCACGATCACATGGGCGGCAACGGCGCTGCGAAGGGCCGACTCGACCGCACCCTCATCGAGGTCGGTCAGGCGGACCAACAGGTCATGGCTCGTCCCGCGTCCGACCACCGCGACGGCGCCGAGCACGCGGCGGGTCGGATCGTCCAGACCGGCGACGTCGGTCGAGATCAGGTCGGACAGCAGCGCCGGGATGGCCTCGCCGGCGACATGTGCAGCGACGAGCTCCTCGGTGTAGAAGGGGTTCCCCTCGCCGCGGGCGAGCACCTCGTCGATGAGGTCCAGGGGCGCGGGGCCACCGAGCATCGCTTCGATCCTGGCGGTGACATCGTCACGGCCCAGGCCGCCGAGGTGCACGCGGTGCACGGCCGGGAGGCGGGCGAGCTCGGCGAGACGCCGGCGTTGGGCGGCGTCATCGCCCACCTCGTTGGCTCGATAGGTGCCGACCAGGACCACGGGTTCGTCGACGAGGTTCCTCGCGAGGAAGTCGAAGAGGTCCCACGTCACCACGTCGGCCCAGTGCAGGTCCTCGAACCCGACGATGACGGCGTCTTCTCGGGCGAGACGCGAGATCAGATCGAGCACGGGCACGAACAGACCGCCGCCGGGTGCCGCCGCGCCCGACGAGCCCGCCGACGGGCTGAGCCATTCGGTGAGGGGCGCCAGTTCGGGGGCGTCGGCCAGCAGGTCCGGGGAGACGCGACGGACCTGGCGGAGCAGGTCGACGAGCGGGGCCAGGGGGACGATGTCCCCGCCGATGGGCACGCATCGCGCCAGGTAGAGCAGGGCGTCGGCCCGCGCCGCACCCTCGCTGACGAGCGTCGACTTGCCGATGCCCGCGTCACCGCCGACCAGGAGGATCGACGGCAGCCCGCCCCGGGCGTCCTCGACGGCACGCTGGATGGTGGCGAGCTCGCCGCCGCGACCGGCGAAGCTGCGAGTTCGGGACATCTCCGGCACGTCGTGCAGTATCGCCCCCTCCCTGGGCACGTGAGCTTGCCATCCTTTCCGGTGCGGGGGATCTGAGGGGCCACACCCGATGCGCGAGCCGACCCCTTAGGGCCACGGTGAGCGGCATGACACCGATCGCCGCCACCCAACGCCCATCACTGCTGAACACCCGAGACGAGCACGGAGCCAACCGCTGGCGCGCAGCCGACGCCGGTTCTGCCGATGACGTTCCACCTGATGAACGACCCCCGCACCCGGGCGGAGAGGGGCACATCGGCCGCGTCGTGGCCGGATCCCTCGTCTTCGGTCTCGTCGCCGCCCTCGGGTGCGTCGCGGCACCGTTTGCCGGCGCCCAGGAGCACGTCATCACCGGCTCGGTCCTCCTCAGCTTCGCCATCGCGTGGGCCGTTCTGGCCGTGCTCTCCGAGCGATGCACGGACCAGCCCCAACGGTGGGCGATGGCGCCGGCGACGTTCATGGCGCTCACTGGCGCCACCGTCCTGATCCTCGCGCCGACCGGGAACGAGCTCGGCTGGGTGTGGCCGCCCGTGGTGGCGGCGCTCGTCATCTGGATGACCGTTCAGGCCCGACGGCATCTGCGCAGCCGGACCCGCGTGTGGCTCGTCTACCCGATCTTTGCGGCCATGCTGCTGTCCGCGCTGGGCGGCGCCTACGAGACCTACCGCGAGACCGCCGACCGTGCCGCCTACCCGATGCCGGGCCGGCTGATCGACGTCGGCGACCACAGCCTCCACATCGACTGCACCGGCACCGGCAGCCCCACCGTCGTGCTCGAGCCCGGGCTGGGCGAGCCCTCGACCGCCATGGCCTGGATCGCCTCAGACGTAGGCCGCACCACCAGGGTGTGCGTGTACGACCGGGCAGGCCGTGGCTGGAGTGAGTCCGCATCCGCCCCCGAGGACGGCGTCCAGGTGGCGACTGATCTCCACACGTTGCTGGATCGAGCCGGCGAGGCGGGGCCGTACGTGCTCGCCGGGCACTCGGCCGGCGGCATCTACGTGCTCAACTTCGCCCGCCTCTTCCCCCAGCAGGTCGCCGGCGTGGTCCTGCTCGACTCCATGCACCCCGAGCAGTACACGAGGATCGGTTCCTGGCCGGCGTTCTACGAGATGTTCCGACGGGTGTCCGCCGTGCTCCCCTCGCTGTCTCGCCTCGGTGTGGGTCGGGCGGTCTACCCGACCTCCTACGGCGAGCTCCCCGGCCTTGCTCGCGACGAACAGCGTGCCTTCTGGTCGACGCCCCGCCACAACCGGAGCCTCCGTGACGAGTTCTCCCAACTGCGCGCCGCGATGGCCCAGGCCGACGCACTCACGAGCCTCGGTGACCGACCGCTCGTCGTCGTGTCCGCTGTGCAAGACGCCGAGGTCGGCTGGATGGCGGCGCAAGGTGAGCTCGCGGCGCTCTCCATCGACAGCGTGCAGCGCGTCCTCCACGACGCCACTCACGCTTCGCTCACCGAGAACGAGGCGACTGCCGCCCAGTCCAGCCGAGCGATCGATGACGTTGTCGAGTCGGTCCGCACCGGCGAACGCCTCGGAACGCTCCCGTAGATCTGAGGGGTCCCGCCCGATGCGGCGGGGCCTCCCTTAGGTGGACGGTGAGCAGCAGCAACCCGATCCCGAAGTCCACCCCACACCAAGGAGTAGTCATGCACGGACGCCCGGTTCCCCAGGCCCTCGGCCACCCCCAGGACAGCCATCCCCAGCGGTGGCGCATCTTGGGCGTGCTCGTCCTGGCTCTGCTCGTGACCTCGATCGACCACACGATCATCAACGTCGCCCTCCCCCAGCTCGTCGGGGACCTGGGCGC
Organism: Acidimicrobiales bacterium; assembly: GCA_036525535.1. Classification (GTDB taxonomy): domain Bacteria; phylum Actinomycetota; class Acidimicrobiia; order Acidimicrobiales; family DATDAH01; genus DATDAH01. Next base: position 12,430 of record DATDAH010000242.1, read on the forward strand.
CAGCGCCGCCGACCTCCAGTGGGTGGTCGCCGGCTACACCGTCGTCTTCGCCGGCCTCCTGCTCACCGCTGGGAGCCTCGGTGATCGGTTCGGTCGCCGCCGGGCTCTCCTGATCGGCCTCGCCACGTTTCTGGCCGGCTCGATCGCGGCCGCCCTCGCCACCTCGACGTCCACGCTGATCCTGGCGCGGTGCGTCATGGGCGCCGGCGGGGCGCTCATCATGCCGACGACCCTGTCCATCTTGGTCAACGCGTTCGGCGAGCCGCGGGAGCGAGCCAAGGCGATCGCGGCGTGGACCGCCGTCAGCGGGGCCGGCATCGCCGTCGGCCCCATTGTCGGCGGTGCGCTGATGCGCAGCTTCTCGTGGTCGGCGGTGTTCTGGATCAACGTGCCGCTCCTCCTCGCTGCCCTCGTCGGCGCGCTGCACGTCGTGCCCGACTCCCGCGATCCGCAGGCGACAAGGCTCGACCCGATCGGCGCGACCCTGTCCGTCCTGGCCATCAGCTCGCTCGTCTACGCCATCATTCAGGGCCCCGAGCAGGGATGGCTGTCCACCCGGACGGTGACGACGTTCGCGATCGGCGCCGTGACCACCGCGCTGTTCCTGGCCTGGGAGACGGTGCGCGACGACCCGATGCTCGACCTCCGCCTCTTCCGCCACCGCGGCTTCTCGGTCGCCAGCGTCGCTCTGGCCATGCTCTTCTTCGCCATGGCGGGCGCCGTGTTCCTGCAGGCGCAGTACCTCCAGTTCATCCTGGACTACACGCCGCTCGCGGCCGGATTCGCCCTCGTCCCCGCGGCGATCGGCATCATGATGGGCACCGGTGCCGGCGCCCACCTCGGCGCCGTTGCCGGGAGCAGGGTGACCGTCGCCACCGGCACGCTGGTGGCCGCCGCCGGGCTCGCCACCCAAGCGGCCTTCGTCGACGGGACGTCGTATGCCCCGACGGGCATCGGACTCCTGCTGTTCGGCTTCGGCGCCGGCATCGCCATGCCGGCGGCGACCGACCTCATCATGGCCACCCTGCCGCCGGCGCGAGCTGGTGTGGGCTCAGCCGTCAACGACACGGTCCGGGAGCTCGGTGGTGTCCTGGGGGTCGCCGTCATCGGCAGCATCGCCGCAACGACGTACACCGCGACGCTCCGCCCCGACCTCGGCCACTTTCCCGAGCTGACCGACCCGATGCGCGCCGTGATCACCGACAACGTCGGCGCCGCCATCGGCATGAGCCACCACGTCGGAGCGAACGGCGCCGAGATCGCATCGCTGGCTCGAACGGCGTTCGTCGACTCCATGAGCGGGGCCCTCTGGATCGCGGCAGCCGCCGCCGTGATCGCCACCGTCCTCGCCGTGGTCTACCTGCCCCGCGAAGCCCACCGGGGCGATGGCGGCGATGGCGGCCACGGTACGGCGCCCTCCGACGCCACCGCCGAGGGCCACGCCCACCACAGCCGGCGCTCGAGCGTCCACGCCCATCGGTGAGTCCACAGGTGGGCCCACCGCGGGCGCGGTGACAGAGCTTCGGAGTGGAGGTGAGCGGATTCGAACCGCCGGCCTCTACGTTGCGAACGAAGATCGGCCGGTCGGGGGTGGACGGCACTGAACGGCAACTACGCCCTCCCCGACGACCTCGGTGCGAGCACCGCCACGGTCCGCCTCCATGGCAACGCCGGGGACGCCAAACGGAAGCTGAACCGGACCGAGAACCTCCGGCCCATCGCACCGTCGGATTCGGTCTTCGCCGATCTGTTCAGTCGACGCAACGACGCTGAGTCCATCAATCGGGGACTCGACGACACGCTCTTCCTCCGGCGGGCCCACTCCGTCGGCCACCGCCGGCAGACCGTCAACCTGCTCGGCTACGCCTTGATGGTGAACTCGCTCACGCTGCTCGAGCACGAGGCCCGCACTACCCGGGCACCCCACCTCCTCGCCGCCTGACTGCCGCCGCCACTCGATTCGAGCCGGACGCCGCAGCGCGCCCGATGGGCAATACGAAGCCCGGAACTCGGCGATCGGCCACCGAGCGGGCCGTATCCTCGCCACAAGTGCCGCCGGTAGGTGGCAGCCGGGAGTTCTCTGCCACGTTTCTCCCGGCCCCGCCCTCGTAGCTCAGGGGATAGAGCATCGGTTTCCTAAACCGTGTGTCGCAGGTTCGAATCCTGCCGAGGGCGCCAACGACCGGCGCTGACGGTCCAAGCTCGGTCGGCGTTCCCAGCGGGTGCGGCGACCTGTGAGGATCTTGACCGTGACCGATCGAATGCCGGAGCTCGGGTTCTACGCACTGGCGGGT
>DATDAH010000243.1:0-9608 GCA_036525535.1 Acidimicrobiales bacterium
CCCGCCATGCCCGGCGGCCGGGACTACGCCTATCACCTGTACCACGTGCTCCTCGACGGGCCCGACACCCGGAGCCGGGTGACCAAGGCCCTCGGCGCCGCCGGCATCGGCGCCGCCTTCCACTTCGTCCCCCTCCACGACAGCGACTGCCCCGTGACCGACGAGATCACCAGTCGCCTGCTCCGCCTCCCGGTCCACAACGCCCTCACCCCCGACGACGCCGACCGCATCAGCGACGCCTTCCTCGCAGCGCTCGCCTGATCCCTCGTTCTGGCGCCTGATTGCGGCGCTATGGCACCCGAATCAGGCGCCAGTTCGGCAGAGTCGGATCAGGGGGCTGAGAAGCCGCAGACGGTGAGGTCGCCGACGGGGGACTCGAGGGTGAGGTCGGCGTCGGTGGCGGGGGTGGCCAGCTCGACGGCGCCCTGACGGATGTCGGGGTCGTCGAAGAAGCGGCGGCCTTCGCCGAACTCGTCGGTCCAGGTCAGGGCCAGGGACTGGGGTCGGGTCTTGTCGAAGGTGATCAGCCCGGCGTCGGCGACGGTGGCCGTGACGGTGTCACCCTGCGCGACGACGACGCAGCCCTCGGCGTCCACGTCGGCGGCGGTCGTCGGCGGCGTTCCCGCCTCGGGCAGGTGGCCGCCGCGGGGTCGGTTGCGGTCGATCAGGTTCATGCGCAACGCGCCCCGGGCGTCAGCCTCGATCAGATCCCGGTCGATCTGGTCCTCGGGCAGCGACGCGGGGTCGTAACCGTCGTCGACCAGGTGGATCAGCTCGTTGGTCTCGAGCCCGTGGGCGAGGGTCGACGGTCCCGCCACCACGGGCTCGCCAGCCCGCACCATCTCGGCCGCGGCCACGGAGAGGACGCGGGCCTCCTGGGCCACCTCTTCGCGCACGTTGATGGCGTCCTTCATCTGCGCGAGGTTGGCCGCGATCATCCCGCAGCCGGCCAGGACGAAGAGCCCCCGCACGAGCAGCGTCTTGGACAGCCGAATGTGGGGCACCAAGGCGACCGCCAGCATGATGCTGACCGAGTAGCCGTAGCGCAGGCGGGTAGCGGCCTCGTCGTCGATGGAGATGCGCTGGACGACGAGCAGGCACAGGCCGATGGCCAGCGTGGCGAGGATGATCCAGTCGAAGAGGTCGAACTTGCGGCGGACGGCCAGCAGCACGATCCAGGCCAGGAGGCCCAAGACGGCGATGGCGGCCAGCCAGGTCGGGAACCCGGTGGCGGCCTCGACGGCGGTGCGCACCACCCGGAAGGCGCCCCACGGGATGTCGAGGACCTTGCTCGGCTTCAGCTCGGGCTTCGGCTTGATGTCGTCCCGGTAGTTCAGCCACCAGATCCCGTAGGCGAGGACAGCCGGGATCAGCGACGGGATCCAGGCGACCAGGCGCCGGGCCACCAGCAAGGTGAGGATGATGCCGCCGATGACGGCCACGGCGTAGCCGTTGCCGAGGACCGCGATCATCAGGGCCACGGCGACGATCACCCGGTCGTTCGTCGTCGGCTTCGCCGGTCGACGGCTGATGACGAGGGCGCAGATGATCAGGGCGGCGTACACCGCCCAGTTCCCGACCTGCAGGGCTCGCTGGTAGCCGCTGGCACCGAGGACGAGGAGGATGGCGTAGGCGAAGATGCCCACCAGGGGGTCGGCCCCCCGACGGCGCATGACCCGCCAGATGAACGTCACCAGCACCGTGTGGCCGATGAGCCGGGGAATGTAGAACCACGGCCAGAAGTCGACGCCGAAGGTCTTGTAGAGGCCCCGGAGCAGCAGGACGCTCCAGGTCGTCCAGTGGCCTCCGACCGGGCGGGTCAGGTCCCCGAGGTCGAAGGCGGTGCGGTTGGCCAGGTACTCCCACTCGTCGCTGGTGAACCACATGTCGCGGGCCATGTAGGCGGTGACCGCGACGGCGGCCATGGCCACGAGGGCCCCGACCACCCATTCCGCGACCCGCGGGCTGGTCTGGAACCGGTCGCCCAGCCAGGCGAACATCCCGCCGGGGGCCTCGGGATCGGGGTGGTCGACGTCCTGCTGGTCGCCGCTGGGGACCTCGTCGTCGGCGGCGGTGTCGTCGTCGATGGCGTCGATCTCGTCCTCTTCGACCCAGTAGGTCCCCTTCGCGGTCGTGACCCGTACTTTCATCGGCTGCGTTCTCCGGATCCGTCGAGCAGCGCCATGAGCACAAACGCGGTCAGCTCACTGGCGAGGAAGGCCGCGACGACCCGGGGAAGGGGTTCGAGGGGCAGCGCCACCATAACGACGACCCCGATGGCCAACGCGGTCGCCCACGTCCGCAACACGTGTCGACCGGCTCCGTCCGTCATCTGCACCAGGGTCAGGCCCAGCGTGGCCAGGGCGGCGAGGCTGCCGACCGCCAGGCCGGCACAGGCCGCCCGGGTGAGATCGACCTCGTCCCCGAAGATCAGGCGGAGCACGCCGGGCCCGATGAGGGCCGCCCCGATCCCGCCGACGGCCATGAGGGCCACCCCCGCGGCGATCATCCGCCGCTGGATGCGGCGCAGGTCGTCGGACCGCCCGGCCGCCACCAGGTCCGTCAGCGTCGCCGTCATGCGGATGGCGAGGCCCAGGGCCACGATGTACGGCGCGCGGAAGAGGGCCAGAGCCGTGAACAGGCTGGTGACCTCGTCCCGGGTCCCGCCGGCGAGGCTGAGCACGACGGGTCCCGCGGTCAGCACGGATTGGGCGATGACCGTGCCGCCGGCGACGTTGCCGAGGAAGGCCACGGGGGAGACCCCAGGCACCGGCGGCCCGTCGAAGCGCAGGGCCGAGGGCCAGGCCAGGATGACCAGCGACCCGCTGAGGATCGCTGCCCCGTACCAGCCCACGGTTGCCCCGGCGGCGACCACCGCTAGGCCGCAGGCGAAGCGGACGACGTTCTCCCCGGCCAGCGCGGTGGCGGTGGCCAGGAACCGTGAATGACCGGCCAGCCCGCCCCGGAGCAGGCCCATGGCCGCCGCGCCGACGGTGATGCCGCCGGCGATCAGGGGATAGGCGATGTCGTCCCGCCCGTACATGTCCTCCCGGACCAGGAAGGTGACGGCGACGACGGCCAGGCCGAGGCCGAGGGCGAACAGCATCAGGCGGGGGAGCACGACCCGGACCGCCCCGCCGTGGCCGTCGAGGCGCAGGCGCTGGATCACCCAGTGCTGGATCGGGAAGGTCAGGACCGACGAGCCGAAGAACCAGATCGTCCACAACTGGGCGACGCCGGAGAAGTCGCCGGTGCCGAACTGCCGGGTCCCGATGGCGATGAACAGGTAGGCGAAGACGCCGCTGATGACGCTGGCCGCGGCCAGGGCGATCGCCCCCGTATCCCGGGTGTTCGAGGCAGGCGAACGGGGCACGGCGGCCGAGCGTAGGCAGGTGCCGCCATACTGGACCCATGCCGCGTGCCATCTGGAGCGGGTCGATCAGCTTCGGCCTGGTCAACATCCCCGTCCAGCTCTTCAACGCCGTCAGTCGCAAGTCGGTCCGGTTCAACCAGATCGACTCGCGCAACAACGCCCGGATCCGCATGAAGAAGACCAATGCGGAGAGCGGCGAGGACGTGCCCGACGACGTCATCGTCAAGGGCTACGAGCTGTCCAAGGGCAACTACGTGCTGCTCTCCGAGGACGAGCTGGCCGCCCTCGACCCCGAGTCCCAACGCACGATCGACATCGAGGAGTTCGTCGACCTGGCCGACATCGACCCGGTCTACTTCGACGCCTCGTACCACCTGTCGCCGGACCCGGCCACCGTGAAGGCCTACGCCCTCCTGGCCCGCACCATGGAACAGGCGGGCAAGGTCGGTATCTCCCGCTTCGTGATGCGCCAGAAGCAGTACCTGGCCGCCATCCGCCCCGTCGACGGCCACCTGGTCCTCTCCACCCTGGTGTACGAGGACGAGGTCAACGGGGTCGATGAGGTTCCGGAGCTGGACAAGGTCAGCGAGGTCGACGTCTCCGCCAAGGAGCTGGAGATGGCCGAGCAGCTGGTCGACTCGCTGGCCGGCACCTGGGAGCCCGAGAAGTACAGCGACACCTACCGGGAACAGGTCATGGAGATGATCGAGGCCAAGGCGGCGGGCGACACCGACTTCGTCGTGGCCACCGAGGCCCCGCCCCGGGAGAAGGTCGTGGACCTGATGGCGGCGCTGGAGGCCAGCGTCAAGGACGCCAAGGAGGCCCGAGGCCGGCATCCCACCTCCGGTGAGGCCGAGACGAAGAAGAAGCCCGCGCGGAAGGCACCGGCCAAGAAGAAGTCGGCCTAGCGGCCCGTGCCCGTCGTCGAGATCGACGGTCGGGAGCTGTCGGTCACCAACCTCGACAAGGTCCTCTACCCGGACGGGTTCACCAAGGCCGAGGTCATCGACTACTACGTCCGGGTCGCGCCGGCGATGCTGCCTCACGTCCAAGGGCGGGGCGTGACCCTGCGCCGGTATCCGAACGGCGTCGACGAGACCTCGTTCTTCGAGAAGCGGTCACCGGATCACCGCCCGGACTGGATCGGCACCGCGCTCGGACCCGGCGACCGCAAGGGTGGGATCCAGTACCTGGTGATCGACGAGGTGGCCACCCTGGCCTGGGTCGGGAACATGGCCGCCCTCGAGGTCCACGCCCCGATGGCCCGGGCGGTCGACATCGACGCGCCGACGATGGTGGTCTTCGACCTCGACCCAGGCGCGCCGGCGACCATTGTCGACTGCTGCCGGGTGGCCCTCGAGATCCAGGACGTGCTGGCCGACCTCGACCTGCAGATCTGGCCCAAGACCTCCGGTTCGAAGGGGATGCAGCTCTACCTGCCGCTCAACACCCCGCACACCCACGAGCACGCGTCGTCGTTCGCCTTGGCGGTCGCCCAGGTCCTGGAGAACCAGGACCCGAAGCGGGTCACCAGCGTCATGAAGAAGCAACTGCGGAAGGGGAAGATCTTCGTGGACTGGAGCCAGAACTCCCACCACAAGACGACGATCGCCGCCTATTCGCTTCGGGCCCGGCCCACCCCGACCGTGTCGACTCCGATCAGCTGGGACGAGGTCCAATCCGGCGCCGATGGCGAGGTCCTGTCGTTCACCGCTCCTGAGGTCCTGGAACGGGTGGCCGACTTCGGCGATGTGTTCGCCCCGACCGCCACCCTCGAGCAGGAGCTCCCCACGCCCCGCTCCTAGGCTCGACGCCATGGTGCAGGTGACCGGATTCGATCACATCGTCCTGAACGTGGCCGACGTCGAGATCTCGGCGGCTTGGTACCGGGACATGCTCGGCCTGGAACTGATCCGCATGGAGGAGTGGCGCCGGGGCGAGGTCCTGTTCCCCTCGCTGCGCATCGACGCCACGACGCTCATCGACCTCTTCCGGAGCGAGCGGACGGGTGAGAACCTGAACCACTTCGCCGTCGTCGTGGACGTCGACGACCTGCAGGCGGTCATCGACTCCGGCGAGTTCGACCTGGCCGGCCCGCCGCAGCCCAGCGACCTGTTCGGCGCCCAGGGCCAGGGCCTCGGGATCTACGTCAAGGACCCCGACGGCAACACCGTCGAACTCCGCACCTACCCCTGAGAAGGGGCTACCGGGGACCGGCGCTACGATCGTGCTCCCAATCGGGCGATTAGCTCAGCGGTAGAGCGCTGCCTTCACACGGCAGAGGCCACTGGTTCGAAACCAGTATCGCCCACTCAGTGAATGTCCAGGTCGAGGGACGTTCTGCTCGCCGCTTCCCCGGATGGGGCGGTCTACGTCGGGCTAGGTGGGTGCGGGCCACTGGGGGCATGTCGCCCGCGGCGGGCCTCCGACGTAAGTGTCCCACTCCTCCAGGCTGAGGTTTCGACCCGCGGCCAAGCAGGCCTGGTCCATCCAGGCATCCGGGTCGAGGGCGATCTCGACCAGTGCCCCGTCTGGTTGGGCCAGGATGGACCGGCGCTCGGGCAGCACCCACCACATCTCGCCGATGTCGATCCCCTCGCCGATCGACACCCGCTCATCGACATCGTAGACGTGGAGCCGCTGGGCAGCGTCGGCCGTCACCAGGGTCGAGTCGTCGACGAACGCCACCCCGACCGCGGTCGGGCCCTTCAGCTGGGCGCCGAGGGGCGTCAGCGTCTCCGCGTCATAGATGGTCACGGTCCCTTGGAGTTCGGCGACGGCCAGTCGCTCGTGCTCGGCGTCCAGCGCCAGCTGGAAGCCCGGGAACTGGTCGACGCGGACGCCATACCGGGCCAGATCGTAGACGATGACGCCGCTCGTCCCCGCCACGTAGGCCCGGTCGCCGCCGGGGCTGAGCACGACCGAGGTGGGGGTACTAAACCTCTCGTATCCGAGCGGGAGGCCGGCGTCCTCGACCGGGACCCCGTCCTCGAGGGTGGTGTACACCGTCAGCTGCCCGGTGACGTCGAGGACCACGCTGACGTCGTCGCCGACCGCGGTGCTGACGGGATCGGCCGGGAGGGGCACGCCGAGGCGCCCCATGGCGAAGGGCTGGCTGGGACGGACCACCTCGTCGATGGAGGTCGCCGGCCGCCGGTCGGGCGTGAGCAAGGTCAGCCGCCCGTCCGATGCCCCGGCGATCGACGGTGTGAACCCCGGCGGGAGCTCGATTGGCGTCGTCTCCCCGGTCGCCACGTCGAGCTCGATCGGACCATCCGGATGTTCGAGGGCGGCATAGGTCCCTGCGCGGTTGGCCCAGCTCACCTGGTGCTCGCCGTCGAGGACAAACCGGCGGGCGGCCCCCTCACCGGCCAGCGACCACAGCCCGGTGACCGCGCTCGGGCAGGCGCCGGTGACCAGGTAGCGCCCGTCCGGCGACACCGACACGTCACACTGCCCGCCCGCCTGCAGGTCGAAATCCCTGGTGGGCTGGCCGGTGGCTCCGTCGTAGCCGCGGGCGGGGCCGGCGTGAAAGGTGTCGGCCGCGATTACGGCGTCGTGGCGGGGATCGACGGCCAGCGCGAAGCCGGCCTCGGGTTGCGGGATGGCCCACAGCGGGCGGCCGGTGACGGCGTCATAGGCCATCAGCTCGGCTTCCCCGGTCTCGGTCGCCCCGCTGACGTAAAGCCGGTCCCCGTCCTCCGACAGCGCCACGGACAACGCCGCGGGGAACCCCATGCCCAGCCGGCGGAGGAGCTGCCCAGTACGAGGGGCCCACGCCTCTACCGTGCCGGTGCCTGACGCGACGTACAGCTCGTCGTTCCGCCACGCCACCACGCCGTCGACCTGAAATGGGAACCGGGCCGGTCCGACCTGAACGCCGCCCACGCAGCAGGGCACCCGCTGTCGCAACAGCACCCGGCCCGACGGCAGCTCGAGCACCGTGACCATCGCTACCAGCGCCCGGTCGGCTGTCGTCCTCCACCCGGCCGAAGGGGTACTGCTCAGCACCGCCGCGTACCGACCGTCCCGGCTGATGGCCGAGGAGGCGATCACGTCGCGGAACTGGGTTGTCGGGATGCGGACTGCGCCGTCCTCGGCGTCAAGGCCGACCATCTCGTTGTCGCCGCTCACGAGGAGCACGCCGCTCGGCAGCCAGTCGATCCGCCGCACCCACTGGTGGCCGCCCAGGTTCGGAGGATCCAGGGTCCGCTCCTCCCGGCCCGTGACGACGTCCACGATGCGGATCTCGCCTGTCTCCGTGTCGGGGATCGCCAGTGAGGACGAGTCCGGTGAGAACCCGGGTCGGTAGCCGTAGTCGATGGCCTCCGAGGAGACAGGGGCGTTCGGGTCACCCACGTAGCGCAGGAACGACGGGTCGGCGAACAGCGCAGAGGCCAAGGCGCTGGCACCCTCAGCCCCGGGATCACGCCTGTTCGCCTCGACGGCGAGGAGCATCGCCAGGTCCCGATCCGTCGGGGCGAGGCGCTCGGCGTCGCCCACGAGGCGGGCCTGGGTAGCCACCGTCGCCGCCGCCTCGGCCTGGTCGGCCTGGTCCTCGGCCCGATCGGCCTGGTCCTCGGCCCGACGACGCTGTGCGACGGCGAAGGCGGTGGCGACCAAGGCCACGACCAGCAGCACGCCGGTGGCGACGAGCTGTCGGCGCAGCCGCCGATTCTGGCGGGCGTCGCGGCGGGCGCGCTCGGTCATCGCCCTCGTCTCCGACGAGGCCTGCTCGAGCGAGTCGGCCAGGAACTCCTGCTCGAGCTCGGTCAGGTGCGGCGCGCTGACTGCCTGCCACTCCAGAGCGGTGTCGAGCCGCGCACCTCGGTACAGCTCGCTGGCCGGGCGGCCAAGTGACTCCCAGCCCTCGGCGGCGGTCGTGAGGTGTCGGAGGAGTCGTTGCCCGGCGACGTCGTCGTCGAGCCAGGACTGCAGGCGGGGCCAGGCCCGGGCCAGGGCCTCGTGGGCGAGCTCGAAGGTGTCCTGTTCGGAGGTGACCAACCGGGCCCGCACGAGGAGCCCGACGATGCGTTCCCGGTCGGGGTCGCCGAGCAGGCTGCGGCTCGAGACTCGGCAGCGGACGGGATCACCGTCGAGGGTCGGTGTCACCAGCCGCAGCAGGACCGCCCGCAGGACGGCGCGCTGCCCGCCGGGAAGGGTGTCATAGAGGCGGTCGGCGGAGCGGGCGACGGCGCCCCGGATGCCGCCGGTGGCCCGGTAGCCCTCGACGGTCAAGACGTTGCCGTCGCGGCGGCGCCAGGTTTCGGCCAGCGCGTGGGACAGGAGGGGAAGGCCGCCGGGTTCGCCTTCGCAGTCCCGCACCAGCAGCTCGACCAGCCCGTGCTCGAGGCGGAGCCCGGCCAGCTCGGCGGGCTGTTCGATCGATTCGCGGAGCGCGTCACCGGCGAGGGGGGTGACCAGGTGCAGGCCTTGTTCGGCGAGGCGACTGAAGCCGGGTTCGGTGCCGAGGCCGCCGACGTGGTCGCTGCGCACGGCCATGATCACGGGCGCCACTTCAGACGCGTGGGCGGCGACGCGTCGGCAGAAGCGGCGGATGACCTCGGGGGGGTGACCGAGGGCGAGGAGCTCCTCGAACTGGTCGATCACCAGGATGGCCGGCCCCTCGACCCCGGCGATGGCCGTGTCCATCGCCGCCTCGGGGTCGGTGCCGGGGACGAACACGACCGTGGTCTGGCCTCGACGGCGAAGGGCGGGGACCAGGCCGGCCCGCACGAGCGACGACTTGCCGCAGCCCGAGGGTCCGGCGACGACGAGCAGCGGCGTCGACTGCAGGCGTTGGAGGCAGGCCGCGGTCTCGGCGTCACGACCGAAGAAGGACTCCTCGTCACCGACGTCATAGGACGCCAGGCCCTTGTAGGGGCACGCCTCACTGGCGGCCGCCGCCTCGGGGACCGCCGAGAGCGCGGGGTCCTGACGCAGGATGGCGTCCTCGAGGGTGACGAGGTCCGGGCCGGGATCGATGCCCAGCTCGTCGACCAGCGTGCGACGGGCCCGGCTCAGAGACCGGAGGGCATCGCCCTGCCGTCCGCAGCGATACTGGGCCAGGGCCAGGATGGCCCACCGCCGTTCCCGCAACGGCTCCGCCGTGACCAGCCCCTGGGCCTCCGCCGCCACCTCTCGGTGCTCACCGGCCGCCAGTCGGCAGTCCAGCCAGTCCTCCTCCGCCGTGCGTCGCAGCTCCTCCAGTCGGGCGGCCTCGCTCTGGCCCGGG
>DATDAH010000244.1:0-70337 GCA_036525535.1 Acidimicrobiales bacterium
AGGTCCGCTGCTTCGGCAACGTGGCCGAGCACCTGACCGACGACGGTGTCTTCCTCATCGAGGCGACCACCCCGTGGTGGCTCCAGCGGCTGCGCGACAACCAGTACGTCGACGCCGAGGAGATCCGGGTCGACCGGGTGACCCTCGATGTCGGGCGCCACGACCCGGTGACCCAGCTCTACGACGAGAGCCACGTGTCGCTGTCGGCTGAGGGGGTCGTGGTCGCCCCGATCGTCACCCGTTACTGCTGGCCCAGCGAGCTGGACCTCATGGCCCGCCTCGCCGGCCTCCGCCTCCACGCCCGCTGGTCGGGCTGGCAGCACGAGCCCTTCTCCGGCGACAGTCGTCGCCACATCTCCGTCTACGGCCGCTGAGGCCCGGCCTAGAGCTGGTCGAGGACGATCAGGACGGCCATGCCGACGGCGAGGGTGACCAGGACGTTCTTGGTCCAGAAGGCGACGGCGGTGGCGATGACGCCGGCGACGACGCGGGGCTGGGTCAGGTCGAAGTGCCCGCCGGGACGGACGAAGGCGGGCAGCACCAGGGCCGCCAGGGCGGCGGGTGGGATCATCCGCAGGATCCGCTGCAGGGCGATCGGTGGGTCGGCGATGCGGTGGGCCACACCGAGGAAGCTGATGCGGGCCACGAACGTCCCGGCGCCGGCCAGGACGATGGTGAGCCAGAGGCGGCCGGTCTCGGTCACGGGTCCTCCGGCGACAGGCGCCAGTCGGCGACCGCCCCGGCGGCGATGCCGGCGAGGGCCCCGAGGACGATGGCCGCGTCGGCCAGGCCCGCCTCGGCCACGAACACGGCGCCCACGCCGCCGACGGCCGCGGCCACGACGGTGGGGCGGTCCTTGATCGTGGGCACGAGCAGGACCAGGAAGCAGAGCGGGATGGCGAAGTCGAGGGGTATCTCGTCGGGGATCTTCGTGCCCACGAGGGCCCCCAGGATCGTCGTCACCTGCCAGTTGAGCCAGAGGGGCACGGCGACCCCGAGGTAGTAGCGCAGCCGGTCCTCGAGGGGGGCGCCTTTGTCGTAGTGGGTGATCGAGAGGGCGAAAGCCTGGTCGGTCAACACGTACGCCGCGGCCCCCCGGCGACCGGTCGATTCGTGGCCCAGCCACGGCGCCAGTGCGGCCGAGTACATGACCATCCGCAAGTTGATGAGCCAGGCCGTGAGCACGGCGACGGCGATGGCCGACCCCCCCGACAGCAGGTCGATGGCGGCCAACTGGGACGCCCCGGCGAAGACGATGACCGAGAATCCCACGGCACCGCTCACCCCGTAGCCGGCTTCGACGGCGGCGGCCCCCGCCACGAGGCCGAAAGGGATGATGCCGATGGCGATGGGGAGCGTGTCCCGCGCCCCCTGGACCTCCGGTCGGACGGCCTCCGTCACGAACGGGTCAAGACCAGCGATGCAGCCAGCGGGCCCCCGCCCGCCGCGGCCACCGCCACCTCCGGGTCGCCGCCGACCTGACGCTCGCCCGCCTCACCCCAGAGTTGCGTGCAGGCCTCGTGGAGGAAGCCGTAGCCGTGCAGCCGGCCGGCCGACAGCTGACCCCCCTGGGTGTTGAGCGGCAGCTCGCCGTCCCGGGCGATGCGCTGGCCCCCCTCGATGAAGGCGCCCCCCTCGCCACGGCCACAGAAGCCGAGCGCCTCCAGCCAGCACAGGGTGATGAAGCTGAAGCCGTCGTAGGCCTCGACCAGGTCGACATCGGCGGGCGTCAGGTCCGATCGCTCCCACATCATCGCCGCCGCGTCCCGAGCCGCCATCGTGGTGAGGTCGTCGAACTGATCCCAGGAGTTGCGGCCGTGCAGCGCGGAGCCCACGGCCTCGATCTTGACCGGTGGCCGCCGCAGGTCTCCGGCCGTGTCCGCCGCGCTCACGATGACCACGGTGCTGCCGTCCGCGGGGACGTCGCAGTCGTAGAGGCACAGCGGCTCGGACACCATGCGCACGTCCATGTAGTCGTCCATCGTCATGGGGTCGCGGTAGATGGCCTTGGGATTGACCTGGGCGTTGCACCGGGCGTTCAAGGCGATCTGGGCCAGTTGCTCGCGGGTGGTGCCGAACTCGTGGAAGTGGCGCTGGGCCATCATCCCGATCCAGTTGGCCGCCGACGGGGCCCCGAAGGGCAGGGTCCACTGCATGAACCCGTCGGCCCGGTAGCTGCCGCCCCCGCCCGCACCCATGGTCACGGAGGCCCGCCCCTGGTCGCCCTGGGCCGAGGCCTCCCACACGGTGCGGAAGCACACGACGTGCCGGCAGAGGCCGGTGGCGACGGCGGCGATGGCGTTGATCACCGAGCCGAACTGCCCAGGCGACTCCATGCCTCCGGAGAACCAGTCCAGCTCGAGGTGAAGCGCTTCCTGCAACTCCGTGACCCCTACGCCCGAGAACCCGGGTGGGGTGCTCAGCGCCCCGGGGTAGGTCGAGATGCCGTCGATGTCCGCGACCGTCAGGCCGGCGTTCTCGAGGGCGGCGAAGGTGCCCTCGATGGTCAGATCCAGCGGGTCCCGGTAGATGCGACGGCCGATCTGGCTCTGGCCCACCCCGCTGATGACCGCTCCCCGCTCGCCCCGGTTCTTCACCCTCTCTCTGTACCAGACCTCACAGCCGGTTCGGCGCGGCCGACGGGTACGGCATGGCAGCGACCGCAACCGCGACTCGCCCCCGGCGGGCGACTCGTGCGAAGAAGCAGGCCTGGAAGAGCCGCGCCGTCTACCGCCTCATCGAGGCAGGCAGCGCCGTCACCTGCGTGAAGTGCGAGGAGCACATCAAGTTCAAGGCCAAGCTCCGGGCCAAGCAGGTGATCTGCAACGTCTACAGCAAGGGCGTCTGGCAACGCGTAGAGCACTTCCACGACGAGTGCTACACCGAGTCGGGTCAGCCCTACGGCCCCGCCGGGGACTGAGCCGCCAGCAGCCGGTCGGCCGCCCCCCGAATGGCGGGTTCGACCACGTCGAAGTCGGCGCCCTCGGGGCCCGAGACGCTGAGGCTCGACACCACCGCCCCCTGGACGAGGACGATCACAACGGTGTCCGTGCTCCCGGCGGCATTGCTGGACCGAATGATCGCCCCCGCGCCGTCCACCCCGACATCGGGCACCGGGTAGGTCCCGATGATCTCCCGGGTGATCGGTCCCCCTCCCGTCGGCAGCGGTGCCTCCCTCCAGGGGCCGGGGCAGTCGGTCACCACCGACTCGAAGCGCTGGAGGAAGTCGTTGGTGTCGCCGCCGCTGGTGACGGTGTGGCTGACCTCGACCGTGCCGTTCGAGAATCGGGACTGACGTCCGGCGACCGTGCGCAGCTGGGCCCGGATGTCCTGGTCGCAGAGTCGGATGCGGGATGCCCGCGGGGCCGAGAACGGCCGGGACACGACGACGGCGCGGTAATCCCCGTCGCCCAGGTTCCGCGTCCGGAGCAGGAGGTGGTTCAACCGAACCGTCGCCGCGCTCGGGACTGAGGTGGAGGTGGACGCCGGCGCCGTGTCGTCGCTCCCACCGCCGTCCTCGCCACCGGCACAGGCCCCCAGCAGCACCGCGACGGCCACGGCGACTGCGACTCGTCGCCTCACCGGGGAGGGAGCACGCCCCGCTCGGCGAGCAGAGCCAGGACCCGCTCGGCTTGTGCTCCGGCGCCACCGTCGGCCGGGGTGAGGACGAGCTCAGCCTCCGCGGGGGCCTCGTAGGGGTCGTCGATCCCGGTGAACCCCTTGATCTCCCCCGCCCGGGCCTTGGCGTAGAGACCCTTGGGATCCCGCCGCTCACACTCCTCGATCGGGGTGTCGACGAAGACTTCGACGAAGAGCAGGCCGGCGGCGTCATGGGCGGCGCGGGCGCGGTCCCGGTCGTCGCGGTACGGGCTGATGATGGGGACCAGCGCCACCACGCCGGCATCGGCGAACAGCCGGGCGACCTCACCCACCCGCCGGACGTTCTCGTGACGATCCTCGGCACTGAAGCCCAGGTCGCCGTTCAGGCCGTGACGGAGGTTGTCGCCGTCGAGCAGGTAGGTCGGTCGTCCGGCGTCCAGGAGCCGGTCCTCGACGGCGACGGCCACGGTCGACTTGCCCGAGCCGGAGAGGCCCGTGAACCAGACGGTCACGCCGTGCAGGCCGACGGCACCCCACCGTTCGTCACGGGGCCGCTCACTCTCGTGCCATCGCACGTTCTCGCTGCGCGTCATGCGGTCGGGAGGGTACGGCCCCGCCCCCGCCGACGGCGAACGCCCCACCGAACCGGGAGGCGCCGGCACGGCCGGGCTAGCGTCGTCCGCCGTGCCTGCGGACCCCCGTGACCATGTCGAAGCCGCTCGGATCGCCGACGCAGCCGGCGAGCTGCTCGTGGCTCTGCGGGCTCGCCTGAGCGACGAAGGCGTCGACGCCGCCACCCTGAAGGACGAGGGCGACCGGCGGGCCAACGAACTGATCCTGACAATGCTGGCCGAGGTCTATCCCGACGACGCCGTCCTCTCCGAGGAGGTCAAGGACGACAAGGCCCGCCTGGAGGCGGACCGCATCTGGATCGTCGACCCGTTGGACGGCACGCGGGAGTACAGCGAGCCTCCCCGGGTGGACTGGGCCGTGCACATCGCCCTCGTCGACCGGCCGGGCACGCCACTGGCCGGGGCCGTGGCCCTCCCGGGACGGGCCCTGGTCCTGGGCACCGACCCACCGGTCGTCCCGGCCGAGCGTCAGGCCGGCCCGCCCCGTGTCGTCATCAGCCGCACCCGGCCCCCGGCCGAGGCGTTGGCCGTCGCCGAGGCCCTGAGCGGCGAGTTGGTCGAGATGGGATCGGCTGGGGCCAAGGCGATGGCCGTGGTGCTCGGCGAGGTGGACGTCTACGTCCACTCCGGCGGCCAGTACGAGTGGGACTCCTGCGCCCCCGTCGCCGTGGCCCGGGCGGCCGGCCTGCACACCAGCCGCATGGATGGCTCGCCGCTGGTCTACAACCAGGACGACGTGTACCTCCCCGACCTCCTCGTCTGCCGGACCGAGTACGCCCAGCCGGTCCTCGACCTCCTGAACTAGCCGGCGAGGGCGTGTGCGGCCCAGCCGAGATCGTTGATCCGCACGTCCACGTCGACGAACCCCGCCGCCTCGAGGCGCGGGCCCACCGCCGAGGGCTCGATCGGGTTGTAGATGTCGCCCTCGTGGAACGCCCGCAGGTCGTCGTCGGGGACGCTGTCGGACGCCACGAACGTCGCGCCGGGACGCAGGACGCGGCCCACCTCGGTGAACACCCGGGCCTGCAGCTCGCTGGTCGGCACGTGGTGGAGCATCGAGAAGGACACCGCACCGCTGAACCGATCGTCCTCGAACGGCATGTCGGTGGCGTCGGCGTTCACCACCTCGACGTTCGTACCCGCCAGCCGCTCGGCCAGCGCCGTCGCCAGATCCGAGTCCAGCTCACAGCAGGTCAGCTTCGGGAGCTCGGCCATCAACAGGTCGGTGGTCATCCCCGGGCCCGGACCGACCTCCAGCACGTCGTCGCCCAGCCGGGCGTCGGCGAGGGCGAAGGGCAGGATCAGGTCCCGCAGGGCCTCCTTCCACTCGGGACTGGCACAGACCTGCAGATGACCTTCGTTCATGCCCGGACGCTACGCGGTGCGAGAAAGCTCGTCCGATGGAGTTGAAGGTCGTCCGCTACGAGGTGGCCGACCGGGTCGCCACGATCACGCTGAACCGGCCCGACCGGCTGAACGCCTGGACGGGACGGGATGCACCACGAGTACCAGTGGGCGATGGCCGAGTCCGACCCGGAGGTGCGAGTGGTCGTCGGCACCGGAGCCGGCCGCGGCGTCTGTGCCGGGGCCGACGCCCGGGCAGCGGACGGCCATGTGGTCAAGGGCGCGTACGACAGCGGCGGCGTCGAGGACGAGATGCCCCGGCCGGGCCAGGGCGTGCGTCCGGAGCTCGACACGCCATCGCCTTCCACGTCGGCCTGACCGTGCCCGTCATCGCCGCCGTCAACGGGCCGGCCGCCGGGGTCGGGCTCGTTTTGGCCTGCTTCGCCGTATCCGCTTCGCCACGGCCGGGGCGAAGCTGACGACCTCTGCGCCCAGGTTGGCGCTGCCCGCCGAGTACGGCCTGTCCCGGGTGCTGCCTCGCCTGGTCGGCGCCGGCCACGCCGCCGCCCTGTTGTTAGCCACGCGGCGCCACTTCAGCCCTTTCGCGCTGGACGAACGGATGGCACGTAGGCGGTGTGGTGCTCGCCCTCGGTCACTGGTGGCTTGGTGGCCGGCCTGTCGTCTATGGAGGCCACGCCCCGACGAGCAGCAGCCCGACCCCACACCCCCCGTGGTTGCCATCGTTTCGCCCAGTCCGACGAGCCTCAGTGTCGGTCCCCGGCCCCAAGGCGTCAGCGGGGGGCGGGGTTGCCGTCGATGGTGGCGACGACGTAGTCGCTGCCGTTGGGGGCGGTGACGTAGATGCGGAAGATGAAGCGGTTGCTGAAGGGCAGGTCGCTGGTCACGATCACGTGGGTCACCTCACCCCGCGGGAGGTCGGCCCGCTCGGGAGCGGCGGCGACGAGGCCCGGCAGGGCGTCCCAGTCGACCCGGGTCATGCGGAAGGATTCGGCGTCGAGATCGGTACCCGGGAATGGCTCGGCGGACTCAGGCCCCTGGACGGCGCCGTCCCGCCAACCGAACTCGAGGATCCGGTTCGGGTGATCGGGGTCGCGGACGTCGGCGAAGCCGTAGTCGGTGTAGAGGACGACCTCGACCGCCTTCGCCCCGTCGCCGGCGGCGTCGATCCAGGCGTCGACCGCAGGCCGCGGGTCGTTGCGGAGCAGGTCCGGCGCGGGGGACGGGTCTTCGTCGCCCGGCTCCTCGTCATCGCCCGGCTCGCCCTCGTCGCCATCCTCGCCTTCGTCGGGCTCCTCCGCGTCGGGAACGCCGTCGTCATCGTCATCCGGGTCGTCGGCGTCGGGCACGCCGTCGGCGTCGTCATCCGGGTCGTCGGCGTCGGGCACGCCGTCGGCGTCGGCGTCGGGCTTGTCGACCGGATCTTGGTCGTCCTCAGCCCGCTCGGCCGTCTCAATCGGCTCGTCGGACTGGTCGTCGGTCGCCACCTCAGCGGCGTCCTCTTCGTCGCCACTGTCGTCGCTGCTGGCGACGAGGAGGAGCGCCCCGGCCGCGACCGCCGCGAGCACGATGACGGCGACGAGGAGGAACAGGATCTTGGGGGCAGCCGACGGTCGAGGCGGGCCCGTCGGGTCGAACGGATCGCCGGGGTCCATCGGATTCATGGGATCCACGTCGCCATCTGAGCACAGGCGGTGCGATCCGCTGCCGCTCCCGCCACCCTTACGGCGTGAATCGACCGGCGGACCTCTCCTGGGGCGTCTTCAGCGACCGCGCCCCGTGGGTCCTGGCCGACGAACCGCAGGCCTGGCAAGCCCATCTCCACCTCGTCCGGGAGGCCACCCGCCGCTCCGCGCCCGAGCTGGCCCGGCCCCGCAAGGTGCCGCCGCTGGGCCGCCTGGCCACCGTGACCCGCCACCTGGGCGTCGGCGTCGCCCGCTGGGCCGCCACCGACCGCCGCGACCCCGACCGCTCCGTCGCCGGGCTCTCGCTCCGCCTCCGCATCGCCGCCGAGGCCCTCGGCCCCACCTACATCAAGCTGGGCCAGATCATCTCCTCCGGCGAGGGCATCTTCCCCGACGAGCTGGTCGACGAGTTCAAGCGCTGCCGTGACCGGGTCCGGGCCGAACCGTTCGCCGACGTCCGCCGGGTCGTCGAGGAGGACCTCGGTCGCCCGCTCGAAGCCGTGTTCGCCGCCTTCGACCGCGAGCCCCTGGCCGCCGCCTCGATCGCCCAGGTCCACGCCGCCACCCTGCGCAGCGGCGAGTCGGTCGTGGTCAAGGTGCAGCGCCCCCAGGTCGCGACCCTGGTCCAGGAGGACCTGCGGGTCATGGCCTGGTTGGCCCCCCTGTTCGTCGGCCGCATCCCGGTCGCCGCCCTGGCCAACCCACCGGCCCTGGTCGAGCTCTTCGCCGAGACCATCGTGGAGGAGCTGGACTTCCGCCTCGAGGCCGAGAACATGCTCGACGTCTCCCGTTCGATGCGCGAGCTCGGCCAGCAGGCCTACGTCATCCCCCGCCCCCACCCGGAGTTGGTGACCCGCCGGGTCCTGGTGATGGAGCGCCTGTCGGGCTTCGCCCTCGACGAGGTCGATGCCATGAAGGCGGCCGGCGTCGACCTGATGGCCCTCATCCGCACCGGGATCATCGGCTTCCTCGAGGGGGCCATGTTCCACGGCGTCTTCCACGGCGACCTTCACGGCGGCAACCTCTTCGTCCAACCCGACGGCCGCACCGCGCTGCTCGACTTCGGCATCACCGGTCGGCTCGACGAACCACGGCGCCTGGCCTTCCTCAAGCTGCTCGCCGGCGGCAGCACCAATGACGTCCGGGTCCAGCTCCCCGCCCTGGCCGAGCTGGGCGCCCTGCCGCTGGACACCGACTTCGAGGCCCTCATCGCCGAGCTCGGCCTGGACGCCCCCGCCGTCGACCCCACCCAGATGGATCCCGACGAGATGGTGGGCGAGCTGCAGCGGGTGCTCAAGGCGCTGCTCGGCTACGGCGCCCGCATGCCCAAGGAGCTGATGCTTTTCGTCAAGAACATGGCCTTCAGCACCTCGATGGGCCAGACCCTGGCCCCCGACCTGGACATCCTCGAGCTGATCCAGCAGGTGATCGTCCACTTCGCGACCACCCACGGCGAGCGCATCGCCGCCGACCTCCAGCAGGAGTACGACCCCGACGCCTACCTGGCCGAGGTGAGCTTGGACGGCTACCGGGCCTCGCTCGGCATGCCCGACGCCGAAGCCATCACGCTGGCCGAGCTCCAGGCGCGCCGCCGCCTCATCCGTGACCGCCTCTCCAAGCGAAGCCGCAAAGGCGGCACCCATTACACGCCAACTGGCCCGGAAAAGGACCCCGTGGGAAGATGACCCCTTCCATGACCGCAGACGCCCTCCCTGACGCGCCTCGCCGCACGCACCTCCAGCAGCTCGAAGACGAGAGCATCCACATCATCCGTGAGGTGGTGGCTCAGTTCGAACGGCCGGTGATGCTCTACAGCATCGGCAAGGATTCCGGGGTCATGCTCCGGTTGGCCGAGAAGGCCTTCCACCCCGGCAAGCTGCCGTTCCCCCTGCTGCACGTGGACACCACGTGGAAGTTCAAGGACATGATCGCCCACCGCAACCGAATGGCCGAGGAGCTGGGCGTGGAGCTGATCGTCCACACGAACCAGGACGGCGTGGCCACCGGCATCAACCCCTTCGACCACGGCTCCAAGAACTACACGGACATCATGAAGACCCAGGCCCTCAAGCAGGCCCTGGACGCCGGAGGCTACGACGCCGCCTTCGGTGGCGCCCGTCGCGACGAGGAGAAGTCCCGGGCCAAGGAACGGGTCTTCTCGTTCCGGGACAAGCACCACCGCTGGGACCCCAAGAACCAACGCCCCGAGCTGTGGAGCTTCTACAACGGGCGGGTCCACCCCGGTGAGAGCATCCGGGTCTTCCCGCTGTCGAACTGGACCGAGCTCGACATCTGGCAGTACATCTGGCTCGAGGAGATCCCGCTGGTGCCGCTCTACTACTCGGCCCTCCGCCCGACGGTCGAGCGGGACGGGACGCTGATCATGGTCGACGACGACCGCTTCCGCTTCGAGCCCGGCGAGGAGCCCGTCGACCGGATGATCCGCTTCCGCACCCTGGGCTGCTACCCGCTCTCCGGCGCCGTCGAGTCCACCGCCACCACCCTCCCCCAGATCATCCAGGAGATGCTGTTGGCCACTCGCTCCGAGCGGGAGGGCCGGGTCATCGACCACGACCAGGCCGGCTCCATGGAGGAGAAGAAGAAGGAGGGGTACTTCTAGATGTCGCACCAGTCCGAGCTGATCGCCACCGACATCGAGGCGTACCTGGCCGAGCACGAACAGAAGGACCTGCTCCGCTTCCTGACCTGCGGGTCGGTGGACGACGGCAAGTCGACCCTGATCGGCCGCCTCCTGCACGACTCCCATCTGCTCTACGAGGACCAGTTGGCCGCGGTGGAAGCCGAGTCGACGACCATGGGGTCCGCCGGCGGTGAGCTGGACCTGGCCCTGCTCATGGACGGCTTGAAGGCCGAGCGGGAGCAGGGCATCACCATCGACGTCGCCTACCGCTACTTCTCGACCTCGCGGCGCAAGTTCATCATCGCCGACACCCCGGGCCACGAGCAGTACACCCGCAACATGGTCACGGGAGCCTCGACCTGCGATCTGGCCATCATCCTGGTGGACGCCCGGCACGGCGTGCAGGCCCAGACCAAGCGCCACAGTTACCTGACCTCGCTCCTCGGCATCGAGAACACGGTCGTGGCCATCAACAAGATGGACCTCGTCGACCACTCGAAAGAGCGCTTCGAGGAGATCCGGGACCACTACCTCGAGTTCGCCGAGCGCCTCGACCTGAAGAAGGCGCCGTGGTTCATCCCCATCTCCGCCCTGAAGGGCGACTGGGTGGTCGACCCCGGCACGAACATGACCTGGTTCGACGGCCCGACCCTCATGGAGCACCTCGAGACCGTGCCGGTCACGGTGCCCGAGGACGGCGACCTGCGCTTCCCGGTCCAGCTGGTGCGGCGCCCGGACCTGACCTTTCGGGGCTTCGCCGGCACGGTCGCCTCCGGTGTCGTCCACCCCGGCGACGAGGTCATGGTCCTGCCCTCAGGCGTGGTCACGACCGTGGATCGCCTGGTCACGTTCAACGGCGACCTCGACGAGGCCGGCCCCGGCACCGCCCTCACCATGACCTTGACCGACGAGGTCGACGTGTCCCGGGGCGACGTGCTCGTCCACCCCGAGCGCCGGCCGCAACGCAGCCACGAGGTCGACGCCATGGTCGTGTGGATGAGCGAGACCGACATGGCCCCGGGCAAGGAGTACCTGGTCCAGCAGGCCAACCGGATCGTCCCGGGCCGCATCACCACGATGGCCCACCGCATCGACATCAACACCCTCGAGCCCGAGGCCGCCGCCGGCCTGGCCGTCAACGAGATCGGGCGCTGCACGGTCACCTGCGACCAGCAGCTGCTCTTCGACGCCTACGAGCGCAACCGCACGACGGGCGCGTTCATCCTGGTCGACCGCCTGAGCAACGCCACGATGGCGGCGGGCATGATCCTGCCCCAGGACTCGGCCTGGGACGTCCAGCCCGACGAGCACCTGCAGCGCCATTTGAGCCAGATCACGGTGGCTGAGCGGGAGAGCCGCTACGGCCAGCGCCCGTGCACCGTCCTGCTGACCGGGCTCACGGGGGCCGGGAAGTCGACGACGGCGGTCGCCCTCGAGCGCCGCCTGTTCGACGCCGGCCGAGCGACGTTGCGCATCGACGGCGAGGACCTGCGTCTGGGCATGAGCCGCGACCTCGGCTTCAGCGCCCAGGAACGCTCGGAGAACCTGCGCCGCATGGCCGAGGTGGCCCGCCTGGCCAACGAGTCCGGGATCATCGTGATCGCCGCCTTTGCCGCCCCCAAGGCCGACGTCCGCGACCGGGCCCGGGAGCTGGTCGGCCCCGAGCGCTTCCTGATCGTCCACCTCGACGCCCCGGTGGAGGTCGCCCGCCAGCGGGATCCCGAGGGCCTCTACGAGGCTGCGGACCGGGGCGAGATCCCGCAGTTCCCCGGCGTCTCCGCGACCTACGACGTCCCCGAGAACCCGGACCTGACCCTCGACACCGCCACCGTCGACCAGGCCGACAACGTCGAGCGCATCATCGACCTCCTCACCGAACGCGGCTTCCTCACCCCCTGACCCGTTCTGGCCGGTGATCTGGCAGCTATGACGACGAGATCAACGGCTTGACCAGGTCAGTCGTCGGGGGCGTCGACGGTGATGTCGAACGAGGCCAGGAACGCCAGGGCGAACGACACGACCTGATCGGGGCTGAGGACGATGTCGCGCAGGCCGCCGATGCCACCCAGCTCGTGGACGGTCGAGCGTTCCAGCCGCAGGGCCGTGACCACGGCCCTCGAGAACTCCGCGCCCGTCAGGTCACACCCGAGGAACCCGGTCCGGCGGACGGTGGCGGCGTAGAAGTCAGCCCGGCGGAGGTCGCAGTCCAGGAACTCGGCGTGGTCGATCTCCGCCATCCGGAACCAGGCGTCATCGAGGCGATCGTCGACGAAGCTGACCTCCTCCGCTTGGAGATCGGCGGTCGAGAGGCCGGACATCCGGCAGTCCTCGAACCGGACCCGCCGGAGCTTCGTCGCGCCCAAGGTCACCCCGGACAGCTCGCAGCCCACCAAGGTGACGTCCTCGAGGACCAGCCGGTCGAAGGAGGACGCCGTCAACCGCACCCCGTCGAGCCGGCAGCCGGCGAGGGTGAGCCCGTCGAGCGAGCCCCCGACGAGCTCGCCAGTGAGGAGCGCGTCCTCGACCTCGTCCCCACTGGTCAGGTCGGAGAACGCGACCGCGTCGAGGTCGCCGGCGACCTCAGGCGGGTCCACGGGAGCGGGACCGCCCGCGGGCGGGGTCAATCGACGGTGATCTGGCCGGTGACGGGGAACTCCTTGCGGACGACGAGGCGGTCGGTGTCCTCGGCCACCGACTCGTAGCCCAGCTCCGCGTAGCTCTCCTTCACCCCGTCGAGCTGGGTGATGGGGATGTCCACGATGGTGAGGTACTCCCAGCGCTCCGAGATGTGCATGGGGCGAGCGTAGGCACCGCAGGCCTACGCTCGCCCGCCGTGAGGCTCGTGATCGCCCGGTGCCAGGTGGACTACGAAGGCCGGCTCACGGCGCACTTGCCGATGGCCCCCCGCCTGATCATGGTGAAGGCCGACGGGTGCGTCGCCATCCACGCCGACGGCGGCGCGTACAAGCCGCTGAACTGGATGAACGCGCCCAACACGCTCGTCGAAGGCGACGGGGTGTGGACCGTGACCAGCCCCAAGGGCGAGCAGCTGATCATCACCATGGAGGAGATCCTGTCGGATTCGGCCCACGAGCTGGGGATCGACCCGGGCCTGACCAAGGACGGGGTCGAGGCCCATCTCCAGGAGCTGCTGGCCCTCGATTGCAACCGCATCGAGAACGGGTTCAAGCTCGTCCGTCGGGAGTGGCCGACCGACATCGGCCCGGTCGACCTCCTCTGCCGGGACGCCGACGGGCAAGCCGTGGCCGTGGAGGTCAAGCGCCGCGGCGAGATCGACGGGGTCGAGCAGCTGTCCCGCTACGTCGAGCGGATGGACCGGGACCCGTCCCTCCGCCCGGTACGCGGCGTCTTCGTCGCTCAGGTGATCAAGCCACAGGCAAAAGTCCTGGCCGAGTCCCGGGGCATAGCCTGCGTCGAGGTCGACTACGACGAGCTGCGAGGCATCGAGCGCAACGAGCTGAAGCTGTTCTGACCGGAGAAGGGGGACCGCCATGGCGGACGTGAGGAGCTGGTTGAAGGATGCGGCAGCAGGCTTCGGCTCCTGCCTGGAGGGCGTGGCCGACGAACAGTGGTCCTCGCCCACCCCCGACGCCGAATGGGACGTGCGGGCGTTGGTGGCCCACGTCGTGGACGAGCAGCTCTGGGCGCCCCCGCTGCTGGCCGGCCGCACCATCGACGACATCGGTGACGAGATCCCATCGGACCCGTTGGGCGACGACAGCGTCGCCGCCCAGCGCGACGCGACCGCCGCGATGGTGGACGCCCTGGAGGACCTCGATCTCGACGCCACCGTTCACCTGTCCTTCGGTGACGTGCCGGCCCAGGAGTACCTGATGCAGCTGTTCGCCGACCACCTGATCCACACGTGGGACCTGGCCCGGGCCACGGGCCAGCCCGAACGGCTGGATCCCGAGCTGGTGGCCGTGTGTGCCACCTGGTTCGTCGGACGGGAGGACCTCTACCGCCAGAGCGGGGCCATCGGCCCGGCCGTGACCGTCGAGGGCGGCGACGCCCAGTCCGAGCTCCTGGGCCGCTTCGGCCGGCGCCCCTAGCCCGACGAAAGACGTTCTCCGCGTGAAGGGATAGACATCCCCTCCATGATGCGACTCGCCCTCCAGGTCCCGAACTTCACGTACCCGGACGTCGAGGTCGGCGACCTGTTCGAGACCGTGGCCGAGGTGGCGACCGCCGCCGAGGCGTCGGGTTTCGACACCTTGCTGGTGATGGACCACTTCTACCAGCTGCCCATGCTGGGGTCGCCCGACCAGCCGATGTTCGAGGCGTACACCCTCCTCAGCGCGCTGGCCGCCCGGACGAGCTCCATCCAGCTGGGCACCCTGGTGACGGGCGTGACCTACCGGAACCCGGCCTTCCTGGCCAAGGTCGTCACGAACCTCGACGTCATCTCCCGGGGTCGGGCGATGCTCGGCATCGGAGCGGCCTGGTTCGACATGGAGCACGACGCCTTCGGCTACGACTTCCCGCCGGTGTCGGACCGCTTCGAGATGCTGGAGGAGGCCATCCAGATCACCCAGGCCATGTTCGCCGACGAGCGGCCGACCTTCGAGGGCAAGCACTTCCAGGTCCGGGACATCATCAACAACCCGAAGCCGATCCGCGCCAAGATCCCCCTGATGGTCGGCGGGGCCGGCGAGAAGAAGACCTTGCGCATCGCCGCCCGGTACGCGGACCACTCGAACCTGACCTGCGGTCTCGACGAGGTGCCGCACAAGCTGGACGTGCTGGCCGGTCACCTGGCCGAGGTCGGCCGGGAGCGTAGCGAGATCGGGGTCAGCGCCCTGAACTTCCTGATCGCCGGCGACACCGACGACGAGGCCTTCGCATCCCGGGACGAGCTGGTCCGGGGCCTGGGGATGGAATGGGACACCCTGGACGACGGCACTCGGGAGATGCTCGGCCACCGCATGCTGGTCGGCGGCCCCGACAGCATCGGCGAGCAGGTCCAGGAGCGGATCCTGGGCCAGGGCCTCGATGCCGTCGTGGTCAACATCCCGACCGGCGGCCACCTGCCTGAGGTCGTCGCCCGGAGTGGCGAGATCCTGACCAAGGCCCTCTCCTGACGGACTTCTTCGACGTCGTCGGCCGGCAGCGGGCCTGCCGCGCCTTCGACCCCGACCGCGAGGTCGGTGACGACCTCGTAGAACGCGTGCTGGATGCGGCCCGCTTCGCGCCGAGCTCGTCGAACACCCAGCCCTGGGTGTTCGTCGTCGTGCGGGACGCCGAGCGGCGGGCGCGCCTGACTGATCTCATGGACCGGCTCTGGTCGTCGGTTCCCGAGTCGGACCTCGCTCCCTCGCTCCGAGCTGACGTCGCGGGCGGCTTCGGCGGTGGCTTCGCGACCGCGCCGGTGTGGATCGTCGTCGGCGCCGACGACCAACGGGCGGAAAGGCGGGAACAGTCGTCGTCCATCTATCCCGCCGTGCAGAACCTCCTCCTGGCGGCCACCGCCCTGGGCCTCGGGTCAGCGATGACGACGATCGCCGCCTACGACCCGGTCGAGGTGCGCGCCATCACCGGGCTCCCCGACTCGGTGCGCCCCTACGCGATGGTCCCCCTCGGCTGGCCGGCCCGCCCCCTGGGTCCGCCCCGCCGCCGGCCCGTGTCCGAGATCGCCCACCGCGACACCTACGGCGCCCCCTGGTAGCCCGTCAGGGGGGGGCAGGGACGAGCGGATGGTCCGCCCCCGCGCGCTCGCCGACATGAGTAGGGGCTACTCGAATCAGGCGGGACCCTCAGTCGGTGAACTCGCACTTCCCGGCGTCGAGGACCACACGGCCGTCGTCACCGGTGGTCTGGAAGACGGCCTCGCCACCGTCCACCCACATGTTCACCGTGAGCGGCTCGCCGGGGAACACCGGCGAGGAGAAGCGCCCGTCCATCGACGTGAAGCGGGACGGCTCACCGTCACACAGCGTGTGCAGGAGCGCCCGGCCGGTGAAGCCGAAGGTGCACAGGCCGTGCAGGATCGGCCGGTCGAAGCCGGCCAGGGCGGCGAACTGCGGATCGGAGTGCAGCGGGTTGCGGTCGCCGGACAGCCGATAGATCAGGGCCTGGTCCGGACGGGTGGCGTAGGTGACCGAGTGGTCCGGTGCCCGCTCGGGCGGCACGTTCTGGGGTCCCGACGGCCCCCGATCGCCGCCGAAACCACCCTCACCCCGGATGAAGGCCGACATGGTCGTGTCGAACAGCGGCTCGCCGGTCGCGGCGACCTTGGCCTTGGACTCCATGACCACGACCGCGCCCTTGCCCTTGTCGAAGATCCCGGTGATCTCGGTGGTGCAGGACAACGTGCCGCTGACCGGGATGGGCTGGTGGAGACGGACGCCCTGCTCGCCGTGCACGAGCATCGCCCAGTTGAAGTCGCCCAGGCTCGCCATGCCTCCGCCGATCACCCCGAGGACCACGGCCATCGTCGGGAAGACCTTCTGGTCGACGTCGATGGAGTTCTCGGTGACGAAGGGGAGCTCGTCGGTGCCGGCGCCCACGCCGAGGGCGTAGAGGATGGCGTCCTTGGAGTCCCAGGACATCTCGGTCGGGTCCGTGACGGTCCCGACGGCATCGAGGTTGAGCGGCATCGAGGTCTCCTAGTGCTTGTCGTTGCCGAACATGTCGGCGTTGGGGCGGGCCTTGGCCATGAGCTCGGCCACCTTGGCGCCGATCTCGGTGGGGTCGTCGGTGGGCTCCACCGTGGGGCCCTTGTGCCAGCCCTCGGCCACCGCCAGCTCGCGGCCGGACACCTGGAAGACACGACCGGTCACGTCGGCGGACTCGGGACTGGCCAGCCACGTCACGATCGGGGCGATCCAGTGGGGAGCCATGGAGGCCTTGGTCTCCTCGTCGAGCTGGCCCATGCCGAGGTTCTCGGTCATGCGGGTGATCGCCCCCGGGGCGATGGCGTTGGCCGTGACGCCGTACCGCTCGAGCTCGATCGCGGTGATGACGGTGAAGGCGGCGATGCCGGCCTTCGCCGCGCCGTAGTTGGTCTGACCGGCGTTGCCGTAGATGCCCGACGGTGACGTCGTGTTGATGATGCGGGCGTCGACGGTCTCGCCCGCCTTGACCAGCTGCCGCCAGTGGGCCGCGGCGTGGCGGGTGGGCCCGAACGTGCCCTTGAGGTGCACGGCGATGACGGCGTCCCACTCCCCCTCGGCCATGTTCACCAGCATCCGGTCCCGCAGGATCCCGGCGTTGTTGATGAGCACGTCGAGGCGGCCGAAGTGGTCGATGGCCTGCTGGATCATCTCACCCGAAGCGTCGAAGTCGGCGACGTTGGCCCCGTTGGCCACGGCCTCGCCGCCCATGGCCTCGATCTCGGCCACGACCGCCTGGGCCGGGGTGGCGTCCTCGCCCTCCCCGGTCATGTCCCCGCCGAGGTCGTTGACGACGATCTTGGCGCCCTGGTCGGCCAGCATCAGGGCGTACTCCCGCCCGATGCCCCGGCCGGCGCCGGTGATCACACAGACCCGACCTTCACAGATCCCGCTCATGTCCTCGTCCTCGTTCGCGCTCGACGTGCTGGCCACCAAGTGGGCGAGAGAGTGTTTCACCGACGGGCCGGGAGGGGCGAATCCCCCGGGGGTGACAGAGGATCAGCCCCCGCGCACGCCAGAATGGCCGGGAATGCGTCGTCCGTCCCCCCGCAAGGCCGTCGCGCTCATGATCCCGCTGGTGATCGTGGCCGCGGCCGTCCTGACCTGGGTGGTCGACACGCGCATCCACGCCGACCTGGTCGCCCGCAACGTCGTCCTCGACGGCCGGGCGATCGGTGGCTTCGGCCAGGCGGACATCGATGCCCGGGTGCGCCACCTCTCCTCGACCTACCTCGACACGCCGGTCGAGATCCACTCCGGGGACCGCACGCTCGAGACCACGGTGGGCGAGCTGGGCGCGGAGGTCGACCAGGCGGCCACGGTCGCCGCCGCTCAGGACATCGGCCAGGACCCCGTGTCCTGGGCCCAGCGCTTCCGGGAGGACGAGGTGGCCCCGGTCATCCTGACCCTCGCCGACAACCCGGTGAGCCGCACGCTGCAGGACTTGGAGGGGTCCGATCGCACCAGCCCGATCGAGCCGCTCATCCAGCACTCCGGCTTCGGCTTCGCCGTCGTCCCGGGTGTGCCGGGCCACGGCATCCGGGCGACCGAGGTCATCGACCAGGTCGTCGCCGGGGCCGTCACCGGAGAGGACCCCATCGTCGTCGACGTCGACGCGAAGGACATCCCGCCCCGCTTCGACGACAGCGAGGCCGAGGCGCTGGCCGAAGAGGCCAACACCCTCACCGAAGACGGGATCACCATCAACGCCGACGGCACCTCCGCCGAGGTGACCGCAGAGACGCTGGGGCCCTGGGTCACGTCCCGGCCGGGACGGGAGGCCCTGCAGCTGGTGCTCGACCGCGAGCAGGTCGGCGAGGACCTGCCCGGCCTGCTGCCCGACGTCGGTGACCCCCCAGCCGCCGCCAGCTTCACGGTGAGCAACGGTCGCCCCCGCATCGTCCCGGGCCAGCCCGGCACGGGCTGCTGCGCGCCCGGCTCGGCCCGTCGGGTCATCGCCGCCCTGCGCAACGGCGACCGATCGGTGGACCTCGAGCTGACCCGGATCCGGCCCGAGCGCGACGCCGAGTGGGCCGAGAGCCTGGGCATCGTCGAGGAGATCAGCCTCCCGGACCAGGAGCCGTGCACCGCCTACGCCGCCGAAGGCTGCCGCATGAGCACCCACCACGACTGTTGTGAGAGCCGGGTCACGAACATCCACCGGATGGCCGACATCGTGCGGGGCTACGTGATACCTCCGAACGGAGGCCATTTCTCCATCAACGAGGTCGTCGGGCCTCGGACGACCGAGAACGGCTTCGTGGTCGCCGGCGCCATCGAGAACGGCGAGCACGTCGAGTCCGTCGGTGGGGGGGTGTCCCAGTTCGCCACCACCTCCTTCAACGCCGCCTTCTTCGCCGGGCTCGACATCCCGAACTACCAGTTCCACACCGAGCACCTCAGCCGCTACCCGTTCGGACGCGAGTCGACCGTGTCCTACCCGGCCCCCGAGTTCCGCATCGTGAACAACACGCCGTACGGCGTGCTGCTGTGGCCCACCTACGACGACACCACCATCACCATGCACCTCTACTCCACCCGGTTCGCCACCGGGGCCCAGACGGGACAGTCGACGGGCACGAACGGCAGCTGCACCACGGTCAACACCACGAGGACCCGGACCTACGTCGACGGCCACACCGAGAACGACACGTTCAGCGGCTATTACCGCAACGGCGGCACCCACTGTTGATGGTGACGTCGCCTCGGATATGAGGTGAACTGGAGGGGTGACCGACGAGCACCTCGATTTCCAGCCCCGCATGAGCGACGCCGACAAGCTCATGTGGACCATCGAGCGGGATCCGCTGCTCCGGAGCACGATCACCTCGGTCGTCGTCCTCGACGGTCCCCCCGACCACGACCGCCTGAAGGACAAGGTGGAGCGGGCCAGCCGAACCGTCATCCGCCTGCGCCAGCGGGTGATCGGCAACGCCCTGTCCTTCTCGCCGCCCCGCTGGGAGGTCGATCCCAACTTCGACCTCGACTACCACCTGCGCTTCGTGAAGGCGGCCAACGACGGCAGCATGCGCGAGCTGTTCGACATCGCCGAGCCCATCGGCATGCAGGCCTTCGACCGGGCCCGGCCGCTGTGGGAGTTCACCGTGGTCGAGGGCCTCGAGGAGGGCCGAGCCGGGCTGATCATGAAGATCCACCACGCGGTGACCGACGGCGTGGGCGGCGTGAAGTTGATGCTGGAGACCTTCGACGCCGAGACCGACCCCGGCGAGCCCGGCGATCTGCCCGAGGCACCGGCCGTCCACGTCATGGGCCAGGCCGAGCGCTTCGCCGACGCCGTGGCCCACGAGCAGCGACGGGTCATGGGGGTGGCCAAGCGCTCCTTCGGCACGCTCTCCACGGCCGCGCTGGTCACCGTCGCCGACCCGGTCGGCGCCGGGGCCCGGGTGAGTGAGACGGTCGCGTCCGCTCTCCGGTTGCTGGCGCCCGCCAGCGAGCCCCTGTCCCCGCTGATGACCGAGCGCTCCCTGTCGGTGCAGTTCCACACCCTGACGGTCCCCCTGGCCGAGATGAAGATCGCCGGTCGGCGAGCGGGCGGCAAGCTCAATGACGCCTTCGTGGCCGCCATCGCCTCGGGCTGGCGCCGCTACCACGACCACCACGGCAAACCCGCCGGTGCGCTGCGGATGTCCATGCCGATCAGCGTGCGCACCGCGGCGACCGAGAACGTGGCCGGGAACCAGTTCGCGCCGGCCCGCTTCCCCGTTCCCCTGACGGTGGTCGATCCCGTCCACCGGATGAAGGTGGTGCGGGACCTCGTCGGGCGGGCTCGGGCCGAGCCTGCGCTGGCCTTGACCGAGCCCTTGGCCAACCTGCTCAACCACCTGCCCCCGGACGTGACGACCGGCATCTTCGGCTCGATGCTGCGGGGGGTGGACTTCGTGACCTCGAACGTCCCCGGCCCACCCTTCCCGATCTACCTGAGCGGGGCCCGGGTGATCAGCCAGTTCCCCTTCGGGCCCATGGCCGGTGCCGCCGCCAACATCACCCTGCTCAGCTACGTCGACGACCTGAACATCGGCATCAACACCGATCCCTCCGCCGTCCCCGACCCCGAGACGTTGGTCGAGTGCATGCAGGAAGGCTTCGACGAGATCCTCAAGTGCTAGTCACACGTGACCGGCTTCGCTTCGCTCAGCAAGTCCGGCTCCGCCGATCGCCGAACGATGACGGCGCTGCTCCGGCTGGCGCCTGCGCAGCCTGACGCCTCCCGGCGTCGGTTCGCCGCGCTCGAGCGCTCGCACTACGCGGTCCAGTCCTTCAGCTGGCTGACGATCTCGGTGGCGTTGCCGATGGGCTGGATGTTGAGCATGGTCACGCCTGACTCGCGGTAGGCGGCCAGGCGCTCCTTCACATAGCCCTCGTCGCCGCAGATGGTGGTGGCCTCGAGCAGGTCCTCGGGGATGACCGCGGCGGCCTCCTCCTTCTTGCCGTCGAGGTAGAGGTCCTGGATCTCCTTGGCCTCCTTCTCGAAGCCATACCGGCAGACCAGGTCGTTGTAGAAGTTCTTGCCCCGGGCGCCCATGCCGCCCACGTACAGGGCGACCATCGGACGGGCGAAGTCCCGGAAGCCCTTCACCTCGGCGGTCGGGCCGATGGCCACGAGACCACCGGCGACGACCTCCAGAGGGTCGAGGTCGTCGGACCGTTTGGCGGCACCCCGCGCCAGGTCGTCACCCCAGACATCCTCGGCCTTCTCGGGCAGGTAGAAGAGCGGGAGCCAGCCGTCGGCAATCTCGGCCGTCAACTCGACGTTCTTGGGCCCGAGGGCGGCGACGTGGATCGGGATGCGGTTCCGAACGGGGTGGGTGATCAGCTTCAGCGGCTTGCCCAGACCGGTGCCCTGCCCCTCTGGGAGGGGGATGGCGTAGGCCTTGCCCGAGAACTCGACCCGCTCCCGCTTCCAGACCTGGCGGCAGATCTCGATGATCTCCCGCGTCCGGGTGAGCGGCTTGTCGTACGGCACACCGTGGAAGCCCTCGATGACCTGAGGCCCGGATGCGCCGAGGCCGAGCACGCAGCGACCGCCCGACAGGGCGTCGACCCCGGCCGCGGTCATGGCCAGGAGCGTCGGCGTGCGGGTGTAGAGGGGCAGGATCCCCGAGGCGATCTCGACCCGCTCGGTGACCGCCGCGAGGTAACCCATGATGCTGACCGCGTCGACGCCGTACGCCTCGGCCACCCAGATGAGGTCGAGGCCGGCCGCCTCGAGGTCCACGGCCTGCTGGGCCACCTCGGCGGGCGAGACGTCGTAGCGGAGCTGGGTGCTGATCTTCATGCCGTTCGAACCTAGCCCCAGAGGCTCTTCACCGACCGAGGCCGGGTGGGCAGCACGGCGGCCCTTCCGGCAGTGAGCCTGAGGTCCCGGGGACGGGGCTCGGGGCGGTCCCGGCTCGCCGCCGCGGTGATCCCCGCAGGGTCCAGGCCGTGGGCCTCGGCCAGGACGACGCCGAGGTGGTGGCGGCTGAGGGCGTCCGGTCCGACCAGGTGCCACGGCCCACTCCGGTCGGTGCGGGGCAGGGCCACGACGTCCCAGAGCTGGCCGGCCAGGTCGTCGGCCCGGATCGGGCAACGGATCTCGTCGGTGAACAGGGCGATGGCCTCGCCCGTCCGGAGGGTGTCCACGACCCAGGCCGACCGCGGGTCGAGTGGATCGGCGGCGCACACCAGCGACGTGCGGCAGATGGCGGCGTAGGGCACGGCCGTCGCCACGTCGGCCTCGGCCTGCGCTTTGGCTCGGCCGTAGGCGTGGACCGGGACCGGGGGCGCGTCCTCGGCATAGGGCGCGTGCTCGCCGTCGAAGACCACGTCACTGCTGAGGTGGACCAGCGCCACGTCGTGGATGGCGCACGCGGCGGCGACCGAGCGCGTCGCCGTCACCACGTCCCGCTCGAGATCGGCCGTCCCGTAGGCGGTGTGGATCACGACCTCGGGCCGTACCGCCGCCAACAGGCCGACGGGCTCGTCCGGGTCAGCCAGGTCGACCGTGTGGGCCTCGGCTCCGACAACCGGCGTGTGGCGTTGCGTGGCGTGGACCTCGACGCCGACGGGCGCCGCGGCGATCAGCGTCGAGCCGACCAGCCCCGCCCCACCCGTGACCAGGACCCGCCTCTCATCGCTCGGATCCGGGCGCCGGCGCGACGTCAGGCCGGCGACGGCCGCCGGCCGATGCGGCGTACCGGTACGGCCACGGCGAGGAGGCCCACGACGAGAACGCACAGGACCACCTTCTCGATCGGACCGGTCTGTGGCGACCCGGCCCCGACCACGAGGTTCAGCGCCATCGCCGTGATCGCGACGAGCAGCAGGAACCGGAGCACACGGAGCATGGGCCCAGCGTAGTTCCGCTACATCGCCTCGTCCGGTGGTCCTCAGCCGCCGTCGAAGACGGGTTCGGCGGGGAGGCCGAGGACGCGCTCGCCGATGATGTTGCGCTGGACCTCGGCGGTGCCACCGCCGATGGTGAGGGCCGGGCCGAAGAGGAACCCGTAGCGCCACATGTCGGGCGGGCCGTCGAAGGGCCCGGTCTCGGCCAGCATCCCACCGGCGCCGGCCAGGTCGAGGGCCAGGCCCATGAGGCGCTGGCCGTGCTCGTCGGCGAAGACCTTGCGGATCGACGCCTCCGGGCCGGGCTGGGTGCCGTGGATGGCGGCGGTCACCGTGCGCAGACGCAGCAGGCGGAGGAGCTCTCCTTCGATGTGGACCTGGACGAGGCGCTGCCGCAGGCCCGCGTCGCGGATGCCTCGAGCCTGGGCCAGGGCCACCAGGTCCGAGGCCGAGGGCCCCCGCCCCCAGAGCGCTCCACCGCTGGAGAGCGAGACCCGCTCGTTGGCCAAGGTGACCTTGGCCAGGTCCCACCCCCGGTTCTCCTCCCCCACCAGGTTCTCGGCCGGGATGCGGACCTCGTCGAGGAAGACCTCGTTGAAGAGGTGGGCCCCGGTCATCTCGACGATGGGCCGGACGTCGACGCCGGGGGCGTCCATCGGACAGATGAAGTACGAGATCCCTCGCTGCTTGGGAGCGTCGGGATCGGTGCGGGCGATCAGGATCCCGAACTTGGAGACGTGGGCGATCGAGGTCCAGACCTTCTGGCCGTTGATCACGTACGAGTCGCCGTCCTTGACGGCCGTGGTCCGCAGCGACGCCAGGTCGGATCCGGCCCCCGGCTCGCTGAACAGCTGGCACCAGAACTCCGCGCCCGAGAGGATCGGGAGCAGGTAGCGGTCCTTCTGCGCCGGGGTCCCGGCGGCCAGGAGGGTCGGCCCCGCCCACCCGATGCCGATCTGGTTCGGCGGGCGGTGGACCCCGGCGGCGGCCAGCTCCTCGTCGATCAGGATCTGCTCGATCGGATCGGCCTCGAGGCCCCACGGCTTCGGCCAGTGCGGCGCCACGTACCCCGCCTCGGCCAGGTCGTGGCCCGACGGCGAGGGGTGGGCGGCCAGCCAGTCCCGCACCGCGATCCGGCGAGGATCGTCGTCGCCGGGCAGGTCGAAGTCCACGGGCGGAACCTAACTCGCCCCTCATAGGGTAGGAGGAGGGGGCGGGCGCAGAGAAGGGAAGCACCATGGAACCCAGCACCTGGGGCCTCATCGCCGTCGGCGCCGTCGTCGTCCTCCTCCTGTTGCTCGTGCTCGTCGTCCGAGCCCGTCGCCACCGTCGAGCCGCCGGCCGTTCCGCTGAGCTGAAAGACCGATTCGGGCCCGAGTACGACCGCGCCGTCGAAGACCGGGGCCGCGACGACGCGGAGGCCGAGTTGGAGGGCCGCGTCGACCGCTACCAGCGGACCGCCACCCGGCCCCTGCCCCGGGAGGAGCGGCGTCGTGCGCTCCAGCGCTGGGGCGAGCTGCAGGCGGCCTACGTCGATGACCCCCGCGTCGCCATCCAGCGGGCCGAGACCCTGTTCCGCCGCATCCTCGACGAGCGGCAGATGCCGGCGGACCGCCTCGACGACCGGGTGACCGCCGCGGCCTTCGTCCGCCCCGGGCTGGCCGACCAGTACCGCCGAGCCCACCAGGTCTTCATCGATGTCGAGGCCGAGCGCACCGGACCGAGCGACGAGCACGACCAGCGCATGGCCTTCCTCGTCTACCGCGAACTCGTCCTCGAGCACACCCGGGAGCCGTCAGGCGACCACGTCGAGATCATCGACGAGGTCCGGGTCGTCGCCGACGTCCCCGTCACCTCGGGGCAACCCAACGACTGAGCCCGTCGGGGACGCCCTCGTATGCTGCGCGGGCCGTCGACCCAGGGGGACCCATGCCGGGCTGGAACTTCGCCGATGCGTTCGAGGTGGTGGCCGAGGCGCTGCCCGACGCCACCGCCCAGGTCCACGGCGACCGCCGCTACTCGTGGCGGGAGTTCGATCGGCGCTCTGACGGCATCGCTTTGGCCCTGCTCGAGGCCGGCGCCGAGCAGCAGGACAAGGTCGCCCTCTACGTCCACAACGGCCCGGAGTACATGGAGTCCTGCACCGGCGCGTGGAAGGCGGGGCTGGTCCCGGTCAACACCAACTACCGCTACACGGCCGACGAGCTGGCCTACCTCTGGGACAACGCCGACGCGGTCGCCGTCGTCTTCCACGGCGCCTTCGCCGAGACGGCCGACGCCGTGCGCGACCGCGTGCCCGTCCGGACCTGGCTCTGGGTGGACGACGGCACCGGGCCCTGCCCGGAGTGGGCCACGCCGTACGAGGAGGCGGCCGACCTGGCGTCGGAGCGCACCGTGGCCCGCTGGGGCCGGACCGGCGACGACCTCCTCATGCTCTACACCGGCGGCACCACCGGCATGCCCAAGGGCGTCATGTGGCGCCAGCACGACCTCTTCCTCGCCTACGCCCACGCCGTCGCCCCGCAATACGACGACGAGCAGGATCTGGACCTCATGCGCCAGTCGCTCACGAAGCCGGGGCCCGTCCACGTACCCGCCTGCCCACTCATGCATGGCACCGGCTGGTTCACCGCGCTGATGGCGATGATGACGGGGGGCAGCGTCGTCACGCTCACCGGCGCGTCGTTCGACGCCGTGGAGCTCTTCGACGCCGTCGAGCGCGAGGGGGTCAACATGATGGCGATCGTCGGCGACGCCTTCGCCAAGCCGATGGTCCGGGCGTTGGATGCCGCGCCCGGTCGGTGGGACCTGTCGAGCCTCGTGGCCGTCATCTCGTCGGGCGTCATGTGGAGCGAGGCCAGCAAGGAGGCACTGCTCGCCCACCACCCCGGGATGCTCCTGCAGGACGCGTTCTCGTCGTCGGAGGCGCTGAACATGGGCGGATCCATCTCCAGCGCGGGCTCGGCGGCGACGACAGCCAAGTTCACGCTCGGCCCCAACGCCGTGGTCGTCGGCGACGACGGCACGCCCGTCCAGCCCGGCTCGGGCGAGATCGGGCGGGTGGCCGTCGGCGGGTTCGTCCCCGTCGGGTACTACAAGGACCCCGAGAAGTCGGCCGCCACCTTCATCGAGATCGACGGCAAGCGGTACTCGATGCCCGGTGACTACGCCACGGTCGAGGTCGACGGCTCGCTCAGCCTCCTCGGCCGGGGCTCGGTCTGCATCAACACGGGGGGTGAGAAGGTCTTCCCCGAAGAGGTCGAGGAGGCTCTGAAGTCCCATCCGGCGATCGTCGACGCCGTCGCTGTGGGCGTCCCCGACGAGAAGTTCGGGGAGGCGGTGACGGCCGTCGTCGAGCCCGACCTGGACGCCCTGATCGACGAAGCCGAGGTCATCGCCCACGTGAAGGAGACCCTCGCCGCCTACAAGGCGCCCAAGCGGGTCCTGACCATCGACACCATCGGCCGCGGCCCCAACGGCAAGGTCGACTACAAGCGGCTGCGGGCCTACGCCGAGGTGCAGGTGAACGGCTGACCCACCTCGTTACCGTCTTCGGGTGCCCAGGACCCGGAGACGTCGTCGTTCCCTGGGCCCCCGTCTCGCCGTCACCCTCAACGTGGCCCTCGTCTTCGGCCTGCTCACGGCCGTGGGGGGCACGGGCTTCCTGTACCTGAAGCTCGACAAGATCCCTCGGCTCGAGCTCGGCGCCACCCTGGACGAGGCGCCGGGCGGCAATTCGGCCCAGAACTACCTGCTGGTCGGCACCGACAGCGCCGATCGTCTCGACCCCAACGACCCCGTCACCAACGGGCGCGAGGACCTCGGTGTCCTGTCGGACACGATCATGCTGCTGCGGGTCGACCCTGACGAGCCCCAGGCCCAGCTGCTGAGCTTTCCTCGCGACCTGTTCGTCTCCTTTCCCGGTGGGGGCGAAGGCAAGATCAACTCGGCTCTGGCCGTGGGCGGCCAGGAGGCCCTGATCGGCACGATCCAGGAGACCTTCGGCGTCCCGGTCCACCACTACCTCCAGGTCGACTTCCTCGGCTTCAAGGAACTGGTCCGGGCCATCGACGGGGTGCCGTTCTTCTTCAGCACCCCGGTGCGGGACACGACGACCGGCCTGTTCGTCGGCCACGGGGGCTGCAACACGCTGGGGCCGGACCAAGCCCTGGCCTACGCCCGGTCCCGCCACCTCGAGACCCTCCAGAACGGCGAGTGGGTCACCGACTTCACCGCCGACCTGGGCCGCATCTCCCGCCAGCAGGACTTCATCCGCCGGGCGATCGCCCGCACGGTGACCCAGGGGGTGGCCAACCCGCTCCTCCTCGGGGACGTGTTCGACGTGGCCACCGACGCCGTGCAGATGGACAGCGACCTGGCCGTCGGCGACTTCGTGCAGCTGGGCCGCAAGTTCCGCGGGTTCAACGACTCGACGCTGCAGACCCTGACGCTGGACGTGACCAACGACAGCGTGAACGGGTCGTCCATCCTCCGGCTGCAGGACACCGCGGCCAACGACCGTCGCATCGGCATCTTCCGGGGCCAGGGTGGGGCCGGGGCCGACCAGGCGCCCACGATCAGCGTCGTGGTCCACAACGGCACCGGTACCGACGGCCAGGCGGGCGAAGGGGCCGAGGGCCTCGACCGGCTGGGGTTCGACACCTCGCCGGGTACCGGCGACGCCGAGAACAGCGATTTCGGCCACAGCGTCGTCCGCTACAGCACCGACGACAACGAGGCCGAAGCCCGCTTCGTGGCCGCCCAGATCGAGGGTGGGGCCGACGTCGAGCAGGTCGACAGCATCGCCGCCGGGGCGGACGTCGAGGTCGTCACCGGCGCCGACTTCGACGGCATCAGCAGCGACCTCCAGCCTCCACCGCAGCCCCTGGGCGGCGCAGGCCGAGGCGGGGCCGGTGGTGGCACCGCGCCCGTCGGCCAGGTCCCCAGCGTCGACCCCCCGGAACGCGCCGCCTGCTGATCGGTCGGGCCATGCCCCTCGTCGCCGCCCGCACGGCTCGTGCTGCCTACGGCAGCTTCCGACGAGCTTCTGCTGAGCTGCTTCGCTTCGGCTCCGCAGCGTTGCTTCGGGCTGAGGGACGTCAGTCCGGCATCAGATCCAGCGCGTCGAGGTCGAGGATGGCGCTGGCGGACCGGGTGAGCATGGCCTCGAAGAGGGCGCGGGCCCGGTCGTTGACCAGGTCCAGGGCACCGGCGTTGAGCGGGTAGCAGGCGCAGAAGAGGATGCCCAGGCGGTAGTCGTCCCAGCACTGCTCGTAGCTGTAGTCCTCTACCCCGCCCGCCTTGAGGGCCTGGTGATAGGCCCGCAGCACCTGCTCGTCGGCCCCCTTGCGGTCCTCGGGGCTGAGGCTCTGGCTCATGAAGTAGGCGATGTCGTAGGGCGCCCGGCCCAGGCCGCAGATCTGCCAGTCGACGGCCACCACCGGATCCTCGGCGCCGGGATCGAAGAAGAGGTTGTCCAACCGGTAGTCCCCGTGGAGCAGGGTCATCGGGGGCTCGGACAGGCGCTCCAGCAGCTCGACGCACACGTCGGGCATGCGCCGGGCGGCGTCGAGCATCGGCCCCGGCAGGAGGTGGGCGAACTCCGACTCGATCAGGGGCCAGGACTGGCGCAGGGTCGGCGGCAGGGCCTGCGGGTTGGGCGGGTCACAGGTCCGCACCGTCCAGTCGGCGTCGATGATGTCGCTGTCGTTCCAGTACCAGGCGTGGTGGGCGGCCAGCTCCTTGGCCGCGATCAGCGCCTGCTCCACCGAGCAGCCGTCGAGCTGGTCGAACTGGGTCCGGTCCCCGAGGTCCTCCAGCAGGAGCAGGAAGTCCTTCGTGGAGGTGTCGTAGCCGGAGGCATAGAGCGCGGCGGTGCCCAGCGGGGTCCGCGGCCCGGCGTCGCGGTAGAAGTTCACCTCGCGCCCGTAGAAGTTGAAGGCGTCGGCGGTCTGCCGGGCGCCGGCGACGGTGTGGGGGAGCTTGAGGACGGCGGTGGCCGGTCCCTCACCCCCGTCGTAGGCCAGCTCCACCCGCCAGAGCAGGGACAGGATCCCCATGCCGACGCCGATCGGGGTGGCGGACGCCGCGGTGACCGTCGTGCTCTGGTCGATGGTGCCCGACGAGCGCAGCGCAGCCGTGTACCAGTCCGGCGTCAACTCGTCCGGCGACGCCGGGTACCCCAGATCCGCGGAATCCCCCATGGCCCTCTCCCCCGGTCGAACCGTGGCCGCAGCGTAGTGGGGGGATTTCTGACGGCCGGGTGGACGTCAGTACCGTTCGACGCCATGGCTGACATCGGGTTCGACGGGAAGGTCGCGATCATCACCGGGGCGGGCGGAGGGCTCGGCTTCGAGCACGCCAAGCTGCTGGCCTCCCGGGGCGCGCAGATCGTCATCAACGACCTCGGCGGATCGGTCTCCGGCGAGGGCGGCGACGAGAGCGCGGCGGAGTCGGCGGCCCGTCAGATCGAGGAGCTGGGCGGCGTCGCCGTGGCCAACCACGACAGCGTGGCCACGCCCGAGGGCGGCGAGTCCATCGTGAACACGGCCATCGAGGCCTTCGGCCGGGTCGACATCGTGATCAACAACGCCGGGATCCTGCGGGACAAGGCGTTCCACAACATGACGCCCGACCTGGTCGACCCCGTCATCGACGTCCACCTGCGGGGGGCGTTCAACGTGACCCGGCCGGCGTGGATCAAGATGCGGGAGCAGGGCTACGGCCGGGTGGTCAACACCGCGTCGACAGCCGGCATCATCGGCAACTTCGGCCAGGCCAACTACGGCGCGGCGAAGATGGGCCTCGTCGGCTTCACCCGGGTCCTCGCCGCCGAGGGCGCCCGCAGCAACATCAAGGCCAACGCCATCGCCCCGATCGCCAAGACCCGGATGACCGAGGACCTGCTCGGGCCGATGGGCGACAACCTCGCCCCCGAGCTCATCTCCCCCGTGGTGGCCTGGCTGGCCCACGAGGACTGTCCCGTCACCGGCGAGATCTACTCGTGTGGCGGCGGCATGGTCGCCCGCTTCTTCATCGGCCTGACCACTGGTATCTACGACCCCGAGCTGACCCTCGAAGGCATGCGCGATCAGTTCGACACGATCCGGGACGAGGACGGCTACATGGTCCCCACGGAGACCGGCGACGAGCTCCGCAAGCTGCTGGCCTACTTCAAAGGCGACTGATTGGCAATAGGCCTAATGGCCCACGCGGCGGGGCCGATGGAGGGGCGTGGAAGCCGCCGCTCTAGCGCCCGACCGCCTCGACGCGGTCCTGGCCACCCTCCCCCCTGACTGGGCGGTGGCCCAACTGGGTCGCGACCGCTTCGTGGCGGGCCCGGCCGGGGCCTTCGTCCTGCGGCCCTCGACCGGCGAGCACCACCGCGATGCCCGGCGGGTCACCCAGATCGCGCGGGCCACTCGCACCGGACTCAGCGACCACCTTGCCTGGATCCCGGTCATCGACGCCCTCGTGGTCACCCCGGAACGCATCCGCGAGCCCGTGGGTGCCACCGTCATCCCGGTCGGCATGGTCACCTCGCTGCTCCTCGAGGGGATGCAGCCCCTCGACCAGGAGACGCTGCGCCGCATCACCGGCCTCATGGTCGAGCGCCGCCTCACCCCCGAGTGGATTCCCTCCGCCCCCCAACCGAGCACGGTCCTGGCTCCTGATTGAGGCGCCCCGGGGTCACCGAGGCTGTCAGTGGGGGTGCGTAGGCTTCGGTCATGGCATTGGAACCCCCAACCGGGCTCTCCCCCTCCCGGGTCTCGTCCTTCCAGGACTGCGCGCTGGCGTTCCGGTTCTCGGCCATCGACCACCTGCCCGAGCCCTCCTCGCTGCCCGCCGTGCGGGGCACGTTGGTCCACGCCGCGCTCGAGCGGCTCTTCGACCTCACCCCGGCCGAGCGCACCCCCGAGCGGGCCACGGCCTGCCTGACCGAGGCCCACGCCGTCATCCAGGCCGACCCCGAGTACCTCGGCCTCGGCCTCGACGACGAAGGTGACCTCGCCCTGCGGGTCCGGTCCCAGGAGCTGCTGGACAACTACTTCCGTCTCGAGGACCCGGCCACCATCACCCCCATCGGCCTCGAGCTGCGGCTGGAGGCCCCCCTCGGCGATCTCAACCTGCGGGGCATCATCGACCGCCTCGAACTGGACGCCGAGGGCGG
Organism: Acidimicrobiales bacterium; assembly: GCA_036525535.1. Lineage (GTDB taxonomy): Bacteria > Actinomycetota > Acidimicrobiia > Acidimicrobiales > DATDAH01 > DATDAH01. Next base: position 31,068 of record DATDAH010000244.1, read on the forward strand.
CCTGGTCGTCACCGACTACAAGACCGGGGCCGCCCCCCGCCAGCAGTTCGAACAGGGCCGTCTCGGCGGGGTCCACTTCTACGCCTTTCTCTGCGAGGAGGTGTTCGGGCAACGGCCGGCGAAGGTCCAACTCCTCTACTTGGCCGACCCCGTGGCCATCGTGGCCGAGCCCACCGATCAGGCCAGTCGCGGCCTACGCCGCAAGCTGACGGCGGTCTGGGCGGCCATCGAGCGGTCCTGTGAACGCGAGGACTTCCGGCCCCGACCCTCCAAGCTGTGTGACTGGTGCGCCTTCCAGACCCACTGCCCGGCCTTCGGGGGCGACCCCGACGCGGCCCGTCGGGACGCGGCGGCGACGGCCCTGAAGGCGACGCCGATCGACCTGAGGCCGGTCGCCCTAGCGGGGTGACCCCCGGTGAACGCGTGGCGGCGCTGGACGACGCCGTCGACGAGGCCTTCGACCACCTACGGGGCAACCCCATCGCCGACCGCGTCTTCTACACGGCCTCCAGCCTGGGTGACTTCAGCCTCCTGTGGGGCTTGGTGGGCTCGCTTCGAGGCCTGCGCTCGGAGCGGGACGCCGATGCCGCCGTCCGCCTGCTGGTCTGCCTCGCCGTCGAGTCGGCGCTGGTCAACGGGCTGGTCAAGTCCTTGCTCCCCCGGGCCCGGCCCGTCCACGACCGCGACCACCCCCACCCCCTGCGCACGCCGAGGACGGCCAGCTTCCCGTCGGGCCACGCCAGCGCCGGGTTCACCGCGGCCACCCTCCTCGCTGACGGCCAGAAGGCCCCGTGGCGCTTCGGCTGGTTCGGCCTGGCCGCGGTGGTGGCCTCCAGCCGCATCCACACCCGGGCCCACCACGCCTCCGACGTCCTGGCCGGTGCCGTTCTCGGCCTGGTGCTGGGCCGTGCGGCCAAGCGGGTGTGGCCGCTGGCGGAACACTCCGGTGACCCGAAGGGTTGATCCATCCATGAGCACCTCCTTCGCCGTCACCTGGGACTATCGCTGCCCCTTCGCCCGCATCGGCCATCAGCACGTGCTCGCCGGCGTGCGCGACGGCGCCGACTGGGACGTGCACTTCGTGCCCTTCAGCCTCGGCCAGATGCACGTCGAGGAGGGCCAGCCCGACGTCTGGGACAAGCCGGCCAACGAGTCCGGGCTACTCGCCCTCCAGGTGGGCACGGTGGTCCGCGACCATTTCCCCGATCAGTTCCCGGCGGTTCACCTCGGCCTCTTCGACGCCCGTCACGTGGATGCCCTCGACCTCCGCGAGCGAGACGTTCTGGGCGGGATCCTCGACGCCAACGGCGTCCCCCGCGCCGCGGTGTTCGACGAGATCGACGGCGGAGGTCCGCTCGACGTGGTCCGGAAGGAGCACGAGGCCGCGGTGGCCGAGAGCAACGTGTGGGGCGTGCCCACCTTCGTGCAGGGCGATCGGGCGGTGTTCATCCGCCTGATGAACAGTCCGACCGACGACGCTGACGGCCACGCCACCGTCGACCGGGTGCTCGACCTCCTGGCCTGGACCGACCTGAACGAGTTCAAGGCCACCTCGATACCGAGGTGAACCGGGGGCGCCGGTAGCGTCGGGTCATGGCGGAGCGCGAACTGCGGTCGGACCCGCGCATGACCGACCTCGAGGCCCTCATGTGGAACCTCGACAAGGACCCCCACCTCACCTCGGTCTTCGCCAACGTCACCGTCCTGGACTGCGCTCCCGACCGGGAGTACCTGCGGCGCAAGCTGGGGCGGGCCGTCCAGGACATCCCCCGCCTGCGCCAGCGGGTGGTCCCCGCGTTCGGCCGTCTCGCCCCGCCCACGTGGGAGGAGGACGAGGCCTTCGACCTCGACTACCACCTGAGCTGGACCGGCCTGCCCAAGCCCGGCGACCAGCGAGCCCTGCTCGAGCTGTCCACCCGGATCCACCAGCAGCCCTTCGAACGGGGACGGCCGCTGTGGGAGTTCGTCGTCGTCGACGGGCTCTCTGGCGGGAGAGCGGCCATGGTCCAGAAGCTGCACCACACCATCACCGACGGGGTGGGCGGCCTCCGCCTGGCCGAGCGCTTCCTCGACCTCGAGCGGTCACCGCTCGAGCCCGACCCCGTCGAGCCCGTCGCCTCTCGGTCCCCCGCCTTCACCGGCCCCAAGCTGGTCGGCCGGGCGCTGGGCACCGCCGGCCACCTCACCAAGCAGGCCGCCAACACGACCGTTGATGTGGCCAAGGGGGCCGGCGGCACGCTCGTCCACCCCGATCGGTGGCCGTCGAGGCTCGTCGAGGCGGGCGAGACCGTGCGCTCCGTGGTCCGGCAGGTCGTGGGTACGAGCGAAGCCCGGTCTCCGCTGTGGACGGAGCGCTCCCTGTGGCGGGAGCTGGTCGTGCTCCGCGTCCCCTTCGACGACGTGAAGGAGGCGGCGACCAAGCACGGCGTGACCGTCAACGACCTGTTCGTCACCGCCGCGGCCCGGGCGTCCGGCACCGTTCACCGACGGGTCGGCCAGCCCGTGGAGGAACTGCGCATGGCGATGCCCATGAGCACCCGGGACGACAAGTCCGCGGCCGGCAATGCCTTCTCGCTGACCCGGAGCCTGGTGCCCACCGACATCGACGACCCGATCGAGCACCTGCTCGCCGTCCACGAGGTCCTGGCCGCGACCCGGGGCGAGAAGGCCTTCCAGGTCCTGGACCAGTTGGCTGGGGCCATGAACCTGCTGCCGACGTCAGCTCTCGTGGCCGCCGCCCGGCACCAGGCGGAGACCGTCGACTTCACGACGTCGAACCTGCGGGGCGCGCCCTTCCCGCTCTTCTTCGGGGGGGCGCAGATCGTGGAGAACTATCCGGTCGGGCCGCTGGCCGGGACGGCGTTCAACCTGACGGTGCTCAGCTACGCCGGGGAGCTGCACCTCGGTCTGCTGGCCGACAGCGCGGCGATCGCCGACCCGGAGGCGCTGCGGGACGCGTTGGCAGACGCGTTCGAGGACTTGACGACCTGACCCAGGTCAGTTCGTGGAGACCAGCTCTTCTGACGGCTTGGACAGCAGCGTCCGCACGTCGAGGAGGAGATCGGCCACTTCGTTGGTCGACACCAGCTGGCGATCGAGGAGTGTGCCCAGGCCCTGATCGATCAGGGCGAGCGCCTCGGTGATGCTTTCAGCGTCGTGCTTTTCGGTGGTCTCCGTCATTACGGAACCATTGTACCCATCCCCCGTGACAGGAGTGGGTCAGTAGCGTGAACTCGTGACCACCGCCACGCCGATCGGCGTCACCTTTGCCGGGTTCATGCCCCTGGGACCGCAGGTCGCCATCGACGTGGCCCGGGAGGCCGAGGGCCTCGGCTACTCGTCCTTCTGGACCGCGGAGACGACCGGGCCCGAAGCCTTCTCGCTGCTCGGCGTCGCCGCCGGGGTGGCGCCGGGCCTCGACCTCGGCACCGGCGTGCTGGCCCTGCAGCTCCGCACCCCGATGGTGACGGCCATGGGGGTGGCCACCCTGCAGGCCCTGGTCCCCGACCGCGACGTGCTGCTCGGCATCGGGATCTCGTCGCCGGTCGTGACCGAGCAGTGGCACGGCGTCCCGTACGGCGACCGGCCGCTCGACCGGGTGCGGGAGTACGTCGCGCTCGTGCGGGAATGCCTCAGCGGCGAGTCGGTCACCTTCCAAGGCGACTTCCACGAGGTCCGTCGCTTCCGGCTCGGCATCCGCCAGGGCGAGCGGCAGCCGAAGATCGTCATCGGCGCCCTCAACTCCGGGATGCTGCGGCTGGCGGGCGAGATCGCCGACGGCGTGCTCCTGAACTACCTGCCGGCCAGCCACGTACCTTGGACGGTCGAGCAGGTACGCAAGGGGGGCGACGCCGAGGTCTACGCCTACATCCACCTCGGCGTGGCCGACCGGGATGCCGCCGCCGAGAACGCCCGGAAGGACCTCTTCTCCTACGCCGTGGTCGACGCCTACGCCAGGAGCTTCGAGCGGGCCGGCTTCGCCGACGAGGTGGCCGACATCCGCGAACGCCACGCCGCCAAGGACCGAGAGGGTGCGCTGGCCGCGGTGTCGGACCGCATGGTCGACGCCATCGACGTCGTCGGCGACGCCGCCCACGTCCAGGCCACGATCAAGGACTACGTCGCCGCCGGCGTCGACCACCCCATCGTCATGCCCCTGCCGTGGGGCTCGGACCGCCGCCAGGTCATCACCGACACCCTCCGAGCCGCCATCCGCCGCTGACCGTTCTGGCCCCTCATCTACCGGCCAGAGGGAGAGGATCGGAGGCCAGAACGGGCGTGGTCAGGGGTCGAGCTCGGGGACGACCAACCCTTCCGGGAGTTGGCCGCCGGCGGCGATCCAGTCCATGACCACCTGGGGGGCCTCGTCGGGGTTGTAGCAGTCCTCTTCGTAGGACCACTGGTCGTCGCCGGCGTAGTGGAGGACGACGCAGGCGGGGAACTCGTAGGTCGTGTCGCCGCCGGTGGGGTCGGGCAGGCGGTTGCCGGCGACGAAGACCACCCGGTTGCCGTCGATGCCGTACCAGTGGGTCGGGAAGTCCATCTCGGGGAAGGGCTGCATGACCCCGACGATCCAGTCCTTGATCTCCGCCCGGCCGTTGAAGCGACCGTAGTGGTGCTCGTAGTAGCGGGCGTCCTCGACGAACTGCTTGGACCAGGTCTCCCAGTCGCCGGTCTCCACCGCCTGACGGCCCCGCTCGACGTAGCGCTGGAAGGCGGCCTCGACCTCGCTGTGCTCGTGCTCGGGCGGGCGGGGCAGGGGCGCCCAGTCCTCGGGGGCGACGAGCTCGTCGTTCTCCGACGTCTCCTTGGAGCCCCCGGCCCGGTACCAGTTGCCGACCGCCCGGTTGGCGTCGGCCGGGTTGTAGAAGTCCTCTTCGCGGGACCACGTCCCGTCACCGGCGTAGTCGATGAGGCTGATGTTGGGGAAGGAGTAGAAGGCGTCGCCGCCGGCCGGGTCAGGCAGGTGGTTCCAGATGTAGAACGCCACCCGGTCGCCCTCGATCACGTGCCAGTCCACCGAGAAGGTCATGTTCGGGAACGGCGCCATGGCGTCCACGATCCAGTCGTGGATCGCCGGCTGGCCGTGGAAGACCCCCAGGTTGTGCTCGATGTACTGGGCGTCGTCGGTGAACAGCGCGGCCCAGGCCGGCCAGTCCCGGTTCTCGACCCCTCGACGGATGAACTCGGCGAACGCTTCCTCGACTTCTTCCCGCGGGTGTGCCATGCGCGGCGAAGGTAATGCACGCTGAGCCGTACGCTCTCCGCCCGTGCAGCTGGTCGGGAAGGTCGTGGTCATCACGGGCGGTGGCAACGGCATCGGGGCGGCGATGGCCCGACGCTTCGCCGAGGAGGGTCCGGCGGCCGTGGTGGTGGCGGACATCGACGGTGACGCGGCCGCCGCGGTGGCCGACGAGATCGGCGGCCGGCCCGTCACCGTCGACGTGGCCGACGAGGCCCAGGTGCAGGAGCTGGTCGCCTCGACCCTGCGGGACCACGGCCGGATCGACCTGTTCTGTGCCAATGCCGGCGTGGGCGCCTTCGGCGGGGTCGAGGTCCCCGACGAGGCCTGGCAGCGCTCCTGGGCCGTCAACGTCATGGCCCACGTCTACGCCGCCCGGGCCCTGCTCCCGGACTGGCTGGAGCGGGACGAGGGCTACCTCCTCCACACCGCGTCGGCCGCCGGCCTCCTGACCAACATCGGCGCCGCGCCCTACTCGGTGTCCAAGCACGCCGTGGTGGGACTGGCCGAATGGCTGTCCATGACCCACGGCGGCGGTGGGGTGCGCTTCTCCTGCCTGTGCCCCATGGGCGTGCGCACCAACATGGTCGCCGGGGGCAAGGACGTCGCGGCCGGAGCGGTGGTCATCAACCAGGGCCTGATCGAGCCCGAGGAGTGTGCCGAGGCGGCCGTGGACGGCCTGGCCAATGAGCGCTTCCTGATCCTGCCCCACCCCGAGGTGGCCGAGTTCGTGCTCCGCAAGGCGACCGACCACGACCGCTGGTTGGCCGGGATGCGCCGACTGCAGGCGACCATCGAGGGAGGCCTGTCGTGAGGCAGGCCAAGAAGCTCTTGGGCGTCCTGTTCCCGCTTTTGCTCATCGGCGGTTTCGCGATCATCGGTGCCCTCTCGGGCGACGTCGACGACGGCTCCGGCTCCGACAAGTCGTTCGACCTCGAGTCGATCGACGTGAACAGCGCGCTGCGCCGTGACGGTGTCCTCCTCGTGCGCGAGGAGGTGACCTACGACTTCGACGGCACGTTCAACGTCGGCACCCGCGACTTCGACGCCGGGCCCTGGGCCATCACCGACATCCGGGCCTACGAGGACGACCAGCCGTTGGACACCATCACCAACACGCCCACCCTGTTCGAGTGGGACATCTCCGCCGCCTCGGGCACCCACACCTACGAGCTGCGCTACGAGGTCCGCGACGCCGTCATCGCCTGGCCCGATGTGGTCGAGCTGAACTGGCAGTGGGTGGGCCGCGACGTGCCCGTCGGCGTGGACCACCACGAGGTGACGCTGCGCGTCCCCGGCGACGGCGAGGGCGTCCGGGCCTGGGCCCATGGCCCCCTCAACGGCACCATCGACGTCGACGGTCGCGTCGTGCACACCGACATCGACGACCTCGCCTCGTACACCTTCCTCGAGACCCGGGTCATCGCCCCCCGCAGCCGTTTCGCGGAAGGGCTGCCCGAGGGTCGGGTGGGTGCCACCGAGCCTGGCGACTACGACACCTCCTGTGACCTCTACCGCCAGGCCCTGGAGACCGACGGTTCGCTGACCGCTCGCGAGATCCGCCGCCTGGTGGCCGACTACCCGCCCTGCGCCGACCTCCCGCCGGTCGAAACGGCACCGCAGCAGGAGCGGATCGTCGCTGAGGAGACGGCCCTGGCCGAGGAGGCCAATCGGGCCCGGGCCGAGTTCGAAGCGGAGCAACAGGAGAAGGAGGACCGGCGGCGGTCGCTGACCCTTGCCGCACCGTTCCTGATCGGCGGCGTCCTCTTGCTGGCCTGGGTGGTCTGGCGCAAGTGGGGCAAGGAGCCGGACCTGACCGCCGAGATCGACTACTGGCGGGAGGTCCCCGACGACCCACCGGCGGTGGCCATCGCCCTGCAGGACTGGGGCTACGTCGACACCGACGCCTTCTCCGCGACCGTCGTCGACCTCGCCCAGCGGGGCTACCTCACGATCGAGGAGACCAACCGGGACCACAGGTTCATCGCCACCGACAAGTCCCGCGACGGCCTGATCGAGTTCGAGCGGATGACCATGACCCGGCTCTTCGAGAACGGCGACGAGTCGAGCCAGAAGCAGCTCACGAGCTGGGCCAAAGCGCACCGGACCGACGCCGCCTCCTGGCTGAGCTCGTTCACGAACGCCGTGCAGAGGACCTACCGGGCCAAGGGCTACCAGGTGCGGGGCCAAGCCACGGGCTGGATCCTCTACGGGTTGCTCATCGGTGGGCTCGGCCTCTTCGCCGCCGCCGCCCTCGCCAACGAAGCCTTCGCCGCCGGCGGTGCCGCCATCGGCGCGGCGGTCGTCCTGTTGGCCTGCATGGTGCTGCTCCGGCGGCGGACGGTGGCGGGGGCCCAGCGCTACGCCGAGTGGAACGGCCTCAAGAAGTTCTTGAAGGACTTCTCCCAGCTCCAGGACGCCCCGTCAGGGCACATGGCGCTCTACGAGCGCTACCTCGTCGCCGCCGTCACCCTCGGCGTGGCCGACGAGCTGGTCGATGCCCTGCGGGTCCGCATCCCGGAGATCGCGAACGATCCGACGTTCGCCACCTGGTACGTCGGCAGTCGCACGGCGACCGGTTTCGGCTCGTTCAGCTCCCTGGGGGACTTCAGCTCCGGCCTGTCGGCCGCGACGGCGTCCTCCTTCCGACCCCCGTCCTCCTCCGGCTCGTCCGGCGGCGGCGGGGGCGGCGGGTTCTCCGGTGGCGGCGGTGGGGGTGGCGGCGGTGGCGGCTTCGGCGCCCGCTGACCCGGGCGGCCCAGGAACCTTCGGCAGGGATCGACGTCGACGGTGACTGGCGCCGAAGGATCGGGGGATGTCGGTGACCCGACCCTCGCGGTCTACGAGGCGCGGGCTGCGGACTGGGCCGCGGAACACACGGCCGCACACCCGAAGCGCGCCTCGGCGCTGGCGGCCCGCTCAGGTGACGGCCCGGTCGTCGACCTCGGTTGCGGCCCCGGCTGGCACCTGCCGCACCTCGGGCCGGACGCCATCGCCCTCGACGGGGCCCGGGCGATGCTCGACCTCGTCCCCGGTTACGCGCCGGTCCCGCGGGTCCAGGCCCGGCTGGAGGCCCTCCCGCTCCGCCGGGGCGCCTTGGGCGGGGCGTGGGCAGCCAAGTCCTATGTCCACCTCGGCCGGTCCGACGTCCCGCTGGCGCTCGCCGACCTCCACCGGGCCTTGGCCGTCGGGGCGCCGGCCGACCTGACCCTCTTCGGCGGTGACGTCGACGCGCACGCCTTCGCCGACGACCCGTTCGCCGGACGCCGCTTCTCGGGCTGGCCCGAGACGATGCTGCGCGATGTGCTCGTCGGGGGTGGGTTCACGGTCGATGACGTGGAGGTCGAGCCCCGCTCCGACGGCATCCCCTACCTGCTCGCCTCCGTACGCCGGGCGCGGACGCTGCCCGACACGGTCGGAGCGGGCATGCGCCTGCTGGTGTGCGGTCTGAACCCGAGCGTCTACTCCGCGGACGTGGGGACGGGCTTCGCCCGACCGGGCAACCGCTACTGGCCGGCCGCCCTCGCCGCCGGCCTGGTCAGCCGCGACCGGGACGCCCGCCACGCCCTCGTCGCCCACGGGATCGGCATGACGGACCTGGTCAAGCGGGCCACACCCCGGGCCGACGCCCTGACCACCGACGAGTACCGCGCCGGCGCCGAGCGGGTCGAGCGGCTGGTCCGGTGGCTCCAGCCCGGCGCGGTGGTCATGGTCGGCCTCGCCGGTTGGCGGGCCGCCGTCGACCGTAAGGCCGTGGCCGGGATCCAGTCCGAGCCCTTCGGCAACCGGCCGGTCTACGTCATGCCCAGCACCAGCGGCCTGAACGCCTCCAGCCGCCTCGACGACCTGACCGACCACCTCCGTCAGTCCGCCGCCCTCGCCGATCAGGCGTAGGTTCTGGCCATGCCGCTGCGCCTGGAGCCCGTCGACGAGTACCTGCACGAACTGGGCCCGGAGACCACGTTCAACGAGTCGATGTACTTCAACGTGTACGACCCGGCCGAGCAGGTCGGCGGGTTCGTGCGCCTCGGGAACCGGGCCAACGAGGGTTATGCCGAGATGACGACCTGCCTCTATCTGCCTGACGGCCGGGTCGGCTTCATGTACCACCGGCCCGAGATCAGCGACAACAAGGCCTTCACCGCGGGGGGCATGTCCTTCGAAGTGGTCGAGCCGTTCGAGGAGCTGCGGGTCGGCTACGAGGGCAAGGTCGTCATGCTCGAGGATCCCCTCGAGATGGCCGACCCCCGCAAGGCGTTCACGGAGAACCCCTACGAGCAGGCCAAGGTCGAGCTGACCTACACCCGGGTCAGCGATCCCATCGGGGGTGAGCCCACCGAGAACCACGAGCGGGAGGGCGAGGAGTTCGCCAAGGGCCACTACGAGCAGCTCAACGCCGCCACCGGCACCATCAGCGTGGGTGATCAGGAATGGGCCGTCTCCGGGCACGGCCTGCGGGACCACTCCTGGGGCCCCCGCACGTGGCAGGCCCCGTGGTACTACCGCTGGCTGACCGCCAACTTCGGCGATGACTTCGGGTTCATGGGCTCCCGCATCGCCCGCCCCGACCGGGAAGGCATGCGGGGTGGGTTCATCTGGGACGGCGAGCGCATCGTCGGCTGCCACCACCTCGAGATCAGCACCGACTGGACCGAGGCCGGGACCTACCACCGGGCCATCGAAGCCACCCTGCACCACGCCGAGGGGGCTTTGAAGGTCAAGGGCAAGGTGCTGAACCTGATCCCGCTGCGCAACCGCCGCGACGGCAGGGTCACCCGCATCTCCGAGGGCCTCACCGAGTGGACCCTGGAGGACGGTCGGGTGGGCTACGGCCTGTCCGAGTACCTCGACCAGATCATCGACGACCAGCCCGTCGGCCTCGCCGAGTAGCCGGTCAGGCGGCGGCGGGCAGCGCCGGGCTGTCCGGGAGGGGGCGGCCGGCCTTGTCGACATGGCAGAGCCGGCGCCACGGGCCCGGCACCTGGTCCGCCTCGATGAACCCGGCCGCGACGACGGCGTCCAGGATCGGCCGGCAGGCTTCATAGCGCAGGGCGAGTCGGCGCTCGGAGCGGTTGGCCTTCGCCCAGGTCCGCAGCGGGGGCAGGCCCACCGTCGCGTAGATGCCCGGGTCGAGCATCGAGTCGAACAACTGGTGGATGCCGAAGGGGACGGTGTGGCGCATCCGCCAGCGCTCCCACCGGCTGGCCTCCTGCTGCAGCTCGGGCAGGCGCATGCGGGCGAAGGCCAGGTGTCGAGCCTCCTCCTGGCGGTGGTAGCGGTTGACCTCGGCCAGCAGGCGGTCGGTCTCCGGGTGCTCCGAGGCCAGTTTCTGCATCAGGTCGGGGATCTCCTCGCCGGCCAGGACGAACACGTAGAGCAGCACGTCATGGCGCATCAGACCGCGCTGGATCTGCTTGCGCACGAACATCGGGAGGCCGTGCAGGAGGAGGCGGGGAGCCGTCGGCCCGATGTGCTCGACCAGGCGCAGGAAGGCCCGGGAGTGTCGGGTCTCCTCCCCCATCTCGTGCAGGGCGTAGGTGCTGCGGGTGTCGACGATGTGGCGGCTCTCGGCCAGGGCCAGGGCGAAGGCGGAGATGAGCACGGTCTCGAAGCGGACACCGGACTCCAGGAGCGACGCCACCTCCTCCCGGGAGAGGGTGGCCCGCTGCTCGGGCGTGAGCCCGTACTCGTCGGGGTCGATGGAGAGCAGGGCGTCGGGAATGAGCTGACCGTCGGCGAGCTCGCCCCAGGCAAAGCGCTCTTCGGGCTCGATGACCCGTCGGACCGAGGCCGTGTTGAGGCGCTCGACCCGGAGGGTGACGGCATCGTCCCGTTCGGTCGGGTGGGTCACGGTTGCGGCCATGGACCGACGATCGCACGCCGTTTCTTATAAGTCAATGATTCTTATAGAATTATTGCCGTGACCTCTGCCATAGCATTCGGCGCCATGGACGGGGCGAGGGTGGAGACCAAGGGCGAGCGCACCCGCCGGCGCCTGCTCGAGCTCGCTGTCGGCCGCTTCGCCGAGGACGGCTACCGGGCGACGTCGGTGTCGGCCATCGCTCGAGAAGCCGGCCTCACCCAGGCCGCGGTCTACGCCTACTTCGCCAACAAGGAGGCGTTGTTCGAGGCCGCCGTGGACCTCGACGCGGCCGAGCTCATTGCCGGGGCCCGGGCCCAACTGGACGAGGAGCTCCCGCTGGTCGAGCTGATCCCCGGGCTCCTGCTCCACCTGCGCCTGGGGGTCGAGCACCATCGCCTGGCCCGACGGGTGCTCGCCGGCCAGGAGCCCGAGGTCATCCATCGCCTCGCCGACCTCCCCGCCCTCCAAGCAATCACCTACGAGCTGGCGGGCCTGCTCCAGGCCGGTCAGGCGCGGGCCGAGGTGGCCACCGACGTCGACGCCGCCACGCTGGCCGTCGGCGTGGAGACCGTCGTCCTCGCGCTTCTGATGTCCGCCGTGCAGGTCCCGGGCGAAGCCGACAGCCGGATCCCGGGCATCGTCGCCGTCTTCCAAGCTCTCTTCCGCCCCCCGGCCTGAGCCAGGCTGGGGCAGATCTCCGGCGAGATCAACGGGGGGCCAGGGCCCGATAGGCCTCCTGCTGCGAGAGCGCCCCGGGGAACGGCATCAGCGCCACGGCCGTGGTGTCGACGCCGTTGGCCCGGTAGCGCTCGAGGTGCTCCCGACAGGCCTCCGGCGAGCCGTGCACGATCAGCTGGTCGACCACTTCGTCGGGAATGGCCTCCAGGGCGGCGGCCCGGTCACCTGCCTTCCAGGCGTCCCACATCGGCGTCAAGGCCTCACCCCGGCCCAGCCACTCGTGGAAGGCGGCATAGACCGGCACGTTCAGGTAGGCGGCGATGGCGAAGCGCCCGGCGGCCCGCATGGCGTCGGCGTCCTCGGACACGGCGACGAAGATGCGGGCCACGACCTCCTTGTCCTCGCCGAAGGCCTTGACGATGGGCGCGACGGTCGAGACGTCGTCGGCCGAGAGCCAGTTGACGATGGCGCCGTCACCTTCCCGACCGGCCAGCCGAAGCATCCCCTCCCGAAGGGCGGCGACGAGGATGGGCACGGGCTCGGTGGGGCGCACCCCCAGCTGGAAGCCGCTCACCGAGAAGGTCTCGTACTCCTTGCGCACCTTCTCGCCGCTGAGGGCGTCCCGCAGGAAGCGGACCACGTCCCGGGTCCGCTTGTAGGGCTCCTCGAAGGGGATGTCGTTCCAACGTTCGACGATGACGTTGGACGAGCTGCCCACGCCGAGCACGAAGCGACCCGGGGCGGCCTGCGCCACCGAGCCCACCGTCTGGGCCAGGCAGCCCGGGCCCCGGGTGTAGGCGGGGACGATGGCCGTTCCCAACCGGAGCTCCGGAGCCCAGACCGACGCCAGGGTCAGGGGGGTGAAGGCATCGGCCCCGTCGGCCTCGCTGGACCAGACGTCGGTGTACCCGAGGTCGACCAGCTCCCGGAACCAGTCCCGCTGCTCGCCCAACGGCAACCCGGCGAAGGGGACGGTCATGCCATAGCGAGTCGTGCTCATGCCGACTGATCCTTCCAGAAGCGGACGATGGCGGATTGGCTGGCGATGGCCAGGAGCTGGCCCGATTCGGACCAGAGCAGCACGGCCCCGTGGCCGAAGCCGCCGTGGACGGCCAGCACCCGGATGTCGAGCAGCACCCAGTCGGTGGGCTCCAGGCGAGCCACCCGGAACGTGTTGTCCAGGCTGTTGCCCCCGGCGGCCAGGCCCAACGCCTGGCCGATGCCGAAGGGGACGAAGTCACCGAGGATGGCCAGGGCCGCCCCGGACATGTCGAGGACCTCGGGCATGCGGGCCCAGAGGGCGCAGTTGCCGTTGCTGGGCGTGCCGTCCAGCTCGTCCAAGGGGCGGCCCACGGCGAGACGCTGCTCCATGCGGGAGGCCACCGACTCGTGCTCGAAGCGGTGGGTGCGGACGCCGCACTCGTCGGGGCCGGGAACGTCGGGCATCGTCGCCCACTCCCCCTCCGGCAGGAAAGGTCGAGAGCCGAGCGCGGCGTTGACGGTGAGGATCTCGATGTCATCGGTCCGACCGACGGCGCGGGCCTGGGTGAGGCTGCGGCCCTGCGCCCCGATGGTCACGTCGTACTCGACGACCGAGCCCGGGAGGGCGTAGGAGAGGTACTGGGCGGTGGCCCACACGACCGGCCGCTCGGTGATCTGCTCGAGGGCGACGATCGCCGCCGCCAGGCCGCAACCCCCGAACAGGAACCCGCCACCGGCGGTGATGCCGGGCACGACCGGGAGACGGAAGCCCGACGGGGTGCCGTCCGATTCGAGGCCGAGGAAGGTCCGGGCGTCCATCGGCGCAGGACCCTATGGGACGGAGCAGGACCCGTGTGCGAACCCCCGCCTCCTCGTCGACCGGCCCGCCGCGTCCGGCGCAGGACGCTTCTCGCCACGCACCGCAGCCGGTTCACCTGCCCGAGTGACCCTGTCGTGCGCTCTCGGTGGTTCTGGGACCACGAAGCGCGATGTGACTGACGACCACCGTCCCCGCCGGTCTGACTGTCACACCCCCGGGGGAGACTGGAGGCATGACACGGCAGTTGCGTCTCCTCGACCCCCCGGGCGACGAGTGGCGGATCGACGAGGAGACCCGCCGGGTCGGCCTGGCCGGTGTTGCTGCCGCCCGCGAGGCGCTGCGTTCCACCCGCCCTCCGGCCGCGGTTGCCGAGCACCCCGACGCGGCCCACGAGGCTGCTTGACCGAGCCCGTTGGGCCACGTCGTAGGCTCTGGGCATGAGCCCGGGATCCCCACGCGACATCGTCATCTGTGAAGCCGTCCGCACGCCCGTCGGGCGCCGCGGCGGTGGCCTGTCCACCATGCACTCCGCCGACCTCCTCGGCGTCGCCCTCAACGAGCTGATCGAACGGTCCGGCATCGACCCGGCCGAGGTCGGCCAGCTCATCGGGGGCTGCGTGTCCCAGGTGGGTCAGCAGTCCTTCAACGTCAGCCGCACGGCGTGGCTGACCGCCGGCCTGCCCATCTCGGTGGCCGCGACGACCGTGGACAGCCAGTGCGGCTCGTCCCAGCAGGCCACCAACTTCGCCACCAGCCTGGTCGGCTCCGGCGTGGTCGACGTAGCCGTGGCCTGCGGCGTCGAGGTCATGAGTCGGGTGCCCATGGGTTCCAGCCTCGGCGACGGCGTCGGCAAGGCGATCCCCAAGTCCTACTTCGAGAAGTACGAGTGGACGAGCCAGTTCGAAGGGGCGGAGCGCATCGCCCAGAAGTGGGGCATCAGCCGCGAGGAGACCGACGCCTTCGGCCTCCTGTCGCAGGAGCGAGGCGCCCAGGCCTGGGCCGAGGACCGGTTCAGCACCCAGATCGTGGAGGTGGACGCCCCCGACCTCGGGGAAGACGGCAAGCCCACGGGGACCACGCACCACGTGGGCAAGGACGAGGGCTTGCGGGAGACCACCCTCGAGGGCCTGAGCCAGCTCAAGGCCGTGGCCGGCCCGGACGGCGTGCACACCGCCGGCACCTCCTCGCAGATCTCCGACGGTGCCGGGGCCGTGCTCATCGCCACCCGCGAGAAGGCCGAGGCCCTGGGCCTCACCCCCCGAGCCCGCGTCGTCGACACCTGCCTGGTCGGCAGCGACCCGGTCCTGATGCTGACCGGGCCCATCGACGCCACGCACCACCTCCTCGAGCGCAACTCGATGTCCATGGGCGACATCGACCTGGTCGAGATCAACGAAGCCTTCGCCTCGGTCGTCCTCGCCTGGGAGCGGGAGCTGAGCCCCGACATGGCCACCGTCAACCCCAACGGCGGGGCCATCGCCCTGGGCCATCCCCTCGGCGGCACCGGCGCCATCCTCACCACGAAGGCCCTGCACGAGCTGGAGCGCTCCGACCAGACCACCGCCCTGGTCACCATGTGCTGCGGTGGTGGCCTCGCCACCGGCACCCTTCTCGAGCGAATCTGATCCCAGACCCGAGGCCCTGCCTGTCGGGATCCGACACGCAGTGCCTCGAGTGATTGCTACTTCCCCCGGCTGAACTCGTCATCTGAGGGAGGCGCGCCGTGCGGCGAGCCCTTGTCCTGGTCCTGCTCTGTCCACTCGCGTGCACGCGGTCGAGCGGTCCGCCCGTCGATCCCGGCGCCGCGACGGTGCTCCACGTCGTCGACGGCGACACGGTGGTCGTCGACCTCGCCGGCGAGCAGGAGACCCTGCGTCTCATCGGCGTCGACACGCCGGAGACCGTCGATCCCGACCAGCCCCCCGAATGCTTCGGGGCCGAAGCCAGCGCCCACACCAAGGCGCTCCTGCCCGAGGGCACCGAGGTCCGCCTGACCCGCGACGTCGAGGCCCGGGATCGCTACGACCGGCTCCTCGTCTACGTCGAGCGAGCCGAGGACGACCTCTTCGTCAACCTCGACCTGGTGGCCGGCGGCTGGGCCGACGACTATCCGTTCCCACCCAACGTCGCCCACGAGCGGGACTTCGCCCTCGCCGTGGCCGAGGCCCGCGCCCAGGGCCTTGGCCTCTGGGCCACCTGCGGCAACGCCGACACCCCGGCGGGTGGGTAGGCGTCGGTCAGGTCGCCTCGGGGCAGGGGCGGCCGACCGACAGCACGGCACCGACGCCGTCCCGGGTGACCTTCCAGTCGCCGTCGATGCGGACCATCCTGACCGGCGGGCGGCGGCGACGCTCTTGCCGTCGACGACCACGTCGACCAGTGACATCAATCACAGTACTTTGCCGAGTCGGCAAGCTTGCACAGACTGCAATAATCCGGCATACTGCAGACATGAGCGAGACGATCGGGCTGCGAGAGCGCAAGAAGGCCCAGACCCGCCGGGCCCTCACCGCGGCAGCCATCCGCCTGTCCATCGAGCGGGGCAGCCCCGACCGGGTCACGGTCGAAGAGATCAGCGAGGCGGCCGATGTCTCCCCCCGCACCTTCTTCAACTACTTCTCCTCGAAGGAGGACGCCGTCCTCGGCGTCGACCCGGAGCGCCGGACGGAGCTGCGGGCCGAGCTGGAGCTCCGCCCCGCCGACGAGGCGCCCGTCGAGGCACTGCGGGCCGCCCTCCTGTCGACGGCCGAGGGCATCGACGAGAACGCCGAGCTCTGGGCCCAACGTCTGCAGCTCGTGCGCGAGCACCCGACCCTGTCCGCCGGCTACGTGGCCAGCTTCGCCGACTTCGAGCGGGGCATGGTCGAGGCCATGGCCGCCCGCCTGGGCCTCGACCCCGACGCCGACCTCTACCCAGCGGTCGTCGTGGCCACGGCCCTGACCATCATGCGGGTGACGGTGAAGCACTGGCAGGCCACCGACGCCGACACCCCCCTGGCCGACCTCCTGGACGTCGCCTTCGACCAGTTGGCGGACGGCCTCGCCCTGCCCGCGGCCTGACCTCCTGAGCGAACTGGATCCCCCCGTGCAGACCCCGACCGTGCCCGAAGCCGTGCCCACCACGAACCCCCTGACCCACCGTCAGATCCTGGTCATCTTCAGCGGTCTCATGCTCGGCATGCTCCTGGCCGCCCTCGACCAGACCATCGTGGCCACCGCCCTCCCCACCATCGTGGGCGACCTCGGCGGGCTCGACCACCTTTCCTGGGTGGTCACCTCCTACCTGCTGGCGGCGACGGTCTCGACGCCGATCTGGGGCAAGCTCGGCGACCTCCTGGGGCGCAAGCGCATGTACCAGGTGGCCATCCTGGTCTTCCTGGTCGGCTCCGTCCTGTCCGGCCTCTCGACCTCGATGGCCCAGCTCATCGCCTTCCGGTTCGTACAGGGCCTCGGGGGCGGTGCCCTCATCGTCCTCGCCCAGGCGATCATCGCCGACGTCGTCAGCCCTCGCGAGCGGGGCCGCTACCAGGGCTACTTCGGCGCGCTGTTCGCCGCCTCCAGCGTGGCCGGCCCCCTCCTCGGCGGCTTCTTCACCGACCACCTGTCCTGGCGCTGGGTCTTCTACGTCAACCTCCCCCTCGGCATCCTCGCCCTGCTCGTGACCAGTGCCGTCCTGCCGGCGACGGGGGCCCGGGCCAGGGTGGTCATCGACTACCTGGGCGCCGGGCTGCTGGCCGGCGCGGTCAGCTGCATCGTCCTCGTGACCACCTGGGGCGGCACCCAGTACCCGTGGACCTCTCCCACGATCATCAGCCTCAGCGCCGCCGCGCTGGCCCTCGTCGGTGCCTTCGTGCTCGCAGAACGGCGAGCCGAGGAGCCGCTCCTGCCCCTCCGCCTGTTCCGCGGACCCATCTTCAGCGTGAGCAGCGGCGTGAGCTTCGTCATCGGCGTGGCCATGTTCGGCTCCATCAGCTTCCTGCCCCTGTTCCTGCAGGTGGTGGGCGGGGTGTCGGCCACGAACTCCGGCCTCCTGCTGGTCCCCTACATGTTGGGCATGCTGGGCGCCTCCGTCTGCGCCGGCCAGATCGTCACCCGGACGGGCAGGTACCGGGTCCTGCCGGTCATGGGAACGGGCATCGCCGTCCTGGGCCTGGCCCTGCTGTCCACCATGGACAGCAGCACGACCCGCCTGCAGTCCGGGGTCTACATGACGATCCTCGGGATCGGGCTCGGCTTGAGCATGCAGGTGCTGGTCCTGGCCACGCAGAACTCGGTGAAGGTGAGCGACCTCGGTGTGGCCACGTCCTCGGTCAACTTCTTCCGATCGGTCGGTGGCTCCGTCGGCGTGGCCATCTTCGGCGCCCTGTTCAACACCCGCCTGTCCGCCGAGCTCGCCGGCGGGGCGGGCGCCATCCAAGGCACGATCACCCCGCAGGCCATCGACGCCCTTCCGGCGACCGACAAGGCGGTGTTCATCGACGCCTTCGCCACGGCGCTCACCGACGTGTTCCTCATCGCCGTGCCCGTGATGATCGTGGCCTTCGTGCTGACGTGGTTCCTGCGGGAGATCCCCCTCATGGCCAGCTCCGGCCAGGCCCGGGCCCTGGCCCAGGAGGGCGCCGTCCAGGAGACCGAGGTCGCCGCCGTGGCTCTGGCCGGCTAGCGGTCGATCACCCCGTCGGGCTCCGTCCCGCCCTGGTCGAGGCGGAACGGCGGGTACTCGTCCCGCAGCAACAGGACGTACGCCAGCACCCTGAACACCCACCGGTTCAGCCCCACGATCAGGTCGAACAGGCCCCGCGCGTACCGGCTGGTGAAGAGCAGGCCGACCCCGGCGATGACCACCAGGACCCCGATCAGCCCGGGCCCGACGCGTCGGCCACCCCACCACGCGCCGGCACCACCCCCGGCGAGGATCCCGATGATGATCAGGTGCGGGATGGCCAACAGCCAGGACTTCACCCAGACCAGGCCCCGGGAGAGCCGCTCCGGGTAGTCGACGTCGAAGCCGGCCCGGTCGTCGGCCTGGGCCTCGAACGCGAACGGCGGGTACCGGTCCGTGCCCAGCGCCGCGTACGAGTAGAAGCCGACCCGCCAGGTCCACCGCATCACGCCGACGGTGTACCCGAACAGCGAGCGGGGGTAGCGGCCGGTGAAGACGATGGCGAACCAGGCGATGATCCAGACCACGCCCACCCCCACCCAGAGGACGGCGAGCACGATCACGTGCGGGATGATCAGCACCCACTTGACCAGCCACAGCCAGCGGCTGAGCCCGTCGTCGAGATGACCGGTGAGGCGGATCGGCGCCGACGACGACACCGTCGACCCCATCGCAGGAACGGCCGCGGGGTGCGCGGCGCTGTGCCGGGAGAGCCCGACGGCGCCGAAGACCACGAGAAGGGCGCCGCCCACGAGGAACACGAACCCGCCGATGAGCAGGCCGATCCCCAGCGGCAGCAACCAGTCGACCTTGGCGGCCACGGCCGCGTCGACGCTGACCCCGGCCGAGCCGTCGGCGTTCATCACGACGACGACCCAGTCCCCGCTCTCCAGGTCCCAGACCAGTGGCTCGCCGTCGGTGCCCTGGGCCACCCAGAAGTCCTGGTCCGTGGGCGGATCGGCCTGGTCGGCACCGTCCCGGAACTGGTACTCGACCCGGAACGGGTCCACCTCGATGTCCTCGATCTGGGCCTGCGCGACCCCGTCCAGGTAGGCGGCCACGTCAGCGGCCGGCCCGATGCCGACGAAGGCCGGAGACTCCCCCACCCCCTCCACGTCGATGCGCACGGTGGCCAGGTCCCCGGCGTCGAACCAACGGGTGTCGCTGGGCGACACCCCGAGGTCCAGCTCGTCGGAGATGATCACCGGCGTCGCCGTGTCGAGGCGCTCGCTCGACGTCGAGAAGTAGCCGTCGTCGTCGCGCTGGGTGGCGTGGGCCCACGTCAGGGCCGCGCCGGCCAGCACCACCGCCCCGGCGACCAGCACGATGAGGGCACCGGCGACGATCATCAGGATCCGCCCCACCGGCGTCGGTGACGCCGGTGGCGTGGCGGGAGCAGGAGTGGGGTCGGTCATGGCCCCATGTTCGCGGTTGCGAGCGGGCCGTGCACCGCCAACGGTCCCGGGTCGCCTCGCGCCGGTAGCTTGGTCGGGTGACATCGCTGGCGGAGCGTCTCGGCTACGACGCCGACGCCCGGCTGCTCATCCTCAACTGTGACGACCTCGGGTCGGCCCACGCCGCCAACCTGGCCGTCTACGAGGCCCTGCGCGACGGTGTGGCCACCAGCGCCTCGCTCATGGTCCCCTGCCCCTGGGCCCGGGATGCCGCCCAGCGCTACCTCGGTGAGGACGTCGGCGTCCATCTCACGCTCAACGCCGAGTGGGACGTCTACCGCTGGGGGCCGATCACCCAGGCTCCCTCTCTGCTCGACGGCGACGGCGGCTTTCCCCGCACCCTCGAGGACCTGTGGGACCACGGCGACATCGACGAGGTCCGCCGGGAGTGCCGGGCGCAGGTGGAACGGGCCATCCTCTGGGGCTTCGACGTCAGCCACCTCGACAGCCACATGGGCGGCCTGCAGCTCAAGGCCGAGTTCTTCGACGTCTACCTCGAGCTGGCCGTCGACTTCGGCCTCCCCCTCCGGCTCTCGGGGGCCTCGACCGAGCACCTGATCGGTTTCCCGTTCCGGGAGCTGGCGGCGGCGGAGGGCGTGGTGTTCCCCGACCACTTCGTCTACGTGCAGGGCGTCGGCAGCCGGGCGTCGCTGCAGGAGGCGCTGTTCGACCTGCGCCCCGGCGTCACCGAGGTCTACGTCCATCCCGCCGTCGACTCCGCCGAGCTGCGGGCGTCGTTCCCCGACTCCGCCGCCCGCATCGACGACCACGAGCTGGTCACCAGCGACACCGGCATCCGGGCGATGATCGAGCGCTCCGGCGTCCAGCTCATCGGCTTCCGCGAGCTGCGCGACCTCCAGCGGGCGGGCTGAGCCGCCGTCGACTAGCGGAGGCCGGCGAACAGGTCGGTTTCGGGCAGCTCGGACTCGACCCGGCTCCGGGCCAGGACGTAGTCGTCGTAGGGGTGCACCGTGCGGGAGACGTCGCGGGGCAGGCCGAACCAGAACGGTGAGGTCGGGTCGACCTGGGTCTCGTGGGCCAGCAGCGAATCGAGGCGGACGTCGTACCAGTCGGCGATGTCGATGCTGGTGGTGATCTGGTCGTCCTGGCTGGGACGCTTGAACCAGTCCTCCCCGAAGGGGGACTCGATCCCCAGCTCCACGAACTTCTCGTGGGTGGCCTGGATGCGGGCCCGGGACCAGACGACGTAGTAGAGCTTCTGGGGCTCCCACGGCTCGCCCATCTCGGGGTAGGCGGTGGGGTCGCCGGC
The DNA here is from genome assembly GCA_036525535.1 of Acidimicrobiales bacterium. GTDB lineage: Bacteria > Actinomycetota > Acidimicrobiia > Acidimicrobiales > DATDAH01 > DATDAH01. The sequence continues at coordinate 52,039 of DATDAH010000244.1, forward strand.
CGCATCGAAGGCCGGGAGGCTGATGTCGTGGACCCGCAGGTGATCGGGGTGCGGGTAGCCCCGCTGGTCGTCGCCGTAGGTGATGATGACCTGTGGCTTCTCGCGCCGGATGATCTCGACGAAACGGCCGACGGCCTCCGACAGCGGGGCGTTGGCGAAGTTGTCGGGGTGGGCGTTGTCCTCGCTGTCGGGCATGCCGGAATCGCGGTAACCCAGCAGGACGACCTCGTCGTAGCCGATGACCTTCGCCGACCGGGCCAGCTCCTCCCGTCGGACGTCGTCGATCCGGTCACGGATCTCGGGCCGGTCCATCGCCGGGTTCAGGATGTCCCCCGCCTCGCCCCCGGTGGCGGTCACCAGGACGGTTCGCACCCCCTCGTCGTGGTAACGGGCGACGGTCGGGGCCCCCTTGGAGGCCTCGTCGTCGGGGTGGGCGTGCACGGTCAGCAGGCAGAGGTCGGCCATCGGCCAGGAACGTACCGCTGAGCTAGCGTGACGCCACCGACGGACGGCCACCACTGGGGGGACCATGGCCCACCTGACCGCCCACGAGGCCGTCCTCACCTACTTCGACGAAGCCGCCCGGCTGCTCGAGCTGGACGAGAAGCTCCACACCGTCCTGCGCAGCAGCTACCGGGAGGTGCAGGCCCAGGTCCCGCTGACCCTGGACAACGGCGACCTGATCGTGGCCCGGGGCTATCGGGTGCAGCACAACGGGGCCCGGGGCCCGTACAAGGGGGGGATCCGCTACCACCCGACGGCCGATCTGGACGAGGTCCGGGCGCTGGCGTCACTGATGACGTGGAAGACGGCCCTGGTCGACATCCCGTTCGGTGGGGCGAAGGGCGGCATCGAGGTCGACCCCACGCCCCTCAGCCACAAGGAGCTCGAGCGCCTGACCCGGCGCTTCATCGGCGTCATCCACCACGTCCTGGGCCCCTACCGGGACATCCCGGCGCCGGACGTCGGCACCAACGCTCAGACCATGGCCTGGATGATGGACGCCTACGGGCGCGTCGAGGGCCACACCCCGGCCATCGTCACCGGCAAGCCCGTGGCCCTCGGGGGGGCGCCGGGCCGCGAGCAGGCCACGGGTCGAGGCTGCATCGAAGTGCTGGATGCCCACCTGCACGCCGAGAACCGGACGCTTGAGAACGCGACCGTGGCCATCCAGGGCTTCGGCAACGTGGGTTCGTGGGCCTCGCTCGAGGCGGTGGGCCGGGGCGCCAAGGTCGTCGCCGTCTCCGACGTGCACGGTGGCGTCCACCACCCCGACGGCTTGGACATCATCGACCTGTGCCGGACCGTCCTGAACGGCGGCCGATTGGCCGACGCCGAGGGCGTGACCGTCATCGACAACGAGGAGCTGCTGGAGATCGACTGCGACGTGCTCATCCCCGCCGCCCTCGGCCAGGTCCTGACCGGCGCCAACGCCCGCGAGGTCAAAGCCGGCATCGTCGTCGAGGCGGCCAACTACCCCGTCACCCCCGACGGCGACGCCGCCCTGCACGAGATGGGCGTCACCATCATCCCGGACATCCTGGCCAACGCCGGTGGCGTCGTGGGCAGCTACTTCGAGTGGACGATGAACATCCAGCAGTTCACGTGGGACGAGGCCCAGTTCAACCAGCGTCTCGCCGCCCGCCTGCTGAAGGCGTACGCCGCCACCCGGGAGATGGCCGACTACCTCGAGTGCACCCTGCGCTCGGGCGCCTACGCCATCGGCGTCCGCCGGGTCGCCGAAACCGTCGAGCTCCGCGGCTACATCTGACCCCCGAGGTCAGCTGACCCGGTCGAGGGGGAGGAGCTCGTGCTCGCCGGTCTCCTCGTCGAGGGTGAACCGCCAACCGAGGCGCTCGGCCATGAGGCCGCGACCCTCGTCGGGGCCGGTGACGATGAGCTCGTCACCGGCCTCGAGTTGGACGTACCGGCGGGGTTGGTAGCGGTAGCGGCCGTCCCGCTGGATGGCCAGGATCTGGAAGCCGGGCTCGATCTCCAGCTCCAGCTCGCTGAGCTTGGCCCCGTCGGCGGCCGAGCCCTGGGCCACCGGGATGCGGAGCACCACCTCGTCGCTCTCGCCGAGGGCGATGCCGAGGATCGGGTGGATCTCCTCGCCGTGCTCGATGAGCCAGACCATCTGCTGGGCCTGGTCACCGATGTCCTCGGCGGCCTGGGACAGAGCCAGCAGGCCCCGTAGGGGTGACGGGTCGATGTCGGGCGCGGCGGCCCGCAGGACCCACACCTCGAGGCGGTCCTTCATCTCGTCCAGCCGGTCCTCCAGGTGGCGGACCTCCATGGCCAGGCTGCGGTCGCCGAGCACGAGGGCCGAGTACGCCAGGCCGACGGCGGCCTCGGAGATGTTCTTCATCTCCACGAGCGTGTCCACGGCCCGGTCGAGGTCGGTGAGCACGGCGCCGTCGGGCACCATCGCCGGCGCCCAGGCCGACGCCCCGGCCAGCTCCCGGAGACGGGTGATTCCGGCCGGCGACCCCTCGCAGAAGAGCACGTCGCCGGGGAGGATGACCTGGTCGCCGCGGATCTCGTCGATGATCCATTCCCGGCCCCGGCGGATGGCCATGATGCGCATGCCCGTGGCCACCGGCAGCTCCAGGGCGGCCAGCGGTCGGTGGGCCATGTGCGACCCCTCCCGGATGAGGACGCGGTGGGCCACCTCTTCGGCCTCGGACAGGTCGGCCACCAGCTCCCGGGGGATGCCCAGGCGGTGGGTGACGATGCGGGCGATGTTGGCGGCGGCGTTGGCGATGCGTTCGATGGCGCTGATGACCTGCAACACGGAGGCCATCTCGTCGGCCTCGCTCGGCTTGCGGGCCGCCAGGATGCACACGGCCCGCATCTCGTGGACGAGGTCGTTCATCTGGTCTTCGAGCTCGTCGACCTCCTCGGCCATGTCCGGGTCGCCGAAGTAGACCGACGCGTAGGCCAGGTCGAGCATCAGCTCGGACGCGTCCTTGGCCTCCGTGAGCATCGAGCGGAGGTTCCTGGGCTTGTCGTCCATCACATTCCGCCGTACTCCGTCCGGCCGGCTCCGCCGATCGGGTCCGGTCGTCGGAGCTGCTCCGCGAGGCTGCGCCGCGTCATTGCCTCAGGGTAGGTGGTCTTTCAGCCGGAGTACCCCGCCCGCGGGTCAGCCCGCGGCTTGCTCCCCGAGCCGTGTCCGCATCTCGTCCTCGAAGGCCTGGACCTCCGGGCCGGCGTGGGTCGCGGTCAGGGCCGCCAGTCGGGCGTGGCCGGTGTGCTGCTCGGCGTCCCACTCGTCCGCAAAGCGCCCGGACGTGATGTCGTCGACCAGCTCCCGCATCGTGGTCCCGACATCGAGGTGGTCGTAGCGACCCCGACGCGACAGCTGGCCGTACTGGCTGGTCGGCGAGTGGTACGCCATCTGCCGGGCGAACCCCTCCTCCCGCAGGAGGCGATAGGTGCGCTCGACCTCCCCCGACAGGACCAGTTCGGTGATGACGGCCTCCAGGGGAATGCCCTGCTCCAGCATCACGCCGACGAAGTTGTTGGACACATGGGTCAGCGCCGGCGAGAGGACCTGCTCGACGGCCAGGTCGAGGACGGCCTCCTGCTGGGCGGTGAGCTCGATCGCACCCTGGCGCAGGCCACCGATGCCCTTGGCCACGGCCAGGGTGCGGACCTGGGCCGTGCCCGTGACGTCCCGGTGCACGCCGACGGCGGTGATGAAGCCGCCGCCCTCCTCGTAGCAGCGCCGGACCTCGGGACCGAGCATGCGGGGGGCGACCAAGCCGATGTCGCCGGCCGGGGCAAACCGGTCGAAGGCCAGCGTGTAGCCGCTGGCCACGACGGTCAGGGCCGCCGGGCCCGGTGTCAGGTCCAATGACGGGATGGCGTCGTCGGGCACCAGGACGCAGACCACGTCGGCGTCATCGGCCGCGGCGATGTCGGCCGCGATGAACCCGTCGGCCTCCGCCTGCTCACGGGTGGCGTCGGCCCGGACGCAGACCTGGACATCAAGCCCGGAGTCCCGCAGGTTGAGGGCCCACGAGCGGCCCTGGTTCCCGTAGCCGACGACGGCGACGCGCTGGCCGGCCAGGACGCCGAGGTCGCCGTCGTCGTCGTGATGGATGGTCGTCATGCCCCGAGCGTAGGACGGCACCGGAAGGGCCTCGGTCCGCCGAACCCGACCGGCGAGGCGGAATACTGCCCCCGTGGCCCTCCCCTCCCGTCCGCTCCGCTGGCTGGCGGGCGCGGCGCTCACCGTCCTGGTCGTGGCCGCCTGCGGGCCCGACGACGGGCGGCACCTGGCCGACCCGAACCCCGAGTTGACCGCCGTGCCGGTGCCGACCACGACTCCGGTCCCCGTCATCGACGAGGACGCACCGCTCCAGGGCGTCGGTCCCGGTGGCCTGACCCTGTCCAGCCCGGACTTCGCCCCCGGGGGCACGATGCCCCGTAGCGCGACCTGCCGGGGCGACCGGTCCCCGGAGCTGGAGTGGACCGACCCGCCCCGCCGGGTCACCGAACTGGCCCTGGTCGTGCAGGATGTCGACGCCGAGGGTGTCGCCCAGTGGGTCGTCACCGGCATCCCACCGGGCACGACCCGGGCGCGCCTCGGGGAGCCCCCCGGCGGCTCGGACGTGCGGCTCAACAGCGCCGGCGTCGCCGCCTACTCCAGCCCCTGCCCACAGGACGGCTTCGCTCACCGCATCGTGTTCACCCTCTACGCCCTGGACCAGCCGCTGCCCGTCGGGGCCGCCGACCCGACCTCGGTGGTCACGGCCGTCCAGGCCGCCTCCTACGGCTCGGCCAGCCTCATCGGCCGCGCCGCCCCGCCCGTCACCGAGGACGGCTGAACCGATCCCGTCGTCACGCCGCCGTTGCCTCCTGCCGCTACCAGGTGACCGTGAACCCGGGCTCGCCGGTGGGTTCGATCGCTTCGACGCTGACGGCGTCGACCCGGGCCCGAGGCGGTCCCTCAGCCGCCCAGGCGAGGAAGGCCTCCACCGCGGCCTCCTCACCCTCCGCCTCCAGGACCACTCGGCCGTCGAGCCGATTCGCGGCCGAGCCGGCGACGCCGAGGCGTTCGGCCTCCTGGCGGGCCGTGTCCCGGTACCAGACGCCCTGCACCCGGCCGGACACGACCGCTCGGCGACGCACCGTCACAGGATCACGGCGAGCTGGCGGGACTGGGCCAGCAGCCGCCCCGATCGGCCCCAGATCTCGCCGTCCTCCTCGAGGTAACCCTCGGCCGCCACGCGGGTCCGGAAGCGGACGAGGAGCCAACCGTCGTCCTCGGGTGTAGGTGTCTGGCGCAGGTGCACGGTGAGGTCCACCGTGGGCACGCCCAGGCGCTCGGCCACGGTCCCGAAGATCGCCGGCACCCAGCCGTCGGCCATCTGGACCAAGGTGTGGACATCGGTCGGCTCCGGGTCGACCATGCGCATCCAGCCACCGGTCACGGCGTCGCCGATCGCTTGGAAGGGCTGCGGGCCGATGGCGTGACGGGACTCGATCTGGTCCCGGATCGGGATGGGGAACGGCGGTCGGGCCAGGACCTCGCAGTCCTCCGGCGGCGGGACCGCGGGCATCGGTGCGTCGTCGAACTCGTAGGCCTCCCGCGAGAGCCCCGCCGACACCAGGGCCAGGGCCAGCAGTCGGCCGTCCTGGAGCAGGCGGGCGGACACCGCGCTCATCGTTCGGCCCGTGCGTTCGACGACGACCTCGACCTCGACCGGGCCATCCTCGGGCGGGCGCAGGTAGTGCACCGTCACCGAACGTGGCGCCCGCCCAGGGTCGGCCAGCTCCGTGGTGACCGCCCGCAGGAGGATGGCGGCCACGTAGCCCCCGTTCGGGCGCTCCACCCGCCAGGCGGGGTCGATCCCGGCCCGGTAGCGGTGGTTGCCGAGCGCGGTCACCGCGGTGTCGAGGGCGAAGCGGGAGGTCACCGGGGCGAAGGTAGCGGCGCGTCCGGGGCCCGCGATCACTCAGGGGGCGCAGGCGACGGCCGAAGGAGACCCGTGGTGGTGTGGCTCATGTTGGTCGGCTTCGTGGCCTTCGGCGTCATGACGACGGTCGCGTTCAAACGCAAGGCCGACCGCAACGGGGACCTGCAGAAGCTGGCCGCGGCCAACGGCTTCGTCTACACCGAGGAGGACTGGTTCGCCTCCACCCGGGTGCCCTTCCAGATCTTCCGCCTCGGGAACCGCTCGATGGTCGAGAACATGATCGTCGGCCAGTCCGCCGACGGCGCCCCCGTCCGCCTCTTCGACTTGACCACCTGGGACGAGAAGCAGACCGAGGACGGGACCCAGGAGAGCCACTACCGGTACATGACCTGCTGCCTGACCGAGACCGACCACGCCTTCCCGCACCTGGTCGTGCAGCCCGACACCGTGGCCACCCGCCTGCTCGAGAAGGTCGGGATGCCGTCGATCGACCTGGAGTCCGAGGCGTTCAACCGTCGCTTCATGGTCACCTCCGAGGACGAGCGCTTCGCCCGGATGTTCCTCGACCCCCAGATGATGGAGCTGCTGCTGTCAACCGACGGCCAGTTCCAGTTCGAGGTGCGGGGGCGCTGGGTCCTGGTCGCCGCCCCTCAGCTCCCGGCCGAGCTGTGCTTGTCGCTGGTCGGGCTGTCGAACCGCTTCCGGGAGTTGATCCCGCCCGTCGTGCGGGAGTTCCATCCGGATTTGCCCGACATCGTCGAACCGAGGCCCCGATGAGCGTGACCCTGGTCGTGCTGGTCGGCAGCGGCGTGGTGCTGGTCGGCTGGATCTGGGCCTCCTACAACCGCTTCGCGCTGCAGCGGGAGATGGTGGAGAACTCCTGGTCCACCGTCGACACCGAGCTGCGGCGGCGCTACGACCTCATCCCGAACCTGGTCGCCACCGTGAAGGGTTACGCCGCCCACGAGCGCGAGACGCTGGAAACCGTGGTCGAGGCCCGGAGCCAGGCCGTCGCCGCCACTGGGGCCCCGGAGGAGCAGGCCCCTGCCGAAAATCTGCTGGTGGACGGGCTGAAGCAGCTGTTCGCCGTGGCTGAGGCCTACCCCGACCTGAAGGCCGACGTCCACTTCCTGGAGCTCCAGAAGGAGCTGGCCGCCACCGAGAACCGCATCCAGGCCGCCCGGCGCATCTTCAACGGCAACGTCCGGGACCTCAACCGGCGCGTTCAGCAGGTGCCGTCGAACCTCGTCGCCAAGGTCGGTGGCTTCCACCGGGCCGAGTACTTCCAGATCGACGCCGCCGCCCGCGCGGTGCCCGTCGCGTCGCTGGCGCCGGACCTGCCGAGCGAAGCGAAGCCAGTCAAAAGTTGATCGGGTTCCCGTCGCGGGACTGTTTGAGGATGCGTCTCGCGACCGTGTGGACGTGGACCTCGTCGGGGCCGTCGTAGATCCGGGCGAAGCGGGCCGAGCGGTACATGAAGCTGAGCGGCGTGTCGTCGGTCAGGCCCTTGGCCCCGTGGGCCTGGATCGCCCGGTCGATGACGTTGTGCAGCATCCGGGCCCCGACCACCTTGATGGTGCCGATCTCCACCCGGGCCTGGTCGCCGGCGTCGATGCGCTCCGCGGCCTGGAGGGTGAGCAGGCGGCAGGCCTGGATCTCGGCGTAGGACTCGAACACGTGCTGCTGCATGAGCTGCTTGTGCGACAGCGGTTCGCCGAAGGCCACCCGCGCGTTCAGCCGCTCGCAGAGCAGCTCGAAGGCCCGCTGGGCCTGCCCCAGCCACCGCATGCAGTGGAAGATCCGCCCGGGGCCCAGCCGGTCCTGGGCGATCTGGAAGCCGTGCCCCCGGGGGCCGAGGAGGTTGCCGGCCGGCACCCGCACGTCGGTGTAGCGGACCTCGCAGTGCCCACCCTTGATGCCCAACACCGGCGTCTCCCTGACGATCTGGTAGCCAGACGTGTCGGTCGGGACCACGATCATCGAGAAGGCGCGGTGGTCCGGGGCGTCGGGCTCGGTCCGGCACATGACCGTCGTGTAGGCCGCCCGGTTGGCCCCCGTCGTGAACCACTTCAGGCCGTTGATGACCCACTCCTCGCCGTCGAGCACGGCGGCGGTCTGGAGCTGGGTGGGATCCGACGACGCCACCTCGGGCTCCGTCATGGCGAAGCTGGGCGAGATCTCGGCCGCCACCAGGGGGGCGAGGTAGCGCTCCCGCCACTCGGGGCTGGCGTACTTGTCCAGCATCAGGGAGTCCTGGAGGGTGAAGGTGCCGAGGGCGAGCTGGCCGAACTCGCTGCGGCCCTGGACCTCGTTGACGTAGACGTAGTCCAGGAAGGGCAGGCCCCCGCCGCCCAGCTCGGCCGGGTGCCCGAGGGCCCACAGGCCCTCGGCCTTGGCCTCGGCCTGCAGTTCCCGCAGCAGGTCGCGGGCGGCCTCGTCGCCGGCGTGGAGCTCCGGTTCGGCGGGCTCGACCCGCTCCCGCATGAACGCCTCCACGGCCGCTCGCACCGGCCGCACATGTTCGGGCACCTCGAAGCTCATCTCACTCCTCCTGTTCGACGGACGTGGGTCGCCGCGGACGACGGAACCTGAGCCGGGGCAGGTCGCCCATGCGGTCCGAGGACCACAGGGCGGGGGGCGGCTGCACCAGCGCACACAGCTCGAGCAGCACCCGGTCGTAGTTGACCCGCCAGCCGGCGAAGTCCCGCCAACACTGATCCCGGTCCGGCTTCAGCGGGACCCCGGCGGCGCGGAGCTGCTCGTAGACGCCGTCGAACTCGGCCTTGTGGATCGAGATCGGGTCCGTGGGTTGGGGTCGCCGCTCGTGGTGGATCCCGAAGAAGTCGGCGATGGCCCGCAGGGCGAGATAGCCCGACCGGATGGTCAGCTCGGCTCTCGCCTGGCGCGGGATGTCGAGGGTGGAGGACCGCAGGGCGGCCGCGTCGAGGACCGCCCCCGCCCCGGTGAGCCAGGAGCGGTGGTCGTCGATGGAGCGGAAGTGGACCAGCGCCGGATAGGTGGTGTGGCTCTCCTCGAGCTCGACGAACCAGTCCTCCCAGTCCGGCCACATGTCGTCGAGCTGCTCGAGCCGCTCGAGGCGGTGGTGCCGGATGAACATCTCGGCGGGCGTCGGCGGGGTGCCCGCCCGGCTGGAGAGCTTGGCCACCAGGTGCTCCCGGCGGGAGAAGTGGCCGTACATCGTGGGCAGGAAGCTGATGAGCAGGGCGACCAGGCCCAGGCCGATGACCGCCTCGACCACGGCGGCGCCCAGCGGCGGGCCCTCGTTGGGGCGGGAGAAGCCCAGCGTGGTGACCGACGAACCGGACAGCACGAACTCCTCGCCGATGGGGTCGGCACCGAGGGCCCAGTAGATGGGCACGAACCCGATCATCACCCCGGTCACCCAGGCCAAGGGCATCAGCATCAGGGTCGTGGGGCCGTAGCGGGCCCGGATCGCCTCCCGCCGGGTCACGGTGCGGGCGCGGCAGGCGAAGAACTCGAACGGCCGGCGGACCACCACGAAGAGGACCCGGGTGAGCCACACCTGCTCGGGCCGCGGCACCACCACGGTCCACACCGCGGCCCGCACCACCCAGAGCACGACCGACGCGCCGGCGGCGAACGCCAGGAGCTGGACCGCGAAACTCGCCATGCGCGCCGGAGCGTAACGGCGGGGCTGCTACTCCTCGGCGAGGTCAGGCATGAGGGAGAGGGTGAAGGCGCCGGAGCGGAAGGCGACGATCACGGCGCCGACACCGACACCGAGGGCCAGCGCGGTGACCAGGCGCTCGAAGGCGAACGGGACGTCTGTCGGGAGCACCGGGTTCGACAGCACCGCGAGCCGGAACACGCCCCAGGTGGCCAGGAACACCCCGCCGGCGAGTAGCCCGACCGTGCGTAGGCGTTCGACGAGCACCGCCACGAGGGCGAGGACCACCGCGACGAGGGCGACCACGACGGGCACGATCGAGGCCCCGGTGCCGGAGGGCAGGCTGGTGTAGCCCACCCACGCCACGCCCGCGGCGAGCAGGCCGACGACGAGGACCAGGACGGCGGGCACCCGGTCGGGCAGCCGTGTCCCCCAGACGCCGAGCGCCACCAGGACCAGCAGGGCCAGGGCGAACCACGGGATCGGCGACACCGTCCCCTCGTAGCGAATCACGCCCGAGACGACGATCGGCTGACCATCGACCTCGATCGGGAGCGTCCAATCGAGGGTTCCGCCTGCTGGACGCTCACCGCCCATGAAGTGGGTCCGGTGATCGTGCCACGCGTAGGAACCGCCCGAGGACACGACCTGCTCCCAGTCGGGTTCGAGCGTGGTCGCATCGACCCCTTGCAGGTTGTCGGGGGCCAGCGCGTTCGTGCCGTACCGAGCGGCATTGATGTAGGTCGCCGGTGAGTTTCGGTTCTGCTCGACGCTTCCGTCGGCGTTGAACCGGAGGTAGGGCTCCCCTTCGTAGCCCTCGACGACCGCCGCGTGCCCGTTCTCGACCGTGAGTGCGATGAAGGCGTCACCCCCCGCGGTCTCGACGGTGAAGCCGGCGGGGTCCGGCTCGATGGAGGTGACCTCCGACGAGTAGCTCCCCGGCTTGGCCGCGTCGGCGGCGGCCGGGCCGGCCCCGAGGACCAGCCCGACCACCGCCAGGGTCACCGCACGACAGGCGACGGCCCGGGCGCTCATGGCGTCAGGATGCCTGACGGGAGCTCATCACGGCGTAGCCGCCGACAAGCAGGCCGACGGCCCCGACGATCAGGGCCACGACCGCCAGGCTGTCGCTGCTGCTGTCGTCGCTGCTGATCGTGGCCGTCGCCACGTCGTCGGCGTGCTCGTCCTCCTCCGCGCCCTCCTCGCCGTGGGTGTGCTCACCGTCGGACTCGGTCAGCGCAACGGCGGGGGCGGGGTGCTCCGGCTCCTCGCCCCCCTCGGGCGTCTCCTCGATCCAGGACACCTCGTCCCCGCTCTCGCAGGTCTGGATCGTCGGGAACAGCACGGTCTCACCCGGCGTGTCCGGCATCGGCACCGACAGGCCGAACTCCATGAACTGGTCGTGGGGCAGCGGGCCACCCTCCCAGGTCACGACGACCGGGCCGGCGTCGTCCACCGTCGCCGCCCAGCCGGGGAGGAACTGGGGTGTGGCCGACTCGACGCCGTCGGGCAGCTGGACCTCGAGCTTCACGGTGCCGGTGTCGTCCTCACAGCCGTGGGGGACGACGAGGGCGAAGGTCACGAACCCCCCGGCCGGCGCCTCCTCGACGGTGGGCTCGATGTGGGCCCACGCCGGGGCGGCCGGCCCGACGAGCAGGACGCCCGCGCCAGCCAGCACGGTCAACAGCTTCTTCATGACACTCCCTTGGTTTGGATCATGGACAACGCTCAGCCCCCGACGAGGACCTCGACCTCGCCGGTCGCCGACTCGAAGCGGGAGATGTCGGCCGTCACCTGAATGGTCCACCGACCACCGGTGACGAGCTCGTTCCCGTCGATCTGAAAGTGAGCGGGGCCGGCCCGGAAGGGCTCCCGCACGATGGGGCCGATGTCGTCGGACGGCAGCGACAGGCTGACGCTGACGTCGTCGGCGATCTCCGCCGACCGGCCGTCCTCGTCGAAGAAGTAGAGGTGGATGGCGTTGCGGCCCGCCTGATTCGGGTCGACGACGATGTTCACCGAGCCGGCGTCCCCGAGGGCCACGGTCTCGCTGAAGATCTCGCCGATGCCCGCGGCACTGCGGGCCGGGGTGACGTTCACGAGCACGGCGGTGAGGGCGATGGCCACGACGAGAGCCGCGGCCTCGAGGCGGACGCTCTTGCGGAGCAACGACCAGGCCCGAGTGGCCGACGGCGAGCGTCGGATGGCGGGGACGACCCGGAACCGGTTGTGGGCCCCGATGAGGCCGACGACCAGGACCACGCCGACCTTGGCCAGCAGCGTCCAGCCGTAGGCGGTGGAGGTCAGCGCCCGCAGGGCCCGGACCTCGGACCAGGACAGAGCGACCCCGGCGGCACCGACGGCGAGGACGCAGACCGTGGCCACCCGGGAGAAGCGGCCCACCATCCCGGCCGAAGACGTGTGGTCATCCTCGTCGCGGCGACCCCAAAGGACCACGGCCAGGAGCACGAGGCCGCCGAACCACACGGCGGCGGTCACGGTGTGGACGATCCCCGCGCTCACCGCGAGGAGCTCGTCGTCGGTGCTGCGGGTGTGGCCGCTGAGGGCGAACGAACCGGCCGCGAGCAGCACGCCGGCTCCGATCCCCGCCCGGCGCGTCCCCCCGAGCACGAGCAGCACCAAGCCGAGCAGGCCGAGGAACGTGGCCAGGCCCACCCCCTCCTGCAGGACCTCGCCCAGCACGCCGTCCTGGGTGATGGCGTCGAAGCCCTGGCCCGTGCCCAGCGCGGCCTGGATCGGGAGCGCGGCCAGGATCCCCACGGCGCCGACGACCGCCGCGCGGCGGACGAGGCGCCGCAGACGGTCCTCCTCGGGCCCGCGGTCGTGGACGAAGGACAGGAAGAAGGCGCCACCCGCGGCCAGCAACACGCCGGCGTAGGCCAGGAAGCGGAAGACGACGCCGGCGATCTCCCAGGCCCGATCCGAGCCCTCGTCGAAGAACTGGCTGATCAGCGCCGGGTCGGCCTGGACGTCGCCGACGCTGAAGACCAGGCCGCCCTGGACCGGATGCCCGTCGTCGGACACGACCCGGTAGGTGGCGACGTACGCGCCGTCGGCCAGGTCGTCCTGCAGGTCGACGGCGACCACCTCGCCGTCCGCGCGCGTCTCGCCGACGTCGACCCGGTCACCGTTGGCCGAGAACACCCGTAGCCCACCCAGATCCGCCGACACGGGCTCGTTGAACTCGAGACGGACGCTCTCAGGTGGGGTGTCGAGGCGGGCGCCGTCGCCCGGGGTCGACGCCTCCAGGACGGCGTGGGCCGACGCCGGGGCGGCACCGAGCAGGAGGAGCGCCGCGACCAGGGCCGCGGCTGCGAGCAGTCGCCTCACCGGGCGAGGACCGGCTGGGTCGCACGGGCATCGTCATCGCGGTGGGCCAGGAGCCAGAGCAGGGCCACGCCGGCCACCTCGAGCAGGTGGACGGCTTCACCGGCCCCGGCGGTCGCCCCCGAGATGATGTCGACCAGGGCCCCGAGGCTCAGGACCCCCGCCACAACGAGCCCCAGCGGGAGCATCCCCCGGGCCCGGGCGGGCTGCCAGGCGGCGACGAGGAGCCCGACGGCCAGAGCCGCGGACCAGCTTCCCAGCTCGCGGGTCGTGTGCACGGCTTCACCGCTCGGGCCGGTCAGCAACGACGGAAGGGCGATGACGAGCTGAGCCAGGGCGACGACCACGAGGCTCCATCGGGCGGCCTCCCGCCGGGGGTCGCGGCGCACGGGCGGGTTGGCGGCCATGACGGCGCCGGCGAGGTCGGGGACGGGCTCAGCCGGCGTCAGGCGGGTGACCCGGTCGAGGGCCGTGAGCGAGGAGGCGAAGTCGGTGCAGGCGGCACAGCTGGCAAGATGACGGTCCAGCACGGCCAGTTCGTCGGCCGTGGCCTCACCGTCCAGCCGGGCGGACAGCACATCTCGACTCTGATCACAACGCATGCCCTACCTGTCGAACCAACCCCCCATCTGGTTCCCGGCATGGGCCCGAGATGCCTGACGACCAGCTGACCGAACTGGCCCGACAGGCCGTCGGTGGTGACCGGGTGGCGCTGTCCGACCTCGTCCGGGGCACGCAGGCCGACGTGTGGCGGCTGTGCGCCCACCTCGTCGACCGCCAGAGTGCCGACGACCTGACCCAGGACGTCTACGCCCGGGCCATCACCGGCCTCCCCCACTTCCGGGGGGAGCGCCCGGTGCGCCTCTGGCTCCTCGGCATCGCCCGCCACGTCTGCATCGACGAGGTCCGCCGCCGGACCCGCGGCCGACGGATCCTGGCCCGCAACGAGGTCGAGGCCATCGAGACGCTCGCCGACCCGACCGGGGTCGTCGACCTCGACGAGCTGCTGGCCGGCCTCGACCCCGATCAGCGCGCCGCATTCGTCCTGACCCAGGTCCTGGGCCTGCGCTACGCCGAAGCGGCCGAGGCCGTGGGCTGCCCCGTCGGCACCATCCGCAGCCGCGTCGCCCGCGCCCGTCAACACCTCGTCGCCGCCGTCGCCGCCCCCGCCGAATCCAACCGTTGTGGAACCTGAAACTCGCGCCCCGTCACCGACGACAGGTCCCAGAACGATCGGGGGGGTGGTCAGCGGAAGTCTCGGCTGCGTTGCGGGGCGGTGACGGGGAGGGGCTCGAGCTTGTCGGCCACCACGTTGGTGACGCCCTCGACCTGCTCCAGCGTCCCCCGCACGATCAGGGCCGGGGTGGCGCGGGCCACCTTGCGGTAGCGGGCCCAGCAGCCCTTGGAGACGACCACGTTGACCAGGCCGGTCTCGTCCTCCAGGTTGAGGAAGGTGATGCCCGAGGCCGTGGCCGGGCGCTGACGGTGGGTGACCACGCCACCGACCTGCACCCGGACGCCGTCGGGCATCGCCTTCAGGGCGATGGCGGTGACCACGCCCCGCCGGTCCAACTCCTCGCGGACGAAGCGGGTGGGGTGGCCGTCGGGGCTGATGCCGGTGGCCCACAGGTCGGCCAGGGACTCCTCGCGGGGCTCCATGCCCGGGAGCATCGGCGCCGTCACCCCGGTGACCACCCCGGCCAGACGGTCGGCGCCGCCCTGGGCCACGGCCCCGGCCCCCCAGAGGGCCGATCGGCGGTCGAGGCCGAAGCAGCCGAAGGCTCCAGCCGTGGCCAGGGCCTCCAGCTGGGCCAGGCTGCATCCCGCCCGGCGGGCCAGGTCCTCGGGGTCGTCGTAGGGCCGCCCGGCGGCGATGGTCAGGGCCAGGTCCTCTCCGATCCCCCGCACCGCCCCGATCCCCAACCGCACCACCGGCCCTCCGTCAGCCCAGGTCGACGGGTCGCGGCCCGGGGCGCCGGTCGAGCCCGTTTGGAGGGTGGCCTGGGCGGCGCTGGCGTTGACGTCGGGGGTGCGGATCTCGACGCCGTGGCGACGGGCGTCCTGGACCAGGGTGTGGGGCGAGTAGAAGCCCATGGGCTGGGCGTTGAGCAGGGCGGCGCAGAAGGCGGCCGGGTGGTACCGCTTCAACCAGGACGAGGCGTAGACCAGGTAGGCGAAGCTCACCGAATGGCTCTCGGGGAAGCCGAAGTTGGCGAAGGCGGCCAGCTTCTCCCAGATCTTCTCGTCCACCGGCTGGGTGATCCCCCGCTCGGCCATCCCGGCGAAGAACCGGCCCCGCAGCCGCTCCATGCGGGCCACGCTGCGCTTGGAGCCCATGGCCTGGCGCAGCTCGTCGGCCTCTGACGCGGTGAAGCCGGCCACGTCGATGGCCATCTGCATGAGCTGCTCCTGGAACAGCGGTATGCCCAGGGTCTTCTGCAGCGACTTCTCGAGCAGGGGGTGCAGGTAGGTCACCGCCTCCTGGCCGTTGCGGCGGCGGATGTAGGGGTGCACCGACCCGCCCTGGATGGGCCCGGGGCGGATGAGGGCGACCTCGACCACCAGGTCGTAGAAGGTGCGGGGCTTCAGGCGGGGCAGGGTGGCCATCTGCGCTCGGCTCTCGACCTGGAAGACCCCCACGGTGTCCGCCGCGCACAACATGGCGTAGACCTCGGGGTCCTCGTGCGGGAGGGTGGCCAGGTCCAGTTGGGCCCCCTCGTGCTCGGCCACCAGCTCGATGCAGTAGCGGAGGGCGGACAGCATCCCCAGGCCGAGCAGGTCGAACTTGACCAGGCCCACCGCAGCACAGTCGTCCTTGTCCCACTGCAGGACACTGCGGTTCTCCATGCGCCCCCACTCGACCGGGCAGACCTCCGCCACCGGCCGGTCGCACATGACCATGCCCCCGGAGTGGATGCCCAGGTGGCGGGGGAAGTCCTCGATCTCGGCGGCCAGGGCCAGCACCTCGGCGGGGATGTCGTGGTCGACATGGCCGTCGGGGTCCCGCTGGTGCTCGCTGTCGGCGACGTGGCTCCAGCGGTCGATCTGCTTGGCCCAGGCGTCCTGCTGGCCTGGGGCGTGCCCCAGGGCCTTGGCCATGTCCCGCACCGCCGAGCGGGCCCGGTAGGTGATGACGTTGGCCACCTGGGCGGCGTTGGCCCGGCCGTGGCGCTCGTAGACGTACTGGATGGCCTCCTCCCGCCGATCGCTCTCGATGTCGATGTCGATGTCGGGTGGGCCGTCCCGCTCCGGGGACAGGAAGCGCTCGAAGAGCAGACCCAGCTTCACGGCGTCGGCGTTGGTGACCCCGAGGGCGTAACAGACCGCGGAGTTGGCCGCCGACCCCCGCCCCTGGCAGAAGATCCCGTTCTCCCGGCAGAAGCGCACGATGTCCCAGACCACCAGGAAGTACCCCGGGAACCCGAGCGCCTCGATCATGTCCAGCTCGTGGTCGATCTGCTGATACGCCGCCGGGTGCTCCGCCCGGGTGCCGTACCGCCCGAGCGCGCCCTGCTCGGTCAGCTGGCGGAGGAAGGACATCTCGTCCTGGCCGGGCGGGCACGGGAACGGCGGCAGGTTCGGGGCGACGAGCTGCAGGTCGAAGGCACACTCGCGGCCCAGGGCCGCCGCCCGGTCCACCGCGCCGGGATAGCGGGCGAAGCGGCGGGCCTGCTCGTCGCCCGAGCGCAGGTGGGCGCCGGCCGCGGCGGGCAACCAGCCGTCGATCTCGTCGAGGGAGCGCCGGGCCCGCACCGCGGCCAGAGCGGTGGCCAGTCGGCGGCGGGAGGGCGTGGCGTAGTGGACGTTGTTGGTGGCCACCACGTCGACCCCAGCCCGGACGGCGACCTCGGCCAAGCCGTCGTTGCGGGCACTGTCCAGCGGGTCGCCGTGGTCCCAGAGCTCGATGGCCACGTTCTCCCGCCCGAAGGCGTCGACCAGGCGGGCCAGCTCCCGTTGGGCGGCCGACGGCCCCCGTTCGACCAGCGCCCGGGGCACCGCCCCCTTGCGGCAGCCGGTCAGCACCAGCCAGTGGTCGCGGGCCACGGCGTCACCGGCCAGCGCCGACAGGGAGGTGCGGGGCGCCCCCTTCTCCCCGGCCATCTGGGCCGCGCTGATGGCCGTGCCCAGCCGGGCGTAGCCCGTCGGGTCCCGGGCCAGGACGACGAGGTGGTCGCCCTCGGGGTCGGGCTCGCCCATCTGCGGCCGGGTCATGCCCAGGGTCAGCTCGGCGCCGAAGACGGTGGGCAGCCCGTAGGCCCGGGCCGCCTCGGCGAAGCGGACCACGCCGTAGAACCCGTCGTGGTCGGTGAGGGCCAGGGCCTCCAGCCCCAGGCGGACGGCCTCCTCGGCCAGCTCCTCGGCGTGGGAGGCCCCGTCCAGGAAGCTGAAGTTGGAGTGGCAGTGCAGCTCCGCATACGGCGTGGCCGCCTTCCGCCGCTCGAGGGCGAGGGCCTCGTACTTGTCCCGCTTGCGTGACCAGGCCGGGCTGTCGCCCCCGTCGGCCCCGGGCCAGTGGGACTGGTCCAGGGGCGTGGCCCACTGGTCCGAGAGCCGTCCTTCGAGCTCCGACCACGTGACCGGAGGGTTCCTCCACCCCATGGTCCGACCGTAGCGAACACCTGTTCGCTCCGCCACCCGGCCGCTCCGGTCAGTCGACTTCGGCGCCGCACGTGATGTTGAAAGCCGTGCCCGTCATCGATCGGGACACGTCCGCGCGCCACCCGCGATGATCTGAGGGTGCTCGACGACGCGACGCTGGCCCGGCTGGCCCACCTGAACTACCTGGAGTTCGGACGGCAGAGCACGCTCTGGTCGGACCGAGGCCAGGTCCGGGACGTCGACGGGGTGACGCTGTTCGCCAGCGGAACCGACTTCCCGTTCGTGTTCAACGGGGTCTTCCGCAACGACCCCGCTACGGAGCCGGCCCGGGTGTTGGCCCAGGCCGACGCCTTCTTCGACCAGTGGTCGCGGGGGTACACGCTGGTGACCGGGCCGGGTGACGACGACCTCGCGGCCCACGCCGAGGCGGAGGGCCTCCGGGCGTTCACGGACGCGCCGGAGATGGTCTGCCGGGAGCGGCTGGCCGACGTCGACCCACCGGCGGGGATCGACCTGCGCCGGGCAACCGACGAGGCCGGGATCGCCGACTTCGTGGCCGTCGGCTCGGCCGCCTACCCGTCCCTGGGCATGCCCGACACCGCCATGGGCGAGGCCATCGACCGCTACGACCGGGTCCTCGATCCTCACGTGGCGGTGGTGGTGGCCTACGACGACGATGCGCCGGTCGCCGCCGCCCAGGCGATGCTCAGCCACGGCATCGCCGGCGTCTACTGGGTCGGCACCCTGGAGGCCGCCCGGGGCAAGGGTCTGGGTGA